>CAZFIS010000233.1:0-4411 GCA_964519125.1 uncultured Gemmatimonadaceae bacterium | reverse complement strand
CCTGGGACCTGACCTTCGGGTCCGGAGGACAGACCTTCGGCGCGGTGCTCGCCGTCGTCACGGTCGGGTGGTGCATGCGCCGCGGCGACCTGCTGCGCCAACTCGGAGGGGAGAGCCCGACCGCCACGGACCGCTTCCTGGCCCGGTGGCTCCGCTGGGTGATCCCCGCCGCGGTGATCGCCGCCTCGGTGTGGTGGGTGCTCACCGACGTGCTGGGGACGGTGCGGGGGGTGTAGGGACGGGCTGCCCCTTGCGCGGCTCACCGCCTCCGGGGCAAGCTGACGGCCATCATGAAGCCGATGGATCGACGTGAATTCCTCAGGCTCTCGGGCACGCTGGGCGCCGGTGCGGCGCTGCCCGCCCTGCGTCCTTTCTCCGCCCGGACGCCAACGCCGGCGGCCCGCCCGAACATCCTCGTCTTCCTCACTGACGACCACGGGCAGTGGGCCCAGCGCGCCTACGGAGATTCCGAGCTGATCACCCCCAACCTGGATCGTCTGGTGCGCACAGGCACGCGGATGACCCAGGCCTTCACGACGTGCCCGGTGTGCTCGCCGGCCAGGGCCTCGTTCTTCACCGGACGGATGCCGTCGCAGCACGGGATCCACGACTGGCTCGCGGAAGAGACCGACGCGCTGACCCACCCGGGCCTGAGGGGGCAGACGCTCATCTCGGAGCTGCTGAAGGACGCAGGCTACCACACGGGGCTGGTCGGCAAGTGGCACTGCGGCCGCACGCGGGAGCCCCACCCGGGCTTCGACCGCTGGTTCAGTTACTGGGTGAGCCAGTATCCCCACGAGGGCAAGCAGCGCTTCTCGGACCAGGGACATCTCGTCGTCGAGGAGGGTCAGCAGTCGCCGCTGCTGACCGATCGTGCGATCGACTTCCTGAGCGAACACCACCGGAAGGACGGAGCGGAGGGCAAGCCGTTCTTCCTGTTCATCAGCTACGTCGACACCCATTCGCCGCACCGCAACGCCCCTCAGTCGCTCGTCGAGCAGTATCGCTCGGCCACGTTCCAGGACATCGGGCATGAGAAGTTCGCCGCATGCCACGGCAGAGCCTTGATCCCCGTGAACGGGAAGCCGGAGGTCGAGCGCAGGAAGCGCATGGAGTACTACGGCGCGGTCTCGAGCCTGGACCGCGAGGTCGGCAGGGTCGTCGCCGAGCTGGAGCGGTCGGGCCAACTCGAGAACACGCTCATCGTCTACACGGGCGACCACGGCCTGAACTGCGGGCAGCACGGGATGTGGGAGAAGGGCAACGCGACCATTCCGCAGAACTTCCTCGAAGAGTCGGTTCGCGTCTCGTGCACGGTGAGCTGGCCGGCCGGGGGCGTCCGGCAGAACGCGACGTGCGACGACCTGGTCAACCACCCCGACCTCTGGGCCACGCTCCTGGAGATCGCCGGCGCGACGCCGGACGAGGCCACCGCCCGTCAGATCAACTCCCCCGGCCGCTCCTACCTCCCGCAGTTGCGCGGGGCAACGGCCCCCGGCTGGCGCAAGACGATGATCTCCGAGTACGGCAACGCGCGCATGGCCCGTACCCCCCGCTACAAGCTGATCGAGCGGTACCCCTACGAGGGCGTGCGCTTCCCCAACGAGCTCTACGACCTACAGGAAGATCCCCGCGAAACCGTCAACCGCTACGACGACCCCTCGCTCCGATCCGTCGTCCAGGAGCTCTCGGCCGAGCTACGCCGGTTCTTCGCCGACTACACCGTGCCGGGGCACAGCGGTCTCGACCTGGAGCACCAGCCCGAGTGCACGCCCGACAGCCCCTGGATCGCGGCGGCCAAGGAGCGAGGGGCCGCGGCTCACTCGTAGCGCAACGCCACGATCGGATCCAGACTGGCCGCCCGATGCGCGGGTAGGATGCCGAAGAAGAGGCCGACGCCGGCCGAGAAGATGAGCGCCACGAACACCGCGGTCGGCGCCACGATGGTGTTCCAGTGCGCCAGCGAGCTCATGACGGCCGCGGTGAGGTAGCCCAAGGCCACGCCGAAGACGCCCCCCAGCACGCACAGGGTCAGCGACTCCACCAGGAACTGGAAGAGGATGCTCCGGTTCGTGGCGCCGAGCGCCTTCCGCACGCCGATCTCCCGCGTGCGCTCGGTGACGCTCACGAGCATGATGTTCATGATGCCGATGCCACCCACCAGGAGGCTGACGGCCGCGATGGCGGCGAGGAGCCACGTGAGCGTCTTGTTGGTCTCGTTGAACGTCGACAGGAGGTCGGCTGCGTTCGTGACCTGGTAGTCCACGGGTGCCCCGGGCATGATCTTGTGCTGCTGGCGCATGATCTGGTCGATCTCGGGGTAGGCCGCGTCGACCTGCTTGGGGTCGAAGGTCGCCGCGTCGATGTCGTTCAGTCGCTTGCGCCCGCCGAAGACGCGGTACTGCGCGGTCGTGACCGGAATGAACACCTCGTCGTCCGGCCTGAGCCACGCCGCGGAGCCCTTCTCCTCGAGCACGCCGACGACCGTGAAGGGCACGCCGCGGATGTGGATCGTCTTGCCGATCAGCATGACGCCGGGAATCGAGTCGAAGTCGTCGCTCACGTCGTGGCCGAGCACGGCCACCCTGCGCATCCCGTCGACCTCGCTCTGGGTGAAGTAGCGCCCGGCCTCCAGATGGTGATCGTAGATCGTGAAGTACGAGGGCCACGTGCCCTCGACCTGGGCGTACGTGTTCCAGCGTGAGTAGGTCACCTGGACGTGCGAGCTGATGTCGGGCGCGATCTCCAGGACCGGGTCGGTCGCCTTCGCGAGCGCCTTGGCGTCGTCCAGCGTGAGGGGGCTCGTGTAGGCCGTCGCGACTCCGTGTGACCTCTCCCAGCTCGCGTGGATCGTGAGCACGTTCGTGCCGATCCGCTGGATCATGCTCTGTACGTTGGCCTGAGCCCCCTGGCCGAGCGCGACGACCGAGATGACCGCGGCGACGCCGATGATGATGCCGAGCGTCGTGAGCACGGCGCGCATGACGTTGGCGCGGATGGCGGACAGGGCCACCCTGACGATTTCCCAGATGAGCATGAGTCCCTCGTATGATCCGCCGAGCATCCGCCGCCGCGGCAGCGGATGCCGAGTCCCAGTCGTTTCAGTGCGACACACATATAAACGCTGGGGCGCGTGAGGTTCACCGGCGGCTCACCAGGCCTGGAACAGAGCCCGGGCGGCGACCGCTACCGACAGCGACCAGCAGGGGCTCGTCGTCGTCATGGCCCCTGCTGGTCGCGGATGAACGCGGTGGAGCGCTACTCCATCCCCCCCGCGCTCACCACCCGCGTCCGACCGCCGACGATCGGGATGGTGAAGTACGAGTGCGCCAGATCGACCGACAGCTCCGTGCCCGGCTTGGGCCAGAGGGTGAACTCGGCGTCGCTCGACATGATCATCACCGCCAGTCGCTTTCCGGCGGGGATGAACTCGTCGTCGGGCTCGAGGTCGAAGGTCATGTCGTAGAACTTCCCGGGCACCAACGGCACGCCCGGCAGTGTCGACTCGTAGCTCCCGCCGTGCGTCAGCGACCGATAGTTGTCCGGGTCCGCCCAACCGCGGCTGATGAGCCCCACGCTGCTCTCCGAGCCGACGCGCGTCGAGTCGTACGGCAGCATCACCATCCAGACCGACAGGTTCGCGTCCGGTTTGCTCAAGGCGATGCGCAGAGTCACCTGCGGCGTTCCCGAGATCTGGACCGTGTCGTCGAACGGCGCGGTGGCGTAGATCAGCCGGTGCTGGGACTCGGGCGCCATGGCGTAGACGCTCCCGCTCGAATCGACGTCGTCGATGAGCCTCTCCACGCCCGACGTCACGGCCGAGAACGAGAGCTTCCCGACGCCGTTTCCGCCGCCCGCCGGATGGAAGACGACCGGCACCGATCCGGGGATGGGGAATGAAGCGAACGGGGTCGGCAGCGTGACCAGCCGCGGCCCGAAGCGGCGGCGGAAGCGCGCCCGTCTGCGACCCTCCGCAGTCGTGTCGGGTGCCGGCGGATGGGCGGCGTCATAGGCCTTCAGTGAGTCGAGCCGGTGCACGCCCTCGGGATCCTGCATCCCGGCGTCCTGGACGATCCAGACCGGCGGGTCGTTCTGGACGCCGTTGTCCACACCGTACAGGTAGTGCGAGAACCAGCGGTTGACCATCGCTTCCGGTGGGTTGCCGCCGTGACCGCCGGTGTGGAGGTAGATCGATACCGGCAGGCCGTCCTTCTTCATCTCGTTGTAGATCCGCACGCTGTGCTCCGGCACGACGTTGTAGTCGTTGAAGCCGTGCGCGAGCAGCACCGCCGCCTTGATGTTCTTGACGTGCAGCAGCAGATCGCGGTCGCGCCAGAACTTGTTCATGTCGCCGGTCTGGCGGTCCTGGCCGTTCTTGCCGGCGAAGATGCCGTTCTTCCAGATGCGGTCG
>CAZFIS010000232.1:0-4436 GCA_964519125.1 uncultured Gemmatimonadaceae bacterium | reverse complement strand
CCACGTGGATGGCCTCCACCGGGCAGACCTCCTGGCACATGCCGCAGAAGATGCACCGGAATTCATCGATCTCGTACACGAGGGGATAGCGGTTCCCCTGATCGTCCTCACCTCCGACCAATCGGATGCAATTGGCCGGACAGACCGTCGGGCAGAGCCCGCACGCCACGCACTTGGGCCGTCCGTCGGCGTGGACCTCCATGCGATGCGTGCCGCGCCAGCGGGGACGTAGATCCGTCTGCTCCTCCGGATACTGCTGGGTAACCTTCTGAGGGTTCACCAGGTGCTTGAAGGTCAGCGCCATCCCGCTGAGCGTCGCCCGGAGGTAGGAGTTCTGCTCCGGCTCCGGGCGCTTCATGACCTTGACCGATATCGCCATCGTCGCTGCGTTCCTTCGTCTAGCGGAGTATGCTGGACACGGGTGTCAGTCCCCCACGGCTACGGACGCCGCCAGGGCTCTCGATTTCGCTCTTCCGTGCGACTCCGCGGCGGCACCGCTGATCGTGTGGCCACGATCGACGAAGAAGAGGAAGCCCGCCGTCGCCACGGTGCTCACCCCCGTCAGCACCAAGCCGTACCAGAAGCCCCAGTGCAGTCCGATCGTGTCCAGAGAGAGGACCGCTCCGGCCATGAGCATCACGTACGCGAGCGCGGTGGGGAGCATGACCTTCCAGCCCAGCGCCATCACTTGATCGTACCGGAAACGGGGCAGCGTCCACCGGACCCAGATGTAGACCAGGAGGAAGAAGCCCGTCTTCAGCGCGAAAGCCGCGAAGGTCACCAGCGTCTTCCACACCGCCGGGTGGGCCAGGATGATCGAGCCGTTCGCCGCGAACCCGCTGATGAGCTGACCGTGGTACCAGAAGGCGTTGTCCCAGCTTCCCGGGAGATCCCACCCTCCGAAGAAGAGGGTCGCCATGAGGGCCGAGCTCGTCGTCATGTGCGCGTACTCGGCCATCGGGTACATCGCGTACTTCATCCCGGAATACTCGGTGTGGTAGCCGGCGACCAACTCGGACTCCGCCTCCGGCATATCGAACGGGAGCCGGTTGGTCTCCGCGAACGCCGACGCGACGAAGATGATGAACGCGAGCGACAGCGGGAACACGAACCAGAAATGGAGCTCCTGCTGCTGCCACACGACCTGCGTGAGCGTCACGTTGCCCGAAAGGAGAAGCACGGCCACCACGGAGAGCCCGAGCGCCACCTCGTACGACACCATCTGGGCGGACGACCTCAGGGCTCCGAGGAAGGCGTACTTGTTGTTCGAAGACCATCCCCCCAGGACGATCCCGTACACACCCAGCGAGGAGAGCGCCAGAATGTAGAGGATCCCGATGGGGAGGTTGGCGACGACCATGTCCACCACGCCCCACTTCGTGGGCAGCGGCGCGGCGAACGGGATCACGGCGAACGTCACCAGCGCCGGCATCACCGAGACCATCGGGCCGAGAATGAAGATGAACTTGGATGACTTCTCCGGAAGCGTGGCCTCCTTCAACAGGTTCTTGAGCCCGTCCGCGATCGGCTGGAGGAGGCCGAACGGACCGACCCGGTTGGGTCCTGTGCGGTCCTGGATCCACGCGGAGACCCTGCGCTCGGCCAGCGTCGTGTAGGCCACCACCAGCAAGACTCCGCTGAAGACCACCACGACCTTGATGGCCATCGCGACCAGGTCTGGGATCCCGGAGATGGGGTGAAGCGCGTCCATCCGGTCAGTCTCCCGATAGTGGGACGGTTTCGTTCACCACCGCCCCGCGGCTTCCGATGTCGTCGTAGGTGAGGCCCGCGAACGCCGAGGCGGCCCCGGCGAGCTTCGCGAAAGCCTCCGCTCCCGAGCGGGGCGCGGCCTCCTCCGTCAGCTCGGCGAGGATCGCTCCCAGCACGAACCACGGTGGGCGCGCCGCGCCGGGGGCTACGAGCCCGGGCCAGAAGCGCTGCACGCGACCCTCCAGGTTCGTGAACGTCCCCTCCTGCTCCGCGAAGGTGGTCGTGGGGAGCACGAAGTCCGCCTGGGAAGCCGCCGGGCCGGCGCGCGTGCCCAGATACACGTAGAGCGCCGCACCTTCCGCGAACGTCTCCGGCTGGTCGGCGAGATCGTCGCCCAGGACCAGGACGATCCCGCTGTGGGCCGCCACGTCCTCGATGCCGCCCGTTGCGTCGTCGTCTCCCACCCTCCTCATCCCGAGGAGGTCGGCCCCTCTTCCGTTGGGCGCCAGATCCCGCCGCCGAGCCAGCGTCGGGAACCCCTTCAGCACGATCTCGTCGTCGGTCCGAGGGGAACGATAGACGATGTCACCACCACCGAGGTGATCCACGAGCGCCTTCAGTGTCCCGAGATCTTCGTTGGACGCGAACGGCGACGCGACCGCCTTGACGGACCGGCCCCCGACCGCCTCGAACGCCTCGAGCAGGACCGACAGGGCCTCGGACCAGCCCATCGCCTTGAGCGATCCGCTCTCTCGCACGAGCGGAGCCTCGACGCGGTCGAGACGGTTGATCCACTCGTAGTTGAGGCGACCGTGGTCGCACATCCAGAACCCGTTGACGTCCAGGTTCTCCCTGGGCTTCAGCCGCTGGACCAGGTTGTCGCGCGTGTGCAGCTCGATGTTGCAGCCCTGCGAGCAGCTCGGGCAGATCGAGGGCGTGTGGTCCAGGTCCCAGGCGCGCGCCTTGTGCAGGAAGTCCTTCGAGACGAGCGCTCCCACCGGGCAGAGGTCGACGATGTTGCCGTGCCAGTGCGTGCCCTCGAGGCCCTCCTCGAAGAACGTATCGATGACCGAGCGGTTGCCACGCTCCACGACGCAGAGGCGAGAGTCCTGCTCGACCTCGGTCATGAAACGCACGCAGCGCGTGCACATCACGCAGCGATCGCCGTAGAAGAGGACGTCACCGCCGAAGTCGTCGCGCCCGAAGACGCGCTTCGGCTCGCGGGAGCGGCCGTGCTGGCGCCCCTCGACGTGGACGTAGTCCTGGAGATTGCACTCTCCCGACATGTCACAGATCGGACAGTCCAGAGGGTGGTTGACCAGGTAGAACTCGAGCACCCCGCGGCGCATCTCCAGGGCCAGCTCGGACTCGGTGTGGACGACCTGGCCGTCGGCCGACTGCGTCACGCACGACGGCATGGGCTTGGGCGCTCCCTCCACCTCGACGAGGCAGAGCCGACACATGGCCGGCGAGGAGAGCCCCTCGTGGTAGCAGTAATGAGGGACGTCCTTGCCGATCCGCCTCGCAGCCTCGAGGATCGTCGTTCCCTTCGGAACGGTCACCTCCTGGCCGTCGATCGTCAGCGTGATCGTGGTGGGTTTGTCTGCCATATCCGTTCTCGTGACCTCAGGCCGCGCCGACGCGCTCGCCGCGCCGGATGAGCGCCAGGTACTCGTCCTTGAACTTTTGGATGGAGGAGACCACCGGCGCAGCCGCAGAGTCCGACAGCACGCAGATCGTCGTGCCCGTCATCTGCCGGCTCATAGAGAGGAGCGTGTCCAGATCCTCCTCGGTGCCTTTGCCCTCCTCGACCCGCTTCAGGACCCGCGCCATCCAGGCGGTGCCCTCCCGGCACGGCGTGCACTGGCCGCACGACTCGTGGGCGTAGAAGTCCACCATGCGCCGGACCTGTTTCACGATGTCGGTGGTCTCGTCCATGACGATGACGGAGGCGCACCCGAGCATCGACCCCGCAGCCTGTACGCCTTCGTAGTCGAGCGCGCAGGTCTCGCACTCTTCCGCCGTCAGGATCGGGACGGACGAGCCTCCCGGGATGACGGCCTTCAGAGCGTGTCCGTCACGAACGCCACCGCACACGTCGTTGATGAGGTCCATGAGCGGGAAGCCCAGCGGCAGCTCGTAGTTGCCGGGCTTGTTCACATGGCCGCTCACGCAGAAAAGCTTCGTGCCCGGGCTCTTCTCGGTCCCCTGCTCGCGGTACCACGCGCCCCCGTGGTTGACGATGTGCGGCACCGCTGACAGCGTCTCGACATTGTTCACCGTCGACGGCATGCCGAAGGCTCCGACCGCCGCAGGGAACGGTGGCTTGATGCGCGGCTGGCCCCGTCTCCCCTCGAGGGAGTTCATGAGGCCGGTCTCCTCCCCACAGATGTAGGCGCCACCGCCCAGGTGGATCGTGATGTCGATGTCCACGCCCGAGCCCTGGATGTCCTTGCCGACCCATCCACCCGCGTATGCGTCCTCGAGCGCCTTCGCCAATACCTGGGTAGCCTCGAAGAACTCTCCCCGACAGTAGATGTATGCGTGCGCGGCGTGGATCGCGTAGGACGCGATGAGCACTCCTTCGATGAGCTGGTGGGGATCCCACCGCATCAGCTCGCGGTCCTTGAACGTGCCTGGCTCCGACTCGTCCGCGTTGCACAGGAGGTAGTGCGGCTTGGTGGGCTCCTTGGGCATGAAGGACCACTTCAGGCCCGTCGGGAATC
>CAZFIS010000231.1:0-4440 GCA_964519125.1 uncultured Gemmatimonadaceae bacterium | reverse complement strand
ATCATCTTCGTGCTCCCCGGCCTCATCATCGTCGGCTGGTGGACCGGCTTCCCGTTCTGGGTGTCCTTCTTCATCTGCGCCGCCGGGGGCATCCTCGGCGTGATGTACACGATTCCCCTGCGTCGTGCGTTGGTGACCGACTCCGATCTTCCGTATCCCGAGGGCGTGGCGTGCGCGGAGGTGCTGAAGGTCGGCGCGGGTCAGGAGGGGCGCGAGGCCAGCGACGCCGTCGAGACCAGCGGCGCGGGCCTGAAGGCAGTGGTATGGGGCAGCATCGTCTCGGCGGTCTTCTACATCGTCGTGCAGACGAAGGTCTTCGCGAGCGACGTCGCGCAGTACTTCCACGTCGGCAGTAACAGGACCTCCGCCACGGGTTTCGACTTCAGCCTGTCCTTCGCGCTGTTCGCGATCGGCCACCTGGTGGGCCTCTCGGTCGGGATCGCCATGCTGGTCGGCGCACTTATCGGCTGGGGTTGGGCCGTGCCGTACTTCACGGCGCTACACCCCGTCGCGGGCGTCGCGGCGGATGTGGCGCAGGGCGGATGGAGCCACTACGTGCGCTTTGTCGGCGCGGGCGCCATCGGCATCGCCGCCATCTGGACGCTGGGCACGCTGGTGAAGCCCGTCATTGCGGGGCTGGCCGGTGCGCGGGCCGCTTCGCGTGTGCGCAAGGCCGGCCAGGCGGACACCCTTCCGCGGACGGAGCGGGATATTCCCATCGGCGTCGTGGGACTGGTTTCCCTGATCTGCCTGATTCCCGTCACATGGCTGTTCTGGCACTTCAGCGTTACGAGCGGCCTCGGCTCACATGCCCTGCTCCTGAGCCTGGGTGGTGCGGTGTTCGTGGTGATCATGGGCTTCCTGGTGTCGACGGTGTGCGGCTACATGGCGGGCCTCATCGGCTCGTCCAACAGCCCGCTGTCCGGCATCGGCATCCTGGTCGTGGTCGTGGCCGCGTTGCTTCTCGTGCTCTTCGTGAAGTCGATGATGCCGGCCTCGGCCGGCCAGGCGCTGGTGGCTTTCGCCCTGTTCGTGACGTCGGTGGTGTTTGCGGTGGCGTCCATCGCCAACAACAACCTCCAGGACCTGAAGACCGGACAGCTCGTCGACGCCACGCCGTCGGCCCAGCAGTGGGCGCTGGTCATCGGCGTCGTCGCGGGCGCCCTCATCATCCCGCCGGTGTTGAACCTGCTGAGCCACGCCTACGGATTCCTGGGCGCCCCTGGCGTGGATCCGGCACGAGCGCTGCCGGCGCCGCAGGCGGGACTCATATCGGCGTTGGCGCAGGGGGTGATCCAGAACAACATCGACTGGAGCCTCATCGCGATCGGCGGAGCCATCGGCGCGGCATGCATCGTGCTCGACGAGGTCCTGGGCAAGGTCACGAAAGCGTGGCGCCTGCCGCCGCTTGCGGTCGGCCTCGGCATCTACCTCCCCACATCCACCACGCTCATGGTGGTGGTCGGAGCCGTCGTCGGATGGTGGTTCAACCGCCGCGCGGACCGAGGCCCGAAGCCCGACGCCACCAAGCAGCTCGGCGTGCTGCTCTCGTCGGGTCTCATCGTCGGCGAGAGCCTGCTCGGTGTCGTGTTTGCCGCCGTGGTCGCGTTCTCCGGCAAGAGCTATCCGATCGCTCTGGTCGGCGGGGGCTTCACCACCGCGTCCATCTGGATCGGCGGGATCGTGTTCGTGGGAACGGTGGCCGTGTTGTATCGCTGGATCGAGCGGATGGGGCAGGCCTGAGCCGAACCCGCACCGTCATCCGTGACGGTGCGGGTTCTTTCGTCCGCCCCCCGCGTTCGCGGTGACAAGCAACGGGCGCCGGTCGCGGCCCGTGCTACCGACTTGGTTCGAGCCCCGTCGTCCTCACCGGGGGTTCCTGAAGTACCGGTTGGGCGCACCGGGCGTGGGAGCGCCGTTGGCGACCTGCGCTCCGCTGTCATGCGCCCGGGTCAATGCAGTCGTGAGCGTGATGCCGGTGCCGGAGACCTGGGCACCGACCGCGTGCGCGAGTTGGAGCGCGGCGGCGACCGTGATCGTGGCGCTGTGGCCGGGAAAGCTGCCGAACGCTCTGCGGCCGCGGGTGAGGGAGGCGACAACCGCCGTCTCGCGGTTGGTTCCGCTGTCGATGGTGATCGTCTGGCCGGCGCTGAAGTCGGCTGCGCTGGCGACAGGGATCACCTTCGCACCCACGTCGGTGGCGGTCGCCACGGTGGACGCGCCCGGCGTGCCGACCGTCCCGATGACGGCGGTCTCCAGGTTCTCACCCGTGTCGATCAAGACCTTCTGGCCGGCGGCGAAGCCTGCCACGCTCGCGACCTTGATGTTGCTCGCGCCGACGGCCGACGCGGCCGACAGGGACGTGGAGGACTGCAGCAGGAAATCCGTGCAGTTGCTGTCGGTGTCGGAGCCGTCCGGGAAGCGGCCCGCGCTCCTGTCGGGCATGCTGGTGGCCGAGGTGCCCCGTCCGCCGAAGCCGAAGCGCTCCCTGGCCACCTCCGGCGCGGGTGCGCTGCAGCCACCTTCCCCTCGTCCCGAGGTGGCCTGGTACCCCTCGGCGGCCCAGGGATCGACCAGGCCGCCGTAGTTCTGGCTGTCGACCACGCGGCCGGCGGCGTCACGCAGCACCATCGCGCCGGCTCTGGGGCCGAGCTCGGGGCCCCCGAACCACTGATCGGGTGCCGGAGCTCCCTGGTAGCCGGCCGTCGTGACCTTCTCGTCACGCACGACCGCGTCGATCGCGTGGTCCTCGGCCAGGGGTCGGTCGAGCGTGACACCGGTGCCGAGCGGCAGGACCGGCTCGTTGCTCGAGTGGGCGAATGCCGTCGCGGGCTTGAAGCTGATCCCCGTTCCACGGTTGCTGAAGGGAAGGTTGGCCGCGTGGTTGAACCGCAGCGGGGCGGCCAGATCGAGGCCCGTTCCATCGGTGGCCACCTCCTCCCGGGCGGAATGCGCCTCGGCGAGGGCGGGCGTGAAGTCCACGGCAGTGCCGTTCGGACCCGGTGTTGCGACGGCCGTAATCGTCACGGTCTCCTGGTTCGCGGCTGTGCCGACCCTCATCGTGTCGCCTTCGGCGAACCCGCTCACGCGGCCGTAGGTGCGCAGAACCATACGGGTTGCGCCCGCGCTCGCGTCGGCCGCGAGCGTCGCGCGGGCGGCCCGCGTGCCGACGTGCGTGACCGTGACGGTCTCGATGCCGTGGCCGACGCTGGCGATGTCCAACCTGACCCTGTCACCGACCGAGATGTCGGCAAGGGAGGTCACCTTGATGTTGGTGTCGCCGATCCTACCCTCCTCCGCCAGCCTGGCCTGCGTGCCCGGCTTGCCGACCGCGGTGACCGTGACCACTTCGTACTTCTCCACGGCCCTCGCCACGGTGGGGTAGGTGGCACCATACCCGATGCCGATCTTCTGGCCGACCTCGAAGCCCGCCGTGCCCGCGACCGGAACGTCGGTCGAGCCGGCGGGGATGGTGATCACCGGGCCGTCGGGCAGAGGTTGCCACACGGTCGTAGCGCCGGATGCGTCCGGCCGCCCTCTACCGAACGGCGACGCGAACGCCCCGGCCCCCGCCGCCGTTCCGACGCGCGCGATCGTGCGGGTCTCCATGGCGGAGCCGGTACCAATCTCGATCGTGTCGCCGACCGACATGCCGGTGGTGCTCCTCACGTAGAGGGTGCGGTCGCCGTCGTGCGCAGGCACGGCCAGGCCGGAGTTGGAGAGGCCGAGCAGGTAGAATCCGTGAGCCGCGAGCTTCGTCCCGGCCGGGATCTTCACAGACGAGAATATGGCCTCGTCTCTCGGATGCTCGGTCAGGCTCCACCTCGAGAGGTCGACGGTACTCCGGCCGGCGTTGTAGAGCTCGATGAACGAGTTCGTGGAGTTGGTGGGGGAGCCGGCGCTGATGCGGAACTCGTTGATCTTGATCGGGCTGACGTTGCGCACCTTTTCGGTCGTCGTCGCGGATTCGGTCCGGCCGCTCGTCGAGCTTCTCCACGAGACGTGGCCGACCAGGTCGCCGTTGAAGTCTGCCGGCCCCGACGTGACCTCGAAGGTGGCGCTCACGCTCGCACCCGGCGCGACCGGCTCAGCGAACGTCTTCGACGCGTCGGTGGAGCCCGAGACCACCGAGGTCCACCCGGCGGGCTCGGAAACACTCAACGTGACGCCCGTCGCGGGCGCACCCGCTGTGTTCGTGAACGTCACGGTGGTGCCCTGCGACGAGCCCGGCGAGAACGTCTGGAGTCCCGGCGGAGTGGCCGTCGCCGACGCTGGCGCCAGGCTCAGTGGCTGCACGGCGTACCCGGCGGCCACGACATTGGCCTGAATGAGTTGGTTGGTCTGCTGTGTCGGGAAGGTACCCGCGGCCGTCATCGCGCCTTCGTAGAAGGTGCCCTGCGAACCGTTGCTGTTGTCGCCGCCGTTGCCCAGGAGGATGGC
>CAZFIS010000230.1:0-4466 GCA_964519125.1 uncultured Gemmatimonadaceae bacterium | reverse complement strand
TCGAACTTGATGTTCTCGCCACGCTGTAGTCTGAAGCCATCGATGTGTCGCACGGACGATAGGGGCGCCCGCGAGTGGATCCTTGAGGGGCAGCGTTCGGGGGCCATACACGACGTGCTCCGGCTCCTCCTCAATCGGCACCAAGCGTACACTGCGCGTCAGGGGAGGGCTAATGGAATCACTCGTTGACCTCGTCTACACCCCGCTAACTGATTGGCAGGCGCGGGCCCGGCAGGCTTTCGCTGATGCGCTTCCTGTGCGCTATCAGCGCGTAACAGGGGATGCACTCTTGGAGCGCAACTCGGGCGAACGCCGGTTTCAACTGCGCGTCAACGCCTCCGACCGTGATCGCGATGTTCCCTTCGCAGCGCTGATTGGGCCAGATCAGGAGACGTCCGGGGCGTATGGCGGCATGAGCTTCGTGATGTTCCCGTCTAGGGAGGAAGGGCAGCCGGCCTTGTTTGGCATGGTCGTTGGCACGCACGGGTTGGCGCCCGACGAAGACATCCTGAGTCGGCCAGGGCATGCGCGCAAGGCGCGCGCGATTTCGAACTGGTTGCGCGAGCGCGGGATGCCGTTCACGTGGGCGAAGCAGGATCCGGTGCGCATCGACTTGAAGCTTCCGAGGTCGCTTTTGCAGCCGTTGGAGCGCTGGCGCCAAGCGTGCGAGCGGTACGGGCATGTGCTCTACGCCGTCGCCGTACCTCCAGAGGATTCCGCGCACGGGCGGCAACTCGTGGACGAAGCTCTTTCCGCCTTCTTGGACCTGTTCTTCGATGAACGGCGGATCGGCGTGATGGCGAGATCAGCCGACGATGCTGAGCGGATTCGTCGTGGCTGGATGGCGACGACCTTGCCGAAGACGTCCGATGCGGATGTTGTCGAGTTGCTTGGCCGCCGGAAGTACGTTGTTCTCGAGGGCCCGCCTGGAACAGGGAAGACGGAGCTTGCTACGCGGCTCCTCGAGAACGAGTACGTCGGCAATGGCGAAGTCATCCAGTTCCACCCAGGGACAACATACGAGAGCTTCATCGGTGGCTTGGCGCCTGTTGAGGGCGGTGCGATGGGCTTTCGTTTCGCGCCCGCGGCCGGCCATCTCATGCAAGCCGCGCGAAGGGCTAGCCAGAGCTCCGACCCCTATCTGCTCGTCGTTGACGAGATCAACCGCGCCGATCTGGCGAAGGTGCTGGGCGAAGCGATCTACCTGTTCGAACCGGGACGACATGACCGAAGCGTCGCGCTCGCGCACACCTTTCCTGAGGTTGGATCGTCGTTGCGGCTTCCGCCCAACCTTCATGTCTTGGGCACCATGAATAGCGCCGACCGTAGCATCGCGATTCTGGACCTCGCGGTGCGGCGGAGGTTTGCGTTCGTGCCCATGTGGCCTCAACTTTCGGTCGTGGAACAGCACGGTGGGCCTGCGATGCAGCAGGCGTTTCACGATCTGCTGACGATCTTTCTCGAACACGCTTCCGACGACGCCTTCTCGCTGATGCCGGGACACGCGTATTTCCTTGCAGATGACGACTATGCGGCCACCCGCTTGCGTACGGAGGTTGCTCCCCTTCTCCGTGAGTACCTCGCCCAGGGGTACGTGTCGGCCTTCGCTGACGAAGTGCAGGCCTGGTTGAATTCCCGCGCGGAGCTTGCCGGTTGACGGCTACTCACTACCCGAGGTACCAGCGGCGGTCAGCAGCCCGGCTGGATACGGGAACGCGTCAAGTGTCCGACACCTCGCGCACGTTCCTCTCGGCCTACGACTGGTTGGGCGGGGCGGGTGCAGACGCGCGCGGGAATGCTGAGCGTCGCGCAGAGGACCTCATCAGGGGGAACCGGGGACTGTTCGCGAGCATGGACTTGCAGGCGCGGGTGGCCCGTAAGCGCGGCGTGCCTGGCCTCGAGATTGTTTCGGGAACCCGCGTTGGCGCGATCCCGCTGCGCTCGCCCGTTACCGGACGAGCGGACTTCGGTTTGGTGGTCTCGCCGCGCTTCCCTTGGTCGGGGGTCGGGGACTTGCTGGCGGCGACTGGGTTCAGGGTCATGCCTGACCTCTTGCCACTGGACGCCTTGCCGCAATCGGAACGTCACATTCCTCCGTGGGTTCTGGCGTCGGTGGTCCTTCACCGACTCAAGCGACTACTCGAGGCGAGCGCGCGCCGATTCCATACGGTCGAGGAGGATCGGCGTGCACCGAGGGGGGCCGTGGATTGGGAGGTGTACGTTTCGCAGCGCTTCGCGTATGGACGTGCGTTGGACGTGCCGTGCCGCTACCCGGATCTACGTGACGATGAGGCGCTTCGCTCCGCCATCCATTGGACGGTACGCCGGCAGCGAGAGGCGCTGCTAGCGGCACCATCTGGCGGTCGCGTGGTGCGAGAGCTCGTTGCCCTATGCGAGCAGTTGATCGCAACCTTGAGTGGCGCACCGCCGAAAGCTCCGGATCTGCGGCAACGCTCAGCCTGGCGCCACCGGGCGTCGCCACCGACCGCGTTCGTCGAGGGTGTCGATGCCATCGAATGGACCGTGGATGAGCGTGGTCTGGCGGGGCTATCGGACCTGGCGGGTCTCTCCTGGCGGCTTGATATGGCCGCCTTCTTCGAGGCGTGGGTCGAGAGCATCGCGGCATGGACGGCGGCTCGGGTTGGTGCCACGCTACGCAGCGGCCGGGAAGAACGGACACGCGTGGTCATGGATTGGTCGCCGCCCTTCGCGGGCTCGCAAGGCTCGCTGCTGCCCGATGTTGTTCTCGAGCGGGAGGATGTCGTCGTCATCCTAGATGCGAAGTACAAGCAGCATGCCGCTGACATCGAGCGACTCGGCTGGCATGCCGTGGGCGAGGTGCTGCGGCAGCGCCACAGGGAAGATCTACTTCAAGCCCTGGCCTATTCCACGCTTTTCGAGGCACCGCGCATTGTCACGCTGCTCGTGTACCCGTGCGGCGTGGATGCCTGGAGGGAGCTGCACCTGCGAGGCCGGACGCTGTCGCTGGCGAAGACCCGGACGGCTCCGCGAAACGTCGAGATCGGCTTGCTGGCTGTGCCTTTGGGTGGGGATGTGCGCGAGCCGGGCATGGAGCTCGAGCGTGTCGTTCGCGGGGAGCCTTGAAGCATACGCACTTCATGCTCGTCGTCCAACACGGCGTCCACGGTGTAAATGCCACGGCAAACGAATGAGATTGATCCGGTGAGTTGTCCGAGAAGCAGCCAAGTCTTGCGTCGCGGGGCCCCGGGATGGAAGGGCAGAAACCCGTAGCCCCGGCATTCAGGGCCGAAAGACCATGTCGTTGTGCCACTCCAGGTACTCGGACGCTGGCCGCTCTTGCCGTGATTTGGGTAATACGATGAGAGGTCTGCCCTCAAGTTCGTAGTAGTCGCGACCGTTGTGGAACTCGTACTCGAGTCGGCTGGACACTCGAAATTCATGCTTCGGAGTCACGGTCACGTAGCCGAGGTCGAAGAGCCGATGGATGTCAGATCGAAGGAGCAGCCCGTTGGAGACAAGGTGTGGCCCTTGGGCTGCGTACGGTCGGATGTGAGCTGCCTCTAGCACGGGCACGATCCGTTCGCCAGTGACGGAACACCGCCGCTCGTAGGCGTCGAGGACGCCTAGCCGGAAGGTGCCTTGGCCGAGGCGGGATGCGGTCAGGAAGGGCGAGCCGTACCGCTCTGCCGGCGGTGCTTGCTCGCTCTCAAGGGATGGGACCTCGTCCGTGGGCGGTCCAATGACGGTCCTCGGGTCAGCGATGCGTTCGACCACAGCGTCCCAGAGCGTTGCTCCGATGCTAGTCTCCGTGTCGTACTGTTTGCCACTCACGATTTGCCTCGACCAATCCCCTGGCGGGTCGAGCCAGAGCGCCTCGGGGAAGAAGAACGGTTCGCTTAGGAGAATGCAACCGACCTCTGGGTCGGGAGAGAGATCGTCACCCCTGTACTTCCGTACCCGTTGCAGGAATGAGACGACGTCCGGGGTGCCATTGTTCTCGCCGAACGCTTGCCAGGCGAGGGAGATGGGCGCTCGCACATAGCGGACGAACCGCCCGCCTCCGACAATGGCGTGGTGTGGAGCTTTTGCCTTGAAGAGGAAGGGCTCGCCCGGTTGCAGTGCGGTGAAGCGCTTGCCGGCGCTCGGGCGCCAAAAGTTGACTTCCTCAAGCCCCCTCCGGCGGAGGAACTCGTACCAGTCGTGATCGGTGGGGCTGACGAAGAGATGCACAGCGGCGTTCCTTCAGGTCCTTTGGTTCGATCATAGCGGACACGGCCACCCATGCCTTAGGCCTCTTCGGGAGCGTCGCGGCGCAGGCGCAAAGGGCCACCGCTTTCGGCCTTTCGAGTCGCGTTCTTGACAAGGTATGGAAGGTGTCGGAGCTGCATGCCCAATTCAGAGCGTGTCACTTCATCGAACTTCGGACGACTGTCTGTTCCCGAGATGGTGAGCGGTCGACAAGCGGAGGGAGGTAGCTGGTGAGT
>CAZFIS010000229.1:0-4472 GCA_964519125.1 uncultured Gemmatimonadaceae bacterium | reverse complement strand
AGCCGAAGCGGTACTGGATCCCGAACGACGTGAAGTACTGGAACTGGGTGGCGAGCTGCTGCTGCTTCAGGAGGATCTCCTGATCGGTCAATCCCGCGGAGGAGAGGTAGATCTGGTCGTGGAGCCAGACGTAGTACGCGGAGATCCTCACCGAGAAGCCCTTGAAGAGCCGGATGTTGACGTTGGGGTTGATGTTGATGTGGTACCTCGAGCTCTCGTTCACGTAATCGGCCGCGGTCACCGAAGTCGACCAGGAGCCCCAGGGCTGCACGAGCGACAGCCCCGCGGTCAGCGACTGCTGGGCGCGCGTCTCGCTCGTATGACCGTAGATCGTCCGGTGGTAGTAGTCGAAGTGCTGCGGGCCGACCAGATACTGGAGCGTGAGCATACGCCGGCTCGACTGCGCGTAGGGGAAGAAATCGTACTCGAGGCCCGGCTGGAGGCTCAGCTCGAGGCGCTGGTTGCTGTACGTGGAGGAGCTGACCATGCCCATGAGGCCCACGGCCCACTGGCGTCCGACGCTCCGCACCGCCAGCCCGTTCACGTCCCAGCTCTTGAGCACACTCGTCACACGGCCCGTGCTCAGGTCGTAGCGCTGCTCGTTGCGGGAATCACTGGCACCGAAGCTGAACCTCCACGCCTTGGTGGTCCGGTTGGCGTCGATGCTCCCGGAGTAGTACAGGGAGCGTGTGGAGGCTTCTCCGTTCACGTACCCGTTTCCGTTGATGCTGAAGACCCAGAAGTTCCACGGGTCGGACGTGGCGGTGGCCACGCCCGATCCTCCCGAAGCCGGCTTGCCTCTTCCGGCGGCATGGCTCGGCTTGGCTCCCGCCAGCGATACACGCAGTCGGTCCGCCACCGGCGTGTTCACCAGGTAGGCCACCAGGCCGATCTTCACCTTCTGCGACACCGCCCGACGCACCTCGTCCGTGGTCGCGTCGCCGGACGTGCTCGTGAACAGATCCTCGTCGTGCCCCTTGAAGGAGCGCAGGCCGAGAAAGGAGATCGTGAACTGCTGGCCACCCCCGCCGTTCGTCTGGGAGGTAATGAGCACATGGACGTCCGCGTCCTGACGGTCGCGCACCCAGTTCACATAGGGGATCTGCCGTCGGAAGAAGTCGAAGTCGTAGCAACCGCTCGCCTCGCAGTCGAGGAAGACGTCGATCGCCTTGGTCCGCTTCCGCTTCTGGGCGGCGAGCGGCATGGTCGCCACACCTATCGCCAACAGAGCCCACACCACCGATCGGATCCGCATCCCCACGACTCCCGCTGCGAGTAGGTCGGGTGGCCCGCGTGGCTTGCACGCGCACCACTCGTGGGACGTACGAGAGGTCCACTCCGTTGCGTCGGCGATTCATTACACGCCGTCGCAGGGTCCGGTGGATCGGTACGGCGAAAGGGCCGTGACGTTCGGGACGCTACTTGAAGCCCGCGGCGCGAACCTTGCCGAAGAGGGCCGTGAAGAGGCGGTCGGTCGTCACCTTGTCGAGCGTGCCCAACTCGTTCAGCGCCCCCGTGATGCGGTCCACCATCCCCCACATCCGCGTGCCCAGCGCCTTCGTACTGGGCACCGCCTCCAGCACCGGGTCCTGCGAGACGCCTCCCGCAGCCGGTGCGTACGTGATGTCCGCCTCGTGCCGCAGCAAGAACTGGTGGAGGTCCAGCGCTGCGTTGGTGAGGTCGTCCATCTGGTTGTAAGCCTCGAGGCGCGCCGCCCTCGTCGCCAGGAAGCCCGAGTCCGCGCGCGCCAGCAGCATGCTCGCGGTGTCTCCCTGGATCCCGGCGCTGTCGAGCTCCTTCACGTACTGGTCGTGGAAGACCTTCGTGTCGGTGGTGCGCAGGTGGTCGACGAACGAGTCGATCAACACCCAGTAGCGCTGAATGTCTGGGTACCGGCTCGCGTTCGACAGATAAGCCCCCCCGAGCCAGGCGCTGCTGGGCCCGGCCGGGATGCCGGACGCATTCTCGTCGGCCCTGAACTGCTGGATCATGCCGGAAAGCGCGGCTTCCCCGAGCTCGCGCATGCGAGGACGCAGTCCGGCCGGGATCTCCGGGATCGTCACGGGGGGCAAAGCCGCCTCCTTCGCGGCCGCCGCCCGCGCGGCAACCCGCCGGGCCTGGAAGGTCGACCACCCGAACCAGCCCCCGACCCCGACGGCGACCAGAACGACGACGACGCCGACGACGGTACCGATCGGGAATCGCTTGCGCCTTCTCGGAGGCGACGGTCGGGAGCGCGGCTCCGGCCGCTTCGGGGGAGAGCCACCCGCATCGCCCCCTTCTCCCCCGTCCGCGCGGCGCCGAGTGGGTGGCGCAGCCCCCGGCTCCTCGTCCGCCCCGGGGCCCTCCGGGCGCGAGAGGTCCATGATCTCCCCGTCCTCCGGCTCGCTCTCCGGTCCCTCCTGCTCCATCCACGATGGCGGAGTCTCGGCAGTGAAGTCGGACATCGGCGGCTCGAGGTCGAGGCTGGCGTCGAGTCGCTCCATGCCCTGTCCGGAGAAGTCCATCTCACCGCCCGACAGGGGCTCCTCGAGCTTCATCCCGTGTCCGGGAAGGGCCGAATCTTCCTCTTCCTCTTCCTCTTCCTCCAGCTCCAAGCTCTCCATATCGCCGAAATCGAAGGCTCCCGGCTCCTCGGACGCGCCGTCGCCGCTCTCTGCACCCGGATCCTCGGCTTCCGGCTCGCCGAATGGCTGCTCGGTGAACTCGAACTCCATCAGCTCCCCGACGTCTTCCGGACTCTCGTCCACACCCTCCTGTTCGTCCTTCGCAGCAGGGTCCGCGTCGGTCAGCGTGAAATCGAGCAGCACTTCCTCCTCGACCTCCGGCTCATCCGCCGCGTCCAGCTCGAGCGCCTCCGAATCGTCGGACGCCGGCTCCGGCTCCTCACCGGTCGCCGCTGCCTCGGTCTCTGCCGGCTCCCCCACCTCGCCCGCCGCTCCCTCCTCCTGCGAAGGCCCGGGCGCGTGGGCCACCGGAGGCGGAGGGGCCACGAAGCCCTCCTCCTTGGGCCGGGACAGAGTGTGGAAGATCTCGTGCTGGTGGGCGGGCGCCCAACGGTCCGCCGCCGCGTCGTAGAGCTCCGTATCGGGTCCGATGGCACCCAGCTCGATACGGAGTGCGAGCGCGTCTATGCTCGGAATCGAGACCTCGTTGCCCTGGGAATCGATGTAGGCGAACCGCATGGATCTCCCGTCGCGTAGCCTGTGGTTCTGGGGGAACCGTGAAAGTCTAAACCCAACGCCGCGAGACGGCCACAGCCTACCGTCAGGCCAAGCCCATCAGCCCCACGAGCGTTCGCAGGTCCAGCACCTCGAGGTCGGGCCGTGCCTCGGACGGCGCCGTTGCACCCGAGCCCTCCTGCCCCGCCCGCCGGTTCACCCACACCGATCGAATTCCGAGCTCACCCGCCGGCGCGATGTCGTGATAGAGGCTCTGTGCCACGTGCAGCAAGCGCTCCCTGGGCACACCGAGCCGCTCGAGAACCTCGTGGAAGTGTGCGGGGGACGGCTTGTAGCTGCCCACCTGCTCGGCCGTCACAACCTCGTCGAATCGCACGCCCAACCGCGCGGCCGAGCCCGCGAACAGGTCGTCGTCCACGTTGGACACGACAGCGAGCCGGTAGCGCTCGGCCATCGCCCTCAACGATGGCACCGTGTCGGGAAAAGGCGGCCATGCACCGACCGAGCCCGCGAACGCCGCGCGTTCGGCGGCGCTCGACTCGAATCCGAGACTCTCCCCGAACCCGTCGAACACGCGAGACAAGACCTCGCGATACGGGAGGAACGGGCCTGCCTCGATGCGCGCCTCCAGGCGGCCGAAGAGCTCGAGCAACTCCCCGTCGGAGCGGTCGATGGCGTGAGCGTCCAGCAGCGGCTGGAGCGTGTCCAGAATCCCCCGCTCCCAGTCGACGAGCGTGCCGTAGCAGTCGAAGCTGACCGCGTCGAAAACGCCGAAATCCAACGACCCCGCTCTCGCTGTCTCCCTCCGCTCTCCCGGCCGTTCGCTCACCATGCCATGCCGAGGAGAACGCCGTTCAGGAACGAACGGTCGTCGGCGCGCTCCGCCGCGAGGCGAAGCAGCGCCTCCAACTCGTCGTGATCGAGCCAGATCCCACCGCAGGCCGGACAGCGATCGAGGAGCAGGTTCTGGAGCACTTCCTTGAGCATCTCGGTTCCGTCGACCGGGCAGACGCGCACGGACTCACACTTCTGCCGAATGAGCGTGCCGCACATCTTGCACGTAGGCAGACCGTCGAGATCCTCCTCGGCGGGGTGCTCCCTGCACCGTACGCACAGCCCGCTGCCCTGGTCGTCGCTCATCGCCTGCCTCCGGACGGTGGCCTTTTCGCGCCCCATGATGCGCCCCCTCCGATCGGTCTCGCAAGCTCGTCGTCCGCGACACCCACGGCCGCAGGCCGCGCGGACGCGATGCGCTTGTGGCGAGCGACCCTTCGGACGCAACTTGGAAGA
>CAZFIS010000228.1:0-4604 GCA_964519125.1 uncultured Gemmatimonadaceae bacterium | reverse complement strand
GCGGCGGCCGGTCAATAGACGAACGGGACGAACCTGCGCACCCGACGCCGATAGGCGGCGTATTCCGGAAACTTGTCCACCAGCCAACGCTCTTCGCGTCGTGACTTCGCGTCCAGCAGGACGAGCAGCGCGACCACGTATCCGAGCGTGAGCCACCCTTGCACGTACAGCGCCCACCCGAGAGCGAGCGCGAGGATGCCGCTGTAGATGGGATGGCGTACCAGCGCGAAGGGGCCCGTCCGCAACAGGTCGGCACCGTCCTTGGGGAAGGGCAGGGGGGTCAGGCGACGCCCGAGCGTCATCAGTCCGGCGAGCGACGTGGCGAGGCCCACCGCCATGAGCGCGACGCCGATGACGGCCCATGGGTGCGGCCACGGAACGGACGAGCCCGAACGACCCGGCAGCGTGCGTGGTCCGAATGCCACCATCCCGAAGAGCACGGTTTGTCCGACGACGAACCATTCGCCGCGGGCACCCGTCCACCACGGCTTGCGATCACGGTGTGGCTGGCGATTCACGGCCTGTTCCGGCGTCCAGGATCGGGATCAGCGATCGTTCAATCCCTTGCCGTCGAGAATGCGCTGCCTGTGCTTCTCGACCCTGGACGTCCGGGTCTTGGATTGCTTGGCTCCGGAGAAGTGGAACAGATACGCTCGCTGCCGTCCCGGAGTCAAAGCATCGAAGGCGGCCTTCAAAGTAGGGTTCTCGTCCAGCTCCTTCTGGAACTCTTCCGGAACGGTGAACTCCGAGGTCTTCTTGAGCTCCACCTTCTTGCCGGATTTCTCCGCGTCGACGGCCTCGTGGATGTAGCTCGTCAACGTGGCTTCCATCTCACCGATCTCTCGAACGTCGGTGAATCGGATCTGACGCCCGGCCTGCGTTCGGCCGGGCGCGACGAGGATCCCCTCGGGGTCGTCCAGCAAGGCGCCTTTGAAGAACATGAGCGCACAGTATTCCTTGAATCCCTGCAAGATGACGATGTTCTTGTCGCGCGACGTGTAACAGGGCAAACGCCACTTCAGCTCTTCGGTGAGCCCGCAGTCGAGCGCGATCGCTCTCAGCTTCGCGAATTCATCCCGCCACCGGCGGGCGCCATCCATGAATGCGTCGACTTCGGGGTTCGTCTCGTGCATCGACCGATCCTATTCTTGCCGTTTCTGGACGTCAGGACTGCGCTGGACAGTGCCCTCGGTCGTTCGCCGGGCGGCTCGCTCTCCGTTCTCGGCCCACGCTCCAGCATCCGCAGCTTCCGGCGTTGTACCGAGCCGAGTCTCGGTGGGTCCGATCGCTCCTACAGTCCGATGGAGATTCCGAATCGACTCGCGGTCTCGGCAACCCGGCAGCCAGGCTCCACCGGAGCATGAGCCGACGGGTCGGAAGACCGCGGTGACGGAGCCCACGCCCACGAAGCTGTCGTTCAAGCGGCGGTGCACCCGGAGCTCCAGAAGCGCCCAGCCGCCCTCCCCGGCCGTCCACGCGCCAGCCATCACCGAGAGAGGTCTTCAGCGGCTCGGTCGCGTCCTCGGCCTCCTGAGCGGGAAGCGAGTCCGGAAGCCCGAAGAGACAGAGCATCAGCAGAAGGAGTCGCCTGACGCCCACCGGCGATGACGTCGCGTTTGCGATATCGGCGCGGCGCGGAGCCCGAGCGCTAGCCGCTGGTCTCGATACGGCTGCCTTCGGGGCACGTACCGCATCGCCACCGCACCCGGGGCGAACTCCCGTCGATCCATGTCCGGCCAGCCCGGGGATCACCACGCTCTTCTCAAGTCCCCGCGCACGAGCTCCGCATTCCACTCGACCCGATCCAGGGTGCTCGACACGACGTACTTCTTCGCTGCGTTGAGCGTCCTGGCGAAGGGCTCCATCCATTCCGGGCTCGCGCCGCTGGGCGCCGACGGCCGCCAGGCCGCCTCCATGTGGACGGTCAGGGCGACGAGGCTGTGGGGTCCGAGGAGCTCTGTGTCTCGATGAGCCCCCGATAGAAGCTGTCTGCCGCTTCCAGCTGAGCTACCTTCTCGCGCAACGCGGACAAGTCCTCCTGCATTCGCTCCAGCGCGGCAGCATCCTCATGACCGATACGAGACTCCCTGGACCCACTGAGCCCCTCAGACAGTTGGATCACGGCTTCGACAATGGGCTTCAGCGAGAGCCGCATGGTGACTGTAAGGAGTGGGAGCACCACGAGGACAACAAACAGTAGCAAGTTCATGATGTCTTTGACGGCCACGGTGCACTCCGGGTGCGAGGGCGGGCCTCAGGATCTGGACAGCGATCACTACGAACTAGAGTCGGACGTCGTTTCGGGCGGTGCGTTCGACGCGGCACTCCGACAAGCCAGGGCGATTTCACATTGTATGTCGCCGAATCCGTAGATTCAGCTTCAGAATAGGGTGCGGCGGGCCGATGTCACACGGGTTCTGCGAGACCGGACGTTGGCATAGGCGCCGCACCCTCCTCCGATTGCTGGATCTCGAACAGTTACCCGGGCCCTGGAGCCCGCATCGTGCAAGGCTGAGAGAAGATGGACTCAAGCCGGATGGTGACGGCCGTATACCATGCCTCGCTCGCTCTCTTGCTGGCTGCCGCGCCGGCCGCGTGTCAGGGTGGCCCTCCCCGTGTGCCCGAGACGGCCGCCGGCCTCCGCCACGTGGCGGAGATTCCCCTGCCTGGCCCGGCCGTGCGCTTCGACTACCAGACGGTGGACAGTGCCTCAGGACGCCTGTACATGGCGCACATGGACGCCGGTACCCTCCTCGTGTTCGACACCAGGGCCCGGCGGGTCGTGGCGGACCTGGCCGGTTTCCCCTCCGTCCACGGCGTGATCGCGGTGCCGAGCCTGGGCAAGGTGTTCGCCTCCGCGACGGGGGAGCACCGCGTCGTCGTGGTGGACGCATCGAGCCTGAAGACCCTCGCGCGCCTCGGGCCGATCAACTATCCGGACGGCCTCGCCTACGCCCCGGACGCCCACCGCGTGTTCGTCTCCGACGAGTCTTCCGCCGGTCGGGAGCTGGTCATCGACGCCGTGGCCGACACCGTCATACGTCGGATCGACCTCGGCGGTGAGGCGGGCAACACCATCTGGGACCCCGTGACCGGCAGGATCCTGGTGGCCGTGCAGACCCGAGCGGAGATTGCCGCCATCGATCCGGCGGCGCCCCGGATCGTCGCTCGCTACCCCGTCACAGGTGCCGAGCGGCCCCACGGCCTCGTCATCGACCCGGTCCGGAAGCTCCTCTTTGCGGCCGACGAGGCGAAGGCCGAGCTGTTCGTCCTGGAGTTGCCCTCCATGCACGTCCTGGCGCACTACCGGGTGGGCGACGATCCCGACGTGTTGGCCGTGGATCCGGGGCTCAGTCGGCTTTACGTGGCCTGTGAGTCGGGTGTCGTGAACGTCTTCCAGGCGGACGGCCGCACTCTGACGAGCCTCGGGGCATTGCACATCCCCCACGCTCACACCGTGGCGGTGGACCCGGCGACGCACCTCGTCTACCTGCCCGTCGAGCGGCTCGGGGGGCGACCCGTGCTGGAGGTCTACGCCCCAAACGGGGGCCCTGCGACTCCTGAACGGGCGAGACGGAGCCGAACGGCACGCCGCTGACGGCGAAGCTGGCGAGGGGCGGGACGCGCACGAGCACGGCGACGACGGTGACCCTGAGCTCGGGAGCGGTCACGACCATCACCCCGGGCGGCGCTACAATGCGCCACTTTTCCGTCTGAAATTCTGCCCAAAATAGGTTGCCGTGAACCCCGAAGCTCCCCCCTTCGAGTTCGTGCCCCCGCGCGCTTGATGCCATTCGATCGAGCGCGACTCCCCCCCGGATCCTCCTTCGCTCCAGACCTGCCTTCCGTCCGACATGGCCGCGCCTGCACGCCCTCTCGCCTCTGGCCGTAGGCCTGGTAGCGGTGTGCGCCAGTTGCTCGTCGGGAACCAACGGCACGACGAACCCGGCGCTGGAGAGCCTGACGCTGACACCCTCGGGCTGGCATGCGGACGCGGAGGTGGGCCAGAGCGTGGTGCTGCAGACGAAGGTGACCGACGCGAGCGGCTCTCCGGTGAGCGGGATCGGCCTGAGCTACACGGCGAGCGACACGACCGTGCTGTGCGTGAAGAACGAGGGCGGTGACCAGGCGGTGGTGACGGCGCTGCGGCCGGGCACGGTAGGGATGGATCCCCTGTCCCCCGGGATCACGCCACTCCGGCGCTGTCCGGCATCCCCAGGTCGCCAAAGCTTTCGAGCCGAGCTGGCCGTTCGGCCCGGGTGAGACGGGTACCCACACCGCTCGTCCTGCGCCTCGCTCACGGGCCGCTTGGCAGACGGTCCTGGCGCCGGCTTCGCGATCGCCCATGGCGCCCCTACATGCGCAGCCCCACCGAGATCGGGAAATAGAGCGTCGTGCTGCTGTCTCCCTTGACGTTCACCAGCCGCACCTCGACGAACCCGAGCGCACCGAAGTTCAGCCCGATGCCGACGTGGTAGCCGGTACCGATCGACGACGCCCGCGCGCCGTCGTCGAAGCTGGTCCGATACTGGCCGATCCCGGCCAGGATATACGACGAGCCCGCCACCCCACGCAGTGAGAGGACGAGGCTCCCCGAGCCGGAC
>CAZFIS010000227.1:0-4658 GCA_964519125.1 uncultured Gemmatimonadaceae bacterium | reverse complement strand
CATGCTCGAGGCGGGCAAGATCCCCCTCAAGGCCGAGCGCATTCCGGAGCGGGTCACCTACCACGACCCGTGCAACCTGGCGCGCACGGGGCGGATCACCGAGCAGCCCCGAGAGATCCTGAAAGCCATCTGCGCGAACTACGTCGAGATGACGCCCAACCGCAAGGAGAACTACTGCTGCGGCGGCGGGGGAGGCACGGTCTCGATCGACGAGATCCGACCCTTCCGCACCGGACCGCTCGGGCAACGCAAGGCCGAGCAGATCCGGGCCACCGGAGCGCAGATCGTCGTCTCGCCGTGCGCGAACTGCAAGAAGCAGCTCCGCGAGCTCTGCCAGGACAACGACCTGGAGGACGTCGAGGTCGTGGGACTCCACGACCTCCTCCTCCGCGCGATCGACTTCCCGGACGCCCACCCCACGGAGGATTGACATGGACGCATGGCTTCACTGGGCGCGAGGGCCGCTGTTCTGGTCCGCGCTCGCTTTCATGCTCCTCGGGCTCGTGCGCGAAGTGGGTCTGATCACCTGGGGGGCGATCCGCACCTGGCGCCGCGCGGGTGACCGGCGCATCCCGACGCGCCAGGTGGTGGCGGCCACGCTGAAGTGGCTTCTGCCCGTCGATCGCCTCCGCAACCGGTGGCCGTACAGCGTGACGACGTTCGTCCTCCACGTGGCCGTGATCGTGGTGCCGCTCTTCCTGGCCGGCCACATCGCGCTGTGGAAGAAGGGGATCGGGCTGTCCTGGCCGGCGCTCCCGAACACCGTGGCGACCACGCTCACGCTCGTCGCGATCGTGGCGGCCGCGGCCGTCGTCGTGCAGCGGGCCTCGTTCCGGGTGACCCGATCGCTGAGTCGGTTCCAGGACTACGCGCTTCCCCTGCTCCTCGCGCTCGGATTCGCGTCAGGCTTCCTCGTCATGCACCCGGCCTGGAATCCGTTCGCCGCCGATCCGACGCTGCTCACGCACGTCCTCGTAGGAGACGCCCTCCTGTTCCTCGTCCCGCTGACCAAGCTGAGCCACATGATCCTCCTCCCCTTCACTCAGCTCGTCTCGGAGCTCGCCTGGCACTTTCCGCCCGACGCGGGCAAACGTGTGGGGCTGACCCTGGGCAAGGAGAACGAGCCGGTATGAGCTCCTCCGCCGCGATCCTCGTCGATACCACCCGGTGCACCGGATGCGAAGAGTGCGTCCTCGCGTGCAAAGATGTGAACCACCTCGGAGCGGACCGGCTCCGGCGGGGCCAGGAGACGGAGGACGCCCTCTCCTCCACCCGGTTCACCACGATCCTCCGGCGCCCGGGAGAGCACTTCGTCAAGCAGCAGTGCCGCCACTGTCTGGAGCCGGCGTGCGTGAGCGTGTGCCCGGTGGGCGCCATGCAGAAGACGCCGCAAGGCCCGGTGATCTACGATGCGGAGCGCTGCATCGGCTGCCGGTACTGCCTCGTGGCCTGCCCGTACGGGATCCCCCGCTACGAGTGGGACTCCGCGGTGCCCTACGTGCGCAAGTGCACGCTCTGCTATCCCCGCCTCGAGGAGGGGAAGCAGCCGGCCTGCGTCGATGCGTGCCCCCACGAAGCGCTCCTGTTCGGGGCGCGCGACGACCTCCTCTCCGAGGCGCACCGGCGCCTCGCGGCCGCCCCCGATCGGTACGTGCAGCACGTCTGGGGCGAGCACGAGGTGGGCGGCACGTCCGTGCTCTACCTGGCCGACGTCTCGCTCGGGTTCCTCGCCTGGAGCGACGACCTCGGCCAGCGTCCCCTCCCGCCGCTCGCCTGGGCGTCGTTGAAGAAGGTCCCGCCGGTGATCGTCGGGATGGCCAGCCTCATGGGAGGCGTCTACTGGGTGATCCAGCGTCGCATGCGGCTCGCGGCCCGCGCAGCGGACGAGGCCGCACTCGAGCCCGAGTCCGAGGAAAAGCATCATGACTGACCGTCTCACCGCGCTCAAGACGATTCTCTGGACCCTGGTCGGTGTGCTGGTCGCCGTCACGGTCGTGCGGTTCACGTACGGCCTCGGCGCGGTGACCAACCTCTCCGACGCCACGCCCTGGGGGCTGTGGATCGGCTTCGACGTCATGGCCGGCGTCGCGCTCGCCGCGGGCGGCTTCGTGCTGGCGGCCACCGTCTACATCTTCGGCCTGGAGCGCTACCGACCGTTCGTGCGCCCCGCCGTCCTGACGGCGCTGCTCGGCTACGCGGCTGTCGCGGTGGGCCTCCTGTACGACCTCGGGCTACCCTGGAGGATCTGGCACCCGGCCGTGTACTGGCAGCATCGGTCGGTGCTCTTCGAGGTGGCCATGTGCGTGATGCTCTACCTCACGGTGCTGGCGCTGGAGTTCGCGCCGGCCTTGCTGGAGCATCCGCTCTTCTCCGGGCGCCCCTTCCAGGCCGCGCTGAAGCTCCTCAAGAAGGCCACGATCCCCCTGGTCATCGCCGGGATCGTGCTCTCGACCCTGCACCAGTCGTCCCTCGGCTCGCTGTTCCTGATCACACCCTACCGGCTGCATCCGCTCTGGTACTCGCACATCATCTACGCCCTGTTCTTCGTCTCGGCCGTGGGGCTGGGGCTCATGACGGTGGTGCTGGAGTCCCTCCTCTCCTCATGGTTCCTGGGCCATCGGGTCCACATGCGGGAGCTGTCGGGACTGGGCGTGGCCGCCTCGGTGGTACTGTGGATCTACGTGGCGCTGCGCTTGGGCGATCTGGCGCTCAGGGGCGTACTGGGCATGGCCTTCACCGGCTCCCACCACGGCGATCTGTTCCTCTTCGAGATCGGCGTCAGCGCGGTGATACCCGCCACGCTGCTCCTCTTCCGGAGAGTGCGATCGAGCCTGGGCGGGATGGCCCTCTGCTCGGCGCTCACGGTCTCGGGCATGGTGCTCTACCGCATCGACGTATCGATCGTCTCGTTCGCGCGCCCGCAGGCGTTCGCCTACTTCCCGAGCTGGGAAGAGTTCGCGGTCAGCCTCGGAATCGTCTCGGCCTTCGCCCTCGTGTTCCTCTTCTTCGCCGAGCACCTGAAGGTGTACGACGACGTCGGCAAGGACCGCGAAGCGGACGAGGGGACGAGTTACGATCCCGCCACGCTCCATCGCCTCCTGCCGCACTCCCTGGCGGCTCCCGGTCGCTACAGCGCCGTGGCCCTGGGCGGACTCGTCGTCGCGCTCTTCTTCCTTCCCGTTCGCGGCACCCCGCCGATCCGCACACCGACCCATCCCGCCCGAAGTGTCCAGGGCGACGTCCTGGTGCACGGCTCGGGAGGCTCGCGCGCGCTGTTCCTCGCGGCGGCCACGGACTCCGCCCTGCCGGCAGGACATCGGGAACGGCTCCTCCTGATCGACGGCGACCGCGACGGCAACGCGGTCCTCTTCGACCACGAGGACCACATCACCCGGCTGGGAGCGGACACGTCGTGCGCGCTCTGCCATCACCTGGACCTGCCGTTGGACCGGAGCACCGGCTGCTTCGCCTGCCATCGCGACATGTTCGATACCACGGACGTCTTCGATCACGAAGCCCACGAGCGGGCCTTGGATGGCAACCAGGGGTGTGTACAGTGCCACGCGCCCGGTGCGCCCGCGAAGACGTACGAGACCGCTACGGCATGCTCGGAGTGCCACCAAGCGCCGACTGCGGCGGCGGACTCCGTCATCCCGGCACCGCACGATCGATGGCATGCCGCCGTGAGCTACATGGACGCGATGCACGGCCTCTGCAAGAAGTGCCACGAGGCCGAGGTCCGTGAGCACCCGAACCGGTACGCGCCTTCGCTCGCCGAATGCCGCACCTGCCACGATCCGGATCTCAAGGGGGAGCTCCGCGGCCTGGAGCCCTCCCGGCGCGCCGAGTCCGGCGTCCGAGGGATGGAGGAATAGATGAATGCCCTGGGGACGCGTGGGGGGGAGATCCACAGCTGGATCCGCTCGAACCTCTTCGACACCGTGCCGGTGGCGATCAGCGTCATCAGCCGGGACTTCCGTGTGCTGGAAGCCAACCAACCGTTCGAGCAGGCGTTCGGGCCGTGGAGGGGCCGGCCCTGTTACGAGGTCTACAAGGACCGCAAGGAGCCGTGCCTACGCTGCGCCGCCCTGGAGACCTTCGTGGACGGACGGCTTCGGGTCCGCGAAGAAGAGGGTTTCATGAGCGATGGCCACGAGATGGACTACCTCGTCCACATGGTGCCGGTCGTGCGTCCCAACGGCGAGATCCCTTTCGTGATCGAGATGTCGACCGACATCACGGCCGTGAAGAACCTGGAGCGCGAGAAACGGGAAGCGGAGCGTCTCGCCGCCGTCGGTGAGACCGTGGCCGGGGTGGCGCACGGCATCAAGAACATCCTCATGGGGCTGGAAGGCGGGATGTACGCCATCAACACCGGGATCCAGACCGAAGACGACGAGCGGATCGCACGGGGGTGGACGACGATGCAGGACAACATCGGGCGCATCTCCACGTTCATGAAGGAGTTTCTGAACTTCGCGAAGGGACGCGCAGTCGTCACGAAGTCGACGGATCCCGGCGAACCGGTGCGCGAGGTGGTGGAGCTCTACCGGGAACAGGCGGAGCAGGCCGGCATCCGGCTCGAGGCATGCATTCCGGAGGACCTCGCGAGGGCCCCGCTCGACGCGGACGGGATCCACACCTGTCTAGCGAACCTG
>CAZFIS010000226.1:0-4689 GCA_964519125.1 uncultured Gemmatimonadaceae bacterium | reverse complement strand
CGACAGGTCCGTCTTCTGCTCCTTGGGGGGCGGGGGCAGGTTCTCGACCTTGTTCTGCTCGAACGTCGTCTTCGCGATCGTCACGTCCTGATCGATCTTGGTGGACGCGATCACGGGCGTCGCGGGGCGTGCGATGGCCTTCGGCGGCGGCGGAATCTTCACCTCGGGGGGGAGATTGATCGTCTCCACCGAGGTCGCCGTCTGGTGGATGTCCTGGGCGTTCAGTTGCGGCCAGAGCGCGAAGATCGCGAAGTGCAGCACGGTCGCCGCGATCATGCCGCTCCAGAACACCGAGCTGAACGACTGCTTGAGACGTTCGTTCGCCGTGGCGGCAGCCCGCTCGCCACCCTCTGGTTGCGCTTGAGCGTTCATCGTCTCGCCCTTTGCATTTTCTGCGCCAACTCCGTCGCGAACACCACTCGGACCACTCCTGCGGCGACCAACTGCTTCTGCAGACTATCCACAAAGCGGTACGGCACCTCGGCGTCGGCCCGGATCGAGATCACCAGGTGCTTGGCCGACGATGCGTAGAGGGGCGCCACCACGGCCGTGACGTCCGACATCGGCGTCTTCTGGTCGTTGATGTAGATCGTTCCGTCCCGTTCCATCCAGAGGTCCAGGATGTTCTTCTGCTTCTCGTCGATCTTCTTCGCGGCCACCGCTTTCGGCCAGGTGATCGGACGGTTCTTGTCCCGCTTGAACACCGTGGTGACCATGAAGAAGATCACGAGCAGAAACGCGATGTCGGCCGTCGAAGCCAGGGGGATCTCCGACGAGACCTTGGCCCCCCGCTTGAATCCCCCGCTCTTCATCGCCATCGATCACTTCTCCAGGACTTGCAGGGAGATTCTGTCGGCATCGGCCTGCTTCAGAGCGTCGACCACTGCCACCATGTACTTGTAGGGCGCATCCGGCGAAGTCTTCACGGCCGCGATGAGGTTCGGGTTCGCCGAGACTTCCTGTCGCCACAGCCCCTCGATGTCGGCCGGACGCATCTGCTGGATCGACGTGCTCTCACCGCGCTTGACGTCGACGATGCCCGACGGCTGGATGAGGAGGAACAGGATGTTCTTCGGACTCACCGAGGCCGTCACACCCTGCTCGGGAAGCACGATCGAGAGCCCCTTGTCCTTCGGAAACGAAGTCGTCGTCAGGAAGAAGATCAACAGAAGGAACGCGATATCCGCCGTCGACGCGGTCGGGATCTCGTCGGATACCTGCAGCTTCTTCTTGTTCAGAATCGCCATGTCAGCGTTCCTCGGGTGCTTTGTAAGAAGATACTGGAGCCGTGGTCAAAGGTTCCTTCCGCGTTCAACTCTCGGAGACCTTCTTCACGACCGTCAGCTTCCCGTCCTTCTCCATGTCCCAGGCCAGGTTGAGGATCGACTGGCTGCCCTGCTCCATGGCGATGATGAGTTGGTCGATGCGCGTCACGAAGAAGTTGTACGCGATGTTCACGGGAACAGCGATGATCAGCCCCGCCGCAGTGGTCAGGAGCGCCACCTTGATCCCTCCCGCCACGAGGGCGGGCTCCACTTGGCCGGCCTGCTCGATGGCGCCGAACGCCAGGATCATGCCGGCCACCGTGCCCAGGAAGCCCATCAGCGGCGCGACGTTGGCCACGGTCGCGAGGATGACGAGTCCGCGCTCGAGGAAGCTCACCTCGATCATTCCCGTGGTGGCCACGGCCTTCTCCAGCTCGCCTTCGGCCAGGCGCGCCTGCTGGAGGCGCCGAAGCCCCACCAGGAGGATGGCCGCGGTCGGACCCGGCGTCTCCGCCGCGATCTCGATGGCCTTCGCCAGGTCGCCTTGGCGGGTGGCCTCTTCAACGTCCGCCAACACGTGCGTCGCACCCGAGTGCGCAACGTGGAGGGTCCACGCCTTGGCGATGATCACCCCCAGCCCGATGAGCGAGCTCAGGATGAGCGGGTACATCATCCACCCGCCGTCCGAGAAGAGCGTCAACAGTTGATATTGGGTGCCCACGAAGGGTTTGCTCCTGCGTTGCCGCCCCCATAGGGGCGTGACCCGGGAAAGAGACCCGCGCAATCTACGTGGCGCGGGAGGAACGTGTCAACGAGTCCCGAACACCGGAATCCCGACCGGGAAAGTACCCTCCTCAGGCCTGCGCGGTCCCGGGCGAGAGCGATGTCTCGCGGCCCGGGAGCGTCCCCGCCAGCATAGCGCGCAACTGGTCCGGACCGACGTCCCGCTCCAGCCTGCCGCCCACGGCCACCGACACCAGAGACGTCTCTTCACTCACCACGATCACCACCGCGTCGGTCTCCTCACTGAGGCCCAGCGCGGCGCGGTGCCGCGTCCCGAGCGACCGGTCCGGCACCGAGGACTGGGTCAGCGGGAGGATCGCCCCCGCCGTCTGGATCTGGTCGCCGCGGATCAGCACCGCCCCGTCGTGGAGCGGCGAATACGGCGTGAAGATCGTGGTGAGCATCTCGGCCGAGACGCGGGCCTGCACCCTGGTCCCGGTCTGGGCGTATTCGTCGAGCCCCACGTCCTGCTCGACGGCGATGATGGCACCGATGCGCGAGCGCGACAGCCGCTCCACGGCCTCCACGATCTCGTCGGCCACCCGGCTACCCTCCAGCCGCTGGAAGACCCGGAGCATGCGGCTCTGGCCGAGTCGCGCGAGCGCCGCCCGCAGCTCGGGCTGGAAGATGACCAACGCCGCGATCGCGCCGTACTGGAAGAACGTCGCCAGCAGCTTCTCGATGAGGATGAAGTCGAGGAACCGGGCGAGGCCGTACGTGAGGGCCAGGAGCACGACGCCGAGCAGGATCTGACGAGCTCTCGTGCGTTGGATGACGAGCAGAAGCCGATACAGAAGGAACGCGACGATCAGGATCTCGACGAGATCGCCCCATCCGGGCCTCAAGAGCTGAAGATCCCCCCAGATCCGACTCACCGTTCCTCTCCGACCTCCGCTTCGGCCGCCCCCGCAGCCACGATGGCTTCCGCCACCGCGAGGGCCTGGACGACCGGCTCGACATCGTGCACGCGGAAGATGCGCGCGCCCTGAAAATAGGCGGCCACGCAAGCGACCAGCGTCCCCGCTTCCCTCCGCTGAGGCGCCGCGTTCACGACGCTCCCGATAAAGCTCTTGCGGCTCGGACCGACCAGCACCGGAAAGCCGAGCGCGCACACCCGGTCCAGGTGCGCCAGAACGGCAAAGGAGTGCCCGGCCGCCTTGGCGAAGCCGAGGCCCGGATCCAGGACGATCGCGTCGTCGTCGATCCCGGCCGCACGGGCGCGCGCCACGGCATCACCGAGCTCGGAGACGACCTCTCCCGCCACGTCCCCGTACTCCGCGTGTCGGGCCATGGTGGCCGGCTCGCCGCGCATGTGCATGAGCACCACGCCGGCGCCCGCCTCACGGATCACCCCCGCCATATCCGAATCGTGCGCCAGCGCCGATACGTCGTTCACGACGGCGGCGCCCGCCTCGAGGACCCGACGTGCCACCTCCGCCTTGCGCGTGTCCACCGAGATCGGGACAGCCAGGCGCTCACGCGCACCCTCCACGAAGGGAAGGACCCGTGCCAGCTCCTCTCGCACCGGGACCGCGGCGGCACCGGGTCGCGTCGATTCTCCACCCACGTCCACGAGACCCGCACCCGCCGCCACCATCGCCTCGGCCGCGTCGAGCGCATGCTCGACATCGCGGAACCGGCCCCCGTCGGAGAACGAATCCGGGGTCAGGTTGACGATCCCCATGACCACCGGACGGTCGAGCGCGAGGCGCATCCCCCGCACGCTCCAGGCCCACGCCGCGGCATGCGACAAAGGGGGGTCGAGGCTCCTCGCGGGCCTCGCCCCCCCCCGGGTCACGTCGGCGCGGGTCCCCCGCGGCCTCACGAAGGCGCGCCCTCTCCGTCGTAGGGATCGTGGATCCCCGGCGCCGCGTCGGGCAGGGGTCCGTCCCCTCCGGGCAGCGACAGAGGCGGCGCCGGCGAGGGAGCGCGGCGCGGCTGGGCGCCGGGCGCATTCAACGGAGCGGGCGCCGGCATAGGCGGGAGCGGCTCTCCCCGGGCCAGCATCTGGATCTGCTCCCGATCCAACGTCTCGCGATCGAGCAGCGCCTGCGCGATTCGCTCGAGGAGATCCTGATTCTCCTCGAGCACGCCGCGCGCCTTCTCATGCGCAGCGTCGAGGATGCGCTTGATCTCCTGGTCCACCAGGCGGGCCGTGTGCTCGGACACGGCGCGCCGCTGCACGAGCTCGCGACCCAGGAACACCTCGTGCTCCTGGTCGCCGATCGAGACCAGCCCGATGACCTCGCTCATGCCGAACGAGGTGACCATGCGCCGCGCCATCTGCGTGGCGCGCTCGATGTCGTTGCCCGCACCGGTCGTGACATCCGCGGCACCGAAGATCATCTCCTCGGCGACGCGGCCTCCGAAGAGCATGGCGAGCTGTCCCTGGAGCCATTCCTTGGTATAGGAGTGGCGGTCCTCCTCGGGGAGGCTCGCCGTGATGCCGAGCGCACGCCCTCGCGGTACGATGGTGACCTTGTGGACGGGATCCATGCCCGGGATCTTGAGGCCCAGGACGGCGTGGCCCGCTTCGTGATAAGCGGTGAGGCGGCGCTCACGATCGTTGAGAACGAGGCTGCGGCGCTCGGTGCCGAGCATGACCTTGTCCTTGGCCTGCTCGAAGTCGCCCATGGCCACC
>CAZFIS010000225.1:0-4764 GCA_964519125.1 uncultured Gemmatimonadaceae bacterium | reverse complement strand
CATGAACACGGTTCCTTCCCGAGCATGCTAGCTCAGGTGAACGCGTGTCCGCCCGGTGTCCACCTAGTGTCCACCCAAGGGAGGGGAGCTACAGTTGGGCTCTCCTACTCAGATCGTGCTCGTGGGACAGAACCGGCTCGCAGATGCTCGATGGCCATCCGAAGACCCTGCGCCGCGCCGCCGAGTGTCTCGGTCAGGGCGACCCCAGCTTCCAGCGTGAACCGTAGTATGTCCGGTTCCGTCAGGTCGTCAAACCTTGCCCTTGGGCCGGCCACGGTCACCGCACCCACGATGCCATCGTGGCCCACGACGGGCACACCCACCGCAGCGGTGTCCGCAGCCCGTCCTTGCTTCGATACGACTACGAAGCGATCGTACGCTTCTGCTGCAGTGAACTCCTTGGCTACGAACGGTCGCGGATCGCCTGGCGCGAAACGTGACAACAGGTCCCCCGAAGCTCCCGTATTCAGTGGGAACTGCGTGCCGACCTGGACGTAGTGAAGAACGCGGTGCAGAGGCGAATGCACTCGGAACAGGCACACTCTGCTGGCGCCCTCGCGAACATAGAAGGATGCACTCTCTCCCGTTTCGGCGGCGAGCCGCCGCAAGACCGGAAGCACGAATTCGTCGAGACGGAAGGTCGTCTGGTAGCGGCTCCCGAGATGAAGGAGCGTTGGCCCCAACCGAAACCGCCCATCCTCGAGCCGCGTGAGGTATCCAGCGCGAAAGAGTGAGGATGCAAGCCTGAGAATGGTGCTCTTGTAGAACCCGCTGCGCTCCGCAAGTTCAGCCAGAGTCAGGGCCGTCTCAGACTCACCGCAGATCGACACCAGCGCCAGGGCGCGGTCTACCGCGGCAACGCCTTCCTTGTCCGCCACAACACAGCCTCCTGGAACACGAGCGTTGACAACCCCATGCCTCGGGTGTTTAATGCGGATACTATCCTACAGAACATCGTTCTGTCAAGCAGAACGGCTACCGGAGGTGCATCACGTGAACGTCCCAAGCACCCGACCTCGAGCGCTGAACGCCCAATGAAACTGTCGGGCACCAGCCAGCGCCGTCTCCTCGACGCCGTTGAAGCCTTGCGACCTGGACTCGAGCAACTGGCTCTCGAGATCCACGCCGATCCGGAAACCGCGTGGCAGGAGCAACGGACTACCGAGAGGCTTACGTCCTGGTTGAAGGATCACGACATCGTGGTGGAGCAACCCTTCTGCGGGTTCGAGACCGCCTTCCGAGCAAGGCACGTCTTCTCCAAAGATGGTCCGGTCGTCACGCTCATCGCCGAATACGATGCCCTCCCCGAGCTGGGCCACGCATGCGGTCACAACCTCATCTGCACGGCAGCGGTCGGAGCCCTCGTGGCCCTCGACTCCGGGCTGTCGGATACGGAGCCGCGTGGCACGGTGCAGGTCATCGGGACGCCAGCGGAAGAGGGTGGAGGCGGCAAGCTGCGGCTCATCGAAGCCGGCGCCTTCCAGGATTCCGACGTGGCGATGATGGTCCACCCGTTCGCCAGGACCATGGTGGTCCGACCCTCGCTCGCTGCGACCCATCTGAGCTTCGTCTTCCACGGCCAGGCGTCGCATGCCGCAACCAGTCCACAGCTTGGCGTGAATGCGTTGGACGCCTGCATCCTCACGTTCAACGCGATCAACGCCATGCGCCAGCACATCCTCGACGAGTCGCGCATCCACGGCATCATCACGCACGGCGGCACGGCGGCGAACGTGGTTCCAGACCACGCCGAAGCCGAGTTCATGGTGAGGCATAAGCGCTCCGAGTACACGCTCGAGCTCCGCGACAAGGTCGTCGCCTGCGCACGAGGGGCCTCGGCCGCGGTCGGCGCCACGGTCGACGTGCACGAGGGCCACCTCTACGCGGAGCGCAAGAACAACGTGACCCTGGCCACGCGCTTCGGCAGCCATCTCGAGGAGCTGGGAGAGCAGATCATGCCGCCGCCCGAGATCGGGGGGGTGGGCTCGTCCGACTTCAACAACCTGAGCCAGTTGGTCCCCGCGATCCACCCCTACATCGCCATCGCCCCGGAAGGGACATCGAACCACACCCGCGCCTTCGCTCGAGCCGCGGCAAGCGCGGCGGGCCTGCGGGGCATGGTGCTGGGCGCCAAAGCGCTCGCACTGACGGCAGCCGAGCTGTTGATCGATGCCGATTTCCTCGAGTCCGTCGTACAGGAGTTCGCACGTGCTTGAAGCGACTCCAGGGTCCGAACGCCGCGGGGCTCCTCCTGCGGAGAAGGGAAGGATGGCAGGAATGCTCAGACGAATGATGATGGCGATCGTGCTGGTGGTGGGCGTGGCCTACGCTCAGAGCGCCATCGGCTCCTCTCAGGATCATCCCCTCGTTGTGGCGTTCGGAAGCGGTTCTCCGACGCTCGACCCCATCATGCGCAGTCTCGGCGTGGCCTACTCGTGGCAACGCCACATCTTCGACACCGTGACCTGGGTCGGCCGGGACGGCACCGTGCAACCGCGCATCGCAACGTCGTGGAACAGCGACGGAAAGAACACGTGGACAATCGCGATTCGACCTGGGGTCACGTTCCAGAATGGAGACCCGCTCACCGCCCAGGATGTCGCGGCATCCATCATGGACGCCCTGAAGAATCCCAAGTCACAGGTCGCCCACTTCATCACCTCTGTCAGCAATGCCGTGGCGACCAACAACGACACCGTCCAGGTCACGACGAGCACCCCGGACCCTCTGCTACCCATGGGCCTCACCCAGATTCCAGTGATGCCCGAGGCTTACATCCAGAAGGTCGGACGCGAAGCCTTCGACCAGCACCCAATCGGAACCGGGCCCTACACCTTCGTCGATTGGCTCGCCCAGGATCACCTCGATCTCAAGGCCTGGAGCGGTTACTGGGGCAAGCAACCCGCGTTCACGTACGTGAGACTCGAGGTCGTTCCTGATGCTGCCACCAGGGTGGCGTCCCTGCTCTCAGGCCAGATCCAGGTTGCCGAGAACGTCTCTCCGCAGGACTTCCCCCGCATCAAGTCGAGCGGCAAGGCCTACATCAGTGCAGAACCGGGGTTCCGAACCATCTACCTCGCGATGGACGACTATCGCAAGACGGACTCCCCCGGCTTCGCGGCTGGTACGACCAACCCGTTCCTGAACCCCTCGGTGCGCAAGGCCGTGGCGGAAGCGATCGACGTCAAGGCGATCCGCACCAAGCTCTTCGACGACGCGGCCGAACCCGCAACGCAATTCATGCCACCTTCGGCGGAGACCTATGACGCGAACGCGCAAGGCTTCCAGTACAACCCCGAAGACGCCAAGACGCTCCTGGCCCAGGCGGGCTACCCGAACGGCTTCGCCGTCAAGCTGGACGCGACCACCCACCATTACCTGCAGGATGACCTCGTCGCGCAGGCGATCGCGGGCATGCTAGGACAAGTCGGCATCAAGGTCGACCTGAACGTGCTTCCGTCGTCAGCATTCTTCACGAAGGTCGACAAAGGTGAGGAAAGCTTCTACATGGCCGGCTGGGGCACCACCAGCCCGTTCGCTACCTACGACGCCCTCTACCACTGCGTGGACCCTTCGCTCGGGTTCGGCAAGAACAACGCCGAGCACTACTGCAACCCCGCCGCGGACAAGCTGATGCTCGACGCGTCCGCCCAGTTCGACGCTGCCAAGCGCGTACCGCTCGAGCGCCAGGCGATGGCGGACACGCGCAAGGACGTCGCCTACATCCCCCTCTACTATCAGGACGTCATCGCAGGCGTCAGCGACAGCGTCTCCTGGACGAGCCGCTTCGACGAGAAGATCTACGCCTTCGAGATGGCACCGAAGTAGGCTTGGCAGGGAGCCATTAGGGAACCGGGTCTTGGCATACTTCGTACTGAGACGCATTGCGCAGGCGATCTTCGCCCTCTGGGTCGTGCTCACACTGGTATTCGCCATCGTGCACGCCATCGGTGACCCGATTGCAGTGCTCGCGCCCGAAGGCGCCAACGTGCAACAACTTGCCGTCCTGCGCCACGCGCTCGGTCTCGACGCCTCTCTCCCCGTGCAGTACGCCCGCTACTTCGTCGGCGTACTGCACGGCGACCTCGGGATCTCCTACTACACCGGGACTTCAGCCCTCCCACTCCTCGCCAGCCGGTTTCCGGTGACACTCGAACTCGTCCTTGCCGCCATGGGCTTGTCCTTGATCTTCGGCTTCCCGTTCGGTGTGGCGTCCGCCCTCAATGCAGGCGGCCGGATCGATCGCTCCCTCCGCTTCGTGTCCGTTCTCGGCGCATCGACGCCGAGCTTCTTCCTGGGCATCCTGCTGATCTTCGTCTTCAGCGTCAGCTTCAACCTGCTACCCCCGTCAGGCTGGGGAAGCCTCAGCGCGATCATCATGCCCGCATTCACCCTGGCCTTCTTCCGCATCTCCCTGTTCACGCGCTTGGTGCGAGCCGGCCTGCTCGACGAACTCACGCAGGACTACGTTCGAACGGCGCGCGCCAAAGGGCTCCCCGCAGCCCGCATCATCTGGAAACACGCCATGAGGACGACCGCCATACCCCTCGTCACGGTCTTCGGATTGCAGTTCGGAGAACTCCTCGGCGGGGCCGTCGTCACCGAAAGCATCTTCGCCCTACCAGGCATGAACAGAATGGCGCTCGAGGCCATCTACCGTCTCGACTACCCCGTCATCATCGCTTATGTCGTGCTGATCGCCGCGCTGTTCAGCGCCATCAATCTCATCGTCGACGTGCTCTACGGCGTCCTCGATCCTCGCGT
>CAZFIS010000224.1:0-4767 GCA_964519125.1 uncultured Gemmatimonadaceae bacterium | reverse complement strand
TTGGCCATCTCCTGGCCGATGACGTACTGGTCCAGCACCTCCTTGATCTCTTGCGGCGTCGGGCTGGGGACCACGGCCTCCTGGGTCTCGCGCTCCTCCTCCTCGGCGAGGATCTCGTTGCACAGTGAGATGCACTCGTTGCAGATGTAGACGTTGGGTCCGGAGATGAACTTCTTGACGCTCTCCTTGGACTTCCCGCAGAAGCTGCACCGGAGGTGCTTGTCGTTCGTCATCGGCTACTCTCCGTCGGAGTCCCGAGGCTTCCCGTTGGCCGGGACCGGTCCCTCCAGCACCTTGTCGATGAGACCGTACTCCACCGCCTCCTTGGGGCTCATGAAGCGATCCCGATCCACGTCCTCCTGAATCTGCGTCACCGTCTGACCCGTGTGCTGGGCGATGATCTCGTTCAGCCGCTCCCGGATGTGAAGGATTTCCTTCGCGGCGATCTCGATGTCCGCGGCGGTCCCCTGCGCTCCCGACGACGGCTGATGGATCATGATACGCGAATTCGGCAGCGCGTGCCTCTTTCCCTTCTCGCCGGCCGCGAGGAGCACGGCGCCCATCGACGCGGCCATGCCCACGCAGAACGTCGACACCGGCGCACGCAGGTGCTGCATCGTGTCGTAGATCGCCATGCCCGCGTAGACGCTTCCGCCCGGGCTGTTGATGTACATGTAGATGTCCCGCTCCGGATCGTCGGCGTCGAGGAAGAGGAGCTGGGCCACCATGATGTTGGCGACGTTGTCGTCGATGGGGCTGCCCAGGAACACGATGCGGTCCATGAGCAGGCGGCTGAAGATGTCGTAGCTGCGCTCGCCCCGGCTGGTCCTCTCGATGACGTAGGGAGGATAGATGGTCATGATTGCCCTATGGGTTGGCCGGGCCGCTCTCAGGCGCTCGGCACGTCGGTGATCTCGGACTGACCCTTCAGGAAGTCGAACACCTTCTGTTCGGTGATCTCCCGCTCGAGCGTCTCGATGCGGCCGGCCTTCTGGAGGCTCGCGTAGACCTTCGCGGCGGTGCTGTTGTTCTTCTCGGCAATCTCCTCGATGCGCCGGTCGATCTCCTCCTCCGTCGCGGCGAGGTCCTGCGTGTTGGCGATGCGGTCCACCAGGATCAGGCGCTTCACGGCCTTCTCGGCCTCCGGGCGGAGCCCCTCCCGGAGCTCCTCCCGGCGGTCCTCGGGCATCTTGGACGCGTCCCCGATCACCGCGTCCACGTAGCGCTCCACCATGGAGCGCGGCACCTCGAAGGCGTTGGCGTCGAGCAGCAAGCCCACCAGGCGGGACCGGACCGCCGATTCGGCCTGGTCCTCGGCGTCGTGGGACAGGTCGTGGCGCACGGCCTCGCGGAGGCTCGCCAGGTCCTCGAAATCTCCGAGCTGGCGGGCGAAGTCATCGTCGAGGTCGGGAACCTCGAGCACCTTCCGGCCCAGCACGGTGACCTCGATGCGCTCCGTCTCTCCTCTCCGGCTCTCGTCCGGAAAGTCCTCGGGGAAGGTCACGGTGAACTCGCCGTGCTCCTCGACCGCGAGGCTCTTGACCGCGTTCTCGACGTCGGGGATGGCGTTGTTCTCGCCCAGCACGAGCTCGTACTCGCGCTCGTCGTCGGCCTCCGCTCCGTCGAGCTTTCGGATGCGCACGGCGGCGAGGTTCCCGTCCTCAGGCCGTCCGCCCTCGGCCGGCTTCCAGACGCCGTTCTGCTCCTGCAGACGATGGAGCACCTTGTCGACCTGCTCGTCGTCGACGGCGAGCATCGGCCGTTCGACCGTAAAGCCGCCGAGGCGGGATACCTCGATCTCCGGCTGGACGTCGAAGGTGATGGAGAACTTGAGGTCCTGCTCGGGCTCGTAGGTGAGCTCCTCGACCTCCCCCTCGCTGATCGGCCGCAGGTTCTCCGACGCGAGGGCCTGGCGGTACGCGTCACCGACGATCCGGTCGAGCGTCTCCTGGCGCAGCGCGGAGCCGAACCGTGACTTCACGACTTCGGAGGGCACTCGGCCCTGGCGGAACCCCTTCAGCTTCACGCGCGAGGCGAGCTTACGGGCCGCTTGCTGCTCTTCCTCTCGGACCAGGTTCGCCGGGACGGTGACGTTGAGTCGCCGGCGCCAACGTTCCTCTTCCTGGAGGGAGATGCGCAGATGGGATGCGTCGATGCTCATCGGCTCGGAGCTCGCGTGGCAGAAGGGTGGGTCAGTGCGAAAGGGGGGACTCGAACCCCCACGGCGCGAGGCCACGAGATCCTAAATCTCGCGCGTCTACCAGTTCCGCCACTTTCGCGGGGTTCTCGTCCCGAAAAAGATAAGCCTGCCCCAAAACGCGTTCAACGCCGGAGCCCTCAGACGTCGGCGCGACGGGCTGAGACATGGAGGGGCGCGGGCGGCGTCGCCCGCACCCCCGGGTCAACGATTCTCCGGCGACCCGCGCCTCACTTGGGCATGCGAATGTTGACGACCTGATGGTCCTGGTGCGGGCTCTGGAAGTGCAGCGACACGATCTCGCCGCCCTTCACCTTGGCGAGCGCGCTCCGCAGATCCTCCTGGGTGCCGACCTTCGTAGTGTCGACCGAAGTGAGCTTCCACCCGATGAAACCACCGACGCCGCGCCGCGCCGCCGGGCTCGCTCTCGCGACGCTCTTGATCACGATGCCGCCGGCTTGGGAGTACCCGAGGTGATCGGCCGTCTCCGCATCCAGCGACTGAACCTCGATGCCGAGGCGCTGCTCCGCGTGGACCGCGGGGCTCGATGGCTCAGTCTGGACGTCGCTGATCGGAGCTTCGGTCAGGCGGATGGTCACCTGCATCGGATGCTTGTCGCGGTAGACCGTGAGCGTGACCTCGTCGCCGGGGTGGTGCTCGGCCACCTTCGCCTGGAGCTCGGCCACGTACCCGACCGGCTTCCCGTCGAGCTTGACGATCACGTCCTGCCGCTTGAGAACACCCTCCGCCGGACCGTCCTTGGTCACGTCCTGGACGAGGACGCCCGAAACGCTCGGCAGCCCGTAGACGTCCGCGTCCTCTGCGTGGACGTCGGTGATCTGGACCCCGATCATGGGGCGTTTCACGTGACCGTACCGGATCAGATCCTGCATCACGCGCCGCGCCAGGTTGATCGGGATGGCGAAGCCGTATCCTTGGTAGTAGCCCGTGGTCGACGCGATGGCGGAGTTGATCCCGACGACCTGCCCCTGGAGGTTGACCATCGGCCCCCCGGAGTTGCCGGGGTTGATCACGGCGTCGGTCTGTATGAAGTCCTCGATGGCGTACTGTGCGGCGTTCTGACCGTACCTTGGGTTCTGGAGCAGGTCGTTCTGGAGGAGCTGAAGCCCACGCCCGCGGGCGCTGACGATGCCGGCGGTCACGGTGTAGTCGAGTTGCGTCGAGTTTCCGAAGCCGGGGTTACCGATGGCGAGGATCCACTCGCCCACGCGCACGTCGTCGGAGTTGCCGAAGCTCAGGGTGGGAAGGGGATGGTCGGCATCGATCTTGAGGACCGCGATGTCCGTGAACGGATCGGCTCCGACGACCTTCGCGTCGTAATAGCGTCGGTTCGGAAGGTAGACCCGCACCTGATCGGCGTCCTCGACCACGTGGTTGTTCGTGAGAACGTACCCGTCGGGCGAGATGATGAATCCGCTTCCGCCGGCGAGCTCACCCTGTGAGGGTGGCTGGTTCTGGTCGGGCATGCCGAAGTAGCGCCGGAACGCATCGGGCACGTCCTGCTGGGAATCCGGAGGACGCCGGCTCTCGATGCGCACGACGGCCGGGGTCACCGCCCCGGCGAGGTTTACGAACGCGTCGCTCAGATCGGAGGCCGGCTTGACCGCCTGCGCGGGAACCTGTGGATCCTCCCGGATCGTGGGCATGGCGAACGAGGGGCGCGTCCACCCGAGCCCCGAGGCGATGCCCACCCCCATGAGGAACGCCAGGGTGCAGTAAAACACGACCTTCGCCTTGGCACGCAGCGGATCATACATAGGGGTCCTGGGCTCCTTGCGGGATCGGGGCTCGCGTCGACGATCCGGTCGCTCATCGACAGGAGGTCGTACCCTGCGCGGGCGCGGGCGTTTCCGAGGTCCGGCGGGTTGACAACTGTTCGATTCGTCCGGGGTGCGCTTCTGTTGCACTGTGCCCGCCGGGCCGGCAGGCGCGAAGGGTGGCGGCGCCGCGGCGGGACCGCCACCCTTGCGGGATCATCGAGCCGTCTGATCGATGCTACTTGTCCTCGTCGACGATCTCGTAGTCGGCTTCCACCACATCCTCCTCGGCGGACGCCGCCGTGCCCTCCCCATCACCCGAGTCCGCATCGGAGGCGGCTCCTTCCGTCTCGGGCTCGGGGGCCGACTGCTGGGACTGGTACATCTCCTGACCGGCCGCGCTGAACGCCTGCATGAGCTCGTCCCGCGCGGAGTTGATCGTGCCGAGGTCGTCTCCCTTGAGAGCGTCCTTCGCGGCCGTGACGGCGCGGTCGAGCCGCTCGCGTGTCTCCGTGGAGACCTTGGAGCCCCATTCTCCGAGATCCTTCTCGACCTGGTAGACCAGGGAGTCGAGCTGGTTTCGTGCCTCCACCTTCTCACGGCGTTGCTCGTCGTCCTTCGCGTGCTCCTCGGCGTCGTCGACCATGCGGTTGATCTCGGCGTCCGAGAGGCCACTGGAAGCCTCGATCCTGATCTTCTGCTCCTTGCCCGTGGCCCGGTCCTTCGCCGAGACGTGCAGGATGCCGTTGGCGTCGATGTCGAAGGTGACCTCGATCTGCGGCATGCCGCGCG
>CAZFIS010000223.1:0-4808 GCA_964519125.1 uncultured Gemmatimonadaceae bacterium | reverse complement strand
CCCGCAGCCTACCGTGCTTCACAGGCCGACACGGCGGTTGGACCTCTTATTCCTATTCCTCGATCTGCATTTGTCGTACATCATGCAGGCCCCCTGTAATGCGCGGGCCGCCCCTGAACCGACTCGAGCGGACCGGGGCGAGGGTCCTGGCCGGGCTCCCCGGTTCGTCCCATAGTGATGCGGGTCATGTTCCGAGTCGGTTGCACACGAGGTGAAGGCGCATGAAAGCCCGGCTATCGATGACGCCGCCGCTCCTCGCGGGCGTCCTGCTCGTCGCCACGGCGCTGGTCGGCTCGTGCGACCAGCCCTTCCAGCCGCTCGCGCCCCTCCAGGTGCACTTCTCGGTGTTCGGCTATCTGGACGCCTCGGCGGATACGCAGTGGATCCGCGTGATGCCGGTCCGCTCCCTGAAGTCGACGTCCCCGGATTCCTTCGGGGATCGGGTCACCCTCGAGGAGTATGGTACGGGGCAGACCATCACGCTGCGCGACTCCGTGTTCAAGTTCAACAACAACCCGTCGTCCCCGGTCTCCGGATCGGCGTGGGTCCACGACTTCTGGACGGCGCAGCCCATCGAGCCCGGTGCCCGCTACACGCTCTCCGTCCAGGGGGACAGCGGAGAGGTGGCCACCGCCGACATCGCGATCCCGCCGCCGTATCACGTGGAGCTGTCGATCTACCAACAGGGCGGCTTCAACCTGTCGGGCCAACTCCACATCACGGGCCTGAACCACCTTCCGTTCGCGGCCCAGGTCGCACACTTCATGGACAACTGCGGGACGGGAACGGACACCGTCTGGTACAGGGCGAGCCCGGGCGCGGACGGCAGCTACACGATTCTGGTCAGGAAGGACTCTGTCAGGACGCGGGGAGAGCGCTGCGATCACCCACGGGTGCTCACGCGCGACTTCTGGCTGGTCGGGTCGGACTCTACATGGCCCAGTGGCGTGAGCTACGCACCTGGCGCCCTCGGCGCTGAGAGCCTGTCGACGAACCTAGCCAACGCGGTTGGATTCGTCGGCGGCGTGCTCACCCGGTTCTTCCCCTACGGGAACTGCACGTTCAAGACCACGAGCTTGAACCCGCCACACGTCTGCACGCTGAACTACGACCGGTCCTCCGCGAGCCTGGAGGGCACGGTGTCGGAGACGCGCTGCGGAGGCGGGCCCCTCGACTCGGCCACCGTGACGCTCACGCAGCTCGATGCCGACCCCGCCGAGGTGCGGACGTTTCTCACCGGCCCGGACGGACACTACTGGATCGCGGCGCTGGTGCCGGGCACGCGCTACGCGCTCGAGGTGTTCGGCAAGGCGCTCGGTCCGCTCCGGGTCTACGACACGGTGGAGGACACCCTGACGTTCACCTCCGGTGAGCGGAGGGAGCGCGACGTCGGCCTGCATTGGCTCCCGCCGTGCAACCAGATGTGAATGCGCCGGCGCGCCGGCCGGGGGGCGATCTCATCGGGGAACGCCGACGTCACCCTCCAACGAACCACGTACTGCCCTACCAAACCGGTCTGGTGACGACATGAAGCGGATGACCTGCCTCGTGGTCGTGGCGACACTGTGCGCCACCCCCCTCGCGGCCTCCGGCCAGGAACAGGCGGCCGTCCAGGGGATCGTAGCCGAAACGAACACCGGCCGTCCCCTCCAGGACGTCGCCGTATCGCTCGAAACGGACGGCAAGGTGGCCTACGGCGCATACACGAACCAGAACGGCGTGTATCGCATCGAAGGCGTCGCTCCGGGCGCGTACACGCTGAAGAGCAAGCTGATCGGCTATGCGACCCACGAAGAGAAGGTCACGGTGAAGGCCGGCCAGCGCCTCACGGTGAGCTTCCGCGTGAAGCAGGTTCCGGTGACGCTCGGAGGCTTGGTGATCAGGCCTCAGCAGGGGGCTGCGATCAAGCAGTTCGGCCGCCAGACCGTCACCCCGCGCGAGATCCACGCCGTGCCGGTGCCGGGAGGGACGGGCGACCTCGTCTCCTACCTCCAGACGCTGCCGGGTGTCACGACCACCGGGGATCGGGGCGGCCAGATCTACGTGCGCGGCGGACTGCCCGCCAGCAACGAGGTGCTGGTCGACGGCATCCCGATCTACCAGCCGTTCCACATCCTGAGCTTCTTCTCGGTGTTCCCCGAGGATCTGGTCTCGAGCGCGGACTTCTACGCGGGCGGCTTCGGGGCGCGTTACAGCGGGCGCACGTCCTCGGTGCTGGACGTGCACCTGCGCGAGGGCGACCCGGACCGGGTGCGCACGACCGCGTCGTTGAGCCCCTTCCTGGCGAGCGCGGTCGTGGAAGGTCCGGGGGGTGGCGCGACCTGGCTCGCCTCCGTGCGGCACTCGCTCATCGAGCAGACGAGTCCGACGGTGCTGGGCGCCAAGGAGCCCATCTCGTTCCAGAGCGAGATGCTCAAGATGACGTCCGGGAAGGACTACCGCTGCTCCCTGCTCGCGATGCACACGTCGGATCGCGGACAGATCGACCCCAACGTGAAGCAGTCGTATGTCTCCTGGAACAACAAGCTCGTGGGCCTGAAGTGCGTCACGCTCCGCCCGAATGGGCAGCGCGTCGAAGGGAACTGGAGCTACAGCGGATCGAGCAGCGCCGCGGTCAGCTACGGAGCCTCCAAGCTCCGCTCCAGCATATGGCGCGTGCAGAACGACACGCATGCGAGCGACACGTGGGGCCGCGTCCCGGTCGAGGCTGGCTACGACGTCCACGTGGAGGTGATGGACTACGACCTCTCGGATCTGTTCGCCGACCGGGCCATCCACTCCGACGCGCTGTTCGGAGCCAGCGTGTACGGTGAAGCGGAGCTGCCGATCGGATCGAGCCTCAAGGTGAGGCCCGGCGTGGTCCTGGTCGCGTCCCCGGATCCCGGCGTGGAGCCCAGGCTCCGGGCGAGTTGGACGCCGTTCGGTGCCTCGGGCGGAACGCTCGAGGGCGCCCTGGGCCTCTATCGCCAGAGCGTGGTGGGCATCAGCGACATGCGTGACGTGGGATCGGTGTTCACGGCGTGGATGCACGCCCCGAGCGGAGGCCCGCTACAGGCCGTGCACGCCATCCTCGGCTGGCAGCAGCAGGCCGCCGACGGGTTCGGGTGGTCGCTCGAGGGATACTACAAGCGCCTCAGGAACATCCCGGTGCCGGTCTGGCAGGCCGTGGCCCAGTTCACCACCACGCTGGGCCGCGCCAACGGCAGCGTGCACGGTGCCGACGCCCGGATCGAGCTTACTCGTCCGCACTTCTACGGCTTCATCGGCTACGGGTACGACTGGGTCCTGTACAAGGCGTCCCAGGCGGAGTTCGCCGACTGGTTCGGCAAGCCTGTGCAGAGCTATCATCCCGCACACGACCGCCGGAACCAGGTCAACGCTCTGGCAACCTGGGACGTGGGAGACTTCAAGGTCTCCGCGCGCTGGCAGTACGGTTCGGGACTGCCCTACACGCAGCCCATGGGCTTCGACGAAGGGTTCGACTACTCGAAGTACCTCTACGACGTGCACACGGACCTGGGCACAACGCGGCTCCTGCTGGACAAGCCCTTCACGGGGCGATTGCCCAGCGTGCACCGTCTCGACGTATCGATCGAGCACGATTTCGACGTGGCGTCCGGCAAGCTCACCCTGCAGGCGGGCGCGATCAACGCGTACGACCGGCGGAACATGTTCTACTACGACCTCTATACTGGGCATCGTCTGGACCAGCTGAGGCTGGCTCCCTACGTGTCGGTGACGTTCAAGAGCAAGTGAGCGCCTCCGCAAGCTCGGCTTCCGTCGCTCCCCGACGATCGCTTCGACTTCAAGCCGCAGGAGACGTCGACCGCGCGCAGATGCTCGCCGCGTTCGTCGCGGCGGTGAAGGACGTGCGCCCCGCGATCGAGGCCGCGACGGAGGACGACCTGGCCGTCACGTGGACGCATCGCTCGGGCGACAAGGTCTTCTTCGCGCCGCGCGGCGGTGTACCGCTCGTTCGCCGTCAGTCACCTTATCCGCGCGGATAGTCCAACCGCCCTGAGTCGATACGTGACCGAGGCGGCCGGACGTGGTGGCCGGGCAGGTGAGGGTGGGGGCCGGAAGAGTCGCCTGGCCGGAGTCGCCATGGCCGAGCGTCGCGTGAGTCAGAAAGCGACGCCATGGTCCGATGAGTCTCAGGAGGACCGATCTCTCGGTGGAGCAAGTGGTGCACGAGTCGTTCTGGTGCCATCTGGTGCCAAACACCCGCCCACATAGCATGTGAAGACCCCCATAGGATCATCCGAAACCCTCTGTGCCACCTATAGAATGCGCACTCCACCCGCGTGCGCGACGGACTTAAAATCCCCTGGGAGCAATCCCATGTGGGTTCGAATCCCACCCCCGGCACTTGCTGCGCACAATGCTCTCAGCGATTCGGTCGGCGGGCCCTGGGAGACGCGCCTCTACCTCTCCACTCTCCAGTCCTGAGGGTGCGGCCTTCAACCGGAGTGGGCTCGCACGGGACGTGGCCCTCCCGTACGCCCGCTGTAGAGTTTCGACAGCGGTGCGTGCCGTGGTGTCGAAAGTCAAAGGGTAAGGTGGTGTGGCGGTCGCACCGTCGCTGTCGATATCTCCCGCGCTGCCCGGTGACCCCTCACTACCGGGAGTCTATCCGGTTCATGACCCGAGCGAGGTCGGCGAGGTCGCGATCGTCGAGCACGTCGCCGAACGCTCGCTGCAGGAAGCGGTGATGGCCGTCCCGGGCCTGACCGATGATGGACCGGCCCCGGGGAGGAATAAGAGGTCCAACCGCCGTGTCGGCCTGTGAAGCACGGTAGGCTGCGGGT
>CAZFIS010000222.1:0-4853 GCA_964519125.1 uncultured Gemmatimonadaceae bacterium | reverse complement strand
GCGTCTCGCCCTCGATGTAGGGCATCACGTAGAAGAGGAAGCCGTCGGCCGTGCCGGAGTCGAAGAGCGGCAGGATGTGCGGGTGCTGGAGCTGGGCGGTGGTGGTGATCTCCTGCACGAACCGCTCGGCACCCAGGACGGCCGCCAGCTCGGGCTTCAGGACCTTGATGGCCACCTTGCGCTGGTGCTTCAGGTCCTCGGCCAGGTAGACCGTGGCCATACCGCCCTCGCCGAGCTCGCGCTCGATCGAGTAGCGGTCGGCCAGGGCGGCGGTCAGTCGGGTGGGTCCGCTATCGCCCGTCATGGGCGCTCCCCCCCAGCATCGCCTGCCAGTTCAGCACGAGCGTCGCCGCCTGCGTGGCCTCGGTGCGTTGGCGCACGAAGAAGCGCCGCCCGTCCGGGCTCACGTCGAACGGGGTCGTCATCTGCAGTCCGCCCGACTGATCGGCGAACAGGCGGATGCTCCACCGGGGAGCGCGGAACAACGTCTCCGGGGTCCCGAGCCTCAGGTCGGCGCCGGGCGCCACCGGCACGCGCACGACCCGCCCGTCCGGCGCGATGTAGAAGAGCGCCCGGCCATCGCCGCTCCAGCGCGGGTTGCCCCCTCCGTTCGTCGAGACGGGCACGGCCGGCCCCGTACGCCGGAACGGGCGCACGTACACCTCGAGCGCGCCGGTCTCGTTGGATACGTAGGCGAGCCAGCGCTCGTCGGGCGAAACGACGCCCGCGGACGCCGCCCCCTCCCCGGCCACGAGCTTCTCGAGCTTCCCCGTCGCCGGCTCGTACGTCCAGATCTCCGCCCGGTCGGGCGCGTCGGCGGGCACCACGGTCAGGACGAGGAAGCGGCCGTCGGACGTCCAGTCCGTCGGCGAGGGACACGCACGGAAATGCAGAGCCTGCCCGTCGACGATCGTGGTGTCGGCGCCGGATCGGAGTCGCAGGAGGTCCACGACGGAGCAGCCCGGGATCAAGTGGGCGACGGCGAGCATCGAGTCTCCGGGGCTCCAGACGGGAAAGGTGTAGTAGGCGGAGGGCCCCGCCGATTCGAGGGCAAGCGAGGTCCCCCGCTCGAGGTCGTACTCCCACAGACCGACGCCGGCCATTGCCAGAAGCGGGTGGTCGTGGGCCAGACGTAGCGTCCAGGTCCCCTGCTGGACGACGCTGTCCACGACGACCCCGCGCGCGTCGACCACGAGCGGTCCCCCATCGGTCCGGGCCGCGTGCAGATAGACCAACGCGCTGTCCGTCACGTCGTAGGAGGTGACGCGGCCGGCCGTGCGCACGTCGTGCGCGAGCGTCGTGGGCGAGCCGACGAGCGCGAATGTCTTTCGGTTGAATCGCTGCGCGACGATGTCGGCGCCCACCGAGCTGTACGTCGCGAAGACGGCGAGATCCGGTGCGCCGAAGTGCATATCTCCGGCGTTTGCGATCATGAGGTGCGGGGCGGTCCCGGCAACGTCGCTCACGACGACGCCTGAGTCGACCCTTCCCGCGAAGTGCGTTCCGTCGGGAAGCCACACGGGTCGATCGATCGTCCTGGTCGAGTCCGTCCACGCGCCCTTCACCGGCGTGCAGGCTCCACCACCCGCGTTCACGGTCATGGGATGGCCGAGACGTGTGAAGAGGATGACGCCGCGCCGACTCCAGGAGCCGCCGACGTCCGGCGTTTCGCAGAGAGACCGGGCGGCGCTCCCGTCGGCCTCGATCCGCCACAGGTCCCCACCGGCGAAGTACCCGATGGCACGCCCGTCGGGGGACCAGAAGGGAGACTGGGCACCGCTGGTCGCGTGCAGTGAGTCCGCGCGGCCGCTCTCGAGGTCGCGGATCCAGAGCACCCGTCCACCGGTCGGGCGGAGGCCGACGAACGCGAGCTTCGAACCGTCCGGAGACAACGCCGCGAATCGGTACTCGGAGAACTCCACGCCCGCAGGCGGCACCAGGTCGACCTGCATCGGGTGGGGCGTCGGGCTCCCGCCGCGCGAGATCCACGAAGCCGCCGCTGCCATCACGGCCACCACGGCAATCGCCCACGGAAGAACCCTGCGGGTGAGCGTGACGGCCCCGGGCGCGTCTCTCCTTGCCCCACCACGGCGCGCGGCAGCGGCGCCCGCGACGAACGACGGGGTCTTCAGCGCGGCCGCGAACGCCGCCGCGCTCTCGAATCGGTCCGCCGGGAGGCGCTCCAACGCCTTCAGCAACGCCGCCTCCACATGCGCTGGCACGCTCCGCCGGTGCTCGGTGGGCCGGTCCGGCTCGCCCGTGAGGATGCGCGCGAGCACGGCCTGGGCGCTGGTGCCCCCGAAGGGAGGCTGGCCGGTGAGCATCTCGTAGAGGACGCACGCGAGCGCGTACACGTCCGAGCGCGGGTCGAGGCCTCGCTCCCCCGCCGCCTGCTCGGGGCTCATGTAGTGCGGCGTGCCCAGGCTGAGCCCGGTTTCGGTGAGGCGCCCGCCTCCGGCCTGGCTCACGGCCAGCGCGATGCCGAAGTCGGCCACCAGCGGCTCGCCCCGCGAGAGCAGGATGTTGGCCGGCTTGATGTCCCGGTGCACTACGCCCTGCTCGTGCGCATACTGGAGCGCGGAGGCCACCTTGTCCGCGATCGCCAGCGCATCGTCGAGCGGAAGCTGGTGCTCACGCTCGAGCCGCTCCCGCAGCGACTCGCCCTCGATCCAGGGCATCACGTAGTACAGAAAGCCTCCGGCCTCACCCGAGTCGAAGAGCGGGAGGATGTGGGGGTGCTGGAGGTGGGCGGTGGTCTCGATCTCCGCGAGAAAGCGCTCCGCGCCGAGCACGGCAGCCAACTCGGGCTTCAGCACCTTGATGGCGACCTCGCGGTGGTGCTTCGGGTCTTCGGCCAGGTACACGGTGGCCATGCCGCCCTCGCCGAGCGCGCGCTCGATGCGGTAGCGGTCGGAGAGGGCGTTGGTCAGGCGGGAGGGCAGGTCGGTCATTGGCGTCGGCAAGATGTGACGCCACCGTGCTTTGTGCCAGGACCGCGGTCGGCGCAGGATGCCGGCCTCATGGGCAGGTCATCGCCCGACGAACGTCCGTTAGCAGGTCGCTGAAAGAGCACGGTTCACGGGCTGCTGGTCTCGCCGGGGGCGGTGGAGGTGGAGTCCGGAGCGAGGGCTCCGAGGCGCCGACGCTCCGCGTCGAGCGCACGCTTCAGGGCGCGGGCCTGCTCGAGCATGGACTCGTCGGCCTGGCGCGACACCGCCGCCGTCGTCGTGCGCGTCAGGAGGACGGAGCGTGCCCGGGCCCACGCCGGGTCCTCCCGGGGCAGGCTCCACAGGGGATCGGGCTCGTCGTCGTAGCCTCCCCGGAGCCCCGCGAGGAGGAGGGAGTCGGCGAGGCTCAGGCCCCGACCGCCGAGCGGGTTGGGGAGCACCTTCGGCAGGATGAGCCCGCTCGCCACCAGCGTCCGGTTGTAGAGTCCATCCACGAAGGCGGCGTTGTTCCGGTTGAGGATGTCGGTCAGGGTCGTCGACGCATCGTAGAAGCGGACGATGCGGTCGCGCAGGACCCGGTTCCCGATCAGACCCAGATTGCCGGTGCTGAGCAGGTCCTCGTAGGTCGCCTTCGAGAGCGTGGCCGTGCGCCGAACGAGGAGCTCCGTGAGCGCCACGCGGACCGAGGCGGGCTCGGTCCCGGCGCGTCTCGAGCTGAAGGCTCGATAGGCCGTGAGGCCGTTCAGCTCCTGTGACCGCTCGTACGCCGCGGCCTCCTGGAGATCGGCGATGGTGTGCTCGACGTCCCGGGACAGGAGCGCCAGGTAGGTCGCCTCGGTGGCCGCGTCCCGGCGGCCCTGATACCAGGCGTTGAGCGCGATCGCGACCATGACGCCGCTCACGACCACCAGGAACTCGGCCCCGAACCAGCGCAGCCGGCGTCCCCACGTTCGCGCGGAGCGGTTGGCCCGGGTCGGTTGCATGGCGGGAGGCGCGTCGGACACGGACAGAAGGCAGGGGACAGGTGATTGACAAGGGCCTGTTGGCCCGAAGCGCATGGTAGGCTGTGGGTCGAGGAGGGGCAAGCCGCAACGGCTGTCCCTGAGCCCCGAACTGGCAGCTGCTGTCTACGTCCGGCGGCAGCACGTGGCACGATTCATCCCCGCTCCCGGCAGGTTGCACGGTCCATCAAGGAAATCACGGCAGGAGGTCGGGATTCCTGGGCCTGGAAAGCCGCCTGATAAGCGTGAGGTCGGTGGTTCGAGTCTACCCAGGCCCATAGGTAAAGCGTGGAGCCGCAAGAAGTTACGCGGCTCCACGCTTTCTTCGTCACCGCGGTGAGAAAGGGGTGACACAACCGCTCATGGGTTGGAGGGTCGGATTGGGTATGGTGGCCATAGGGACCACGGCCACCAACACCCCCCGAGGAGGGGGCGCCCGATGCCGAAGCTTCGCGACCCCACAACCATCGATTCCCGCACCAACGCCTGTCGACGTCCAGCTCATCCGGAACGACGAGATGCTGGGTGCGGTGACCGACTCGCTCGACGTACCGTACGTGGTGAGGTACAGGATCCAGCGCTGAGCCCCTCCTCAGCCCCCTGCCTGCTTCAGCGTGCTCGTCAGATGCACCTTCATCGGCACGGCGATGTCGCCACGGGGCGTGCCCTCCAGCGTCATCGTGCCGGACATGTCGCCCTCCGTGCTTGCGTGACCGGACCGCTCTGACACGCCACCGGCGCGGCGGCCGCACGATCAGCCCCCCAGCATGGCGAGCACCTGGCGGTGGAGGCCGGCAACCGCGGCGACCTGCTGTGTCGTGGGTGTGCCCATGGTCGACGCGTTGCCGTCGGTGCCGCCGTACGAGGCGCCATAGAGGGAGTTGTACTGGGCCACGAGCTCGCC
>CAZFIS010000221.1:0-4857 GCA_964519125.1 uncultured Gemmatimonadaceae bacterium | reverse complement strand
CCTATCGGCGTCGGGTGCGCAGGTTCGTCCCGTTCGTCTATTGACCGGCCGCCGCGCCCGGCGACGTCGCGCACCTACCGACCGCGACGTCCGACCGCCACCCCGCTCTACCCAATCGTCCGACACCGCCTCGAGACGTTCCGCGTCCAGACCGCCGAAGCCGATCCTCTGGGCGACCGCGTCCCATGGTGGGTCGCGAGGATTGCGGCCATGGGCGGCTGATCCCGTTCTGACATCGCAGGCGCCGTCCTCCGGATCTTCCTGCGGGCGATCCGCGCCGGACTGCGTCGCGTGGGGTACGAGTCCCCATCTCCACGTCCGTCGGGTCGTCCTGGACGGCGTCTTCTCCCCAGGCAACGACGGCAACAACGCTGAGGCTCGCGTCCACGAAGCGACGCTTCTCCAGCCCGAGCGCTGGACTCGGCTCCAGGGCGTCGTTCAGCGGCGCGTCCTCCGATACTTCCGTACCCACGGGCTGCTCGACGAGCTCGACGCTCTCCACATGCTCTTCTGGCAGGGTTCCGGCGGGTTCAGCATCGACGCTTCGCTGCGCATCCAGGGCGATGACCGTGCCGGCCTCGAGCGCGGGTGACGACGCCAGCGCGGGCGCAGCGGTACCGAAGAACGCCCCGGCGGCGAGCAGCATGATCCGAGCGCGGTCCACGATGAGCGTCCTCCGGGGGAGGTACTCAGCGACGGGTACGGGTGATTACTCACCGGCCGCGAGGCCGCTTGAAGCGCAACGTTCTTCGCACGAACGCCTCCCGGCCGTCCGAATCCCTGCTCACGATGCAGAGCCCGTTCCCCAGCGGGTGCGCGCACGGCACCGACGGGACGGCAACCGTCGGCGCCGCCGCCGGGGATGCCGTTGCCGACGGATGGAAGACAGTGAGCGTGTCCACCGTCCAGTTCCAGGCCATGTCCTTGACCGCGATGATGATCCGGTTCTCACCCGCAAGGAACGGCATTCCTGCCTGCATCGGCGCCTGAACGCGTAGAGACGTGACCAACTCCGACGGGCTCATGATTCCACCCTCCGACACCGGTCCCATCGACCATCCACCGCCGAGCGGGACCTCCCAGTCGAACGTCACATCGTATTCCCGCAGACCGCCCGTGTCCGCGGCAGTGAACACCACCGATACGCTGTCCTCCGACACGACAGCGCTGTCGGTCGGATCCACGAACTTCACATCCGGCGGTGTGACGTCCGAGTTCGTCACCGAAACGGGCACCGAGTCGCCAACCACCCGGTCGTCGCCCAAGATCATCGGCACCAGATCGTATTCGCCGGCCGGCGCGTTGTAGCCGACGAAGGTTCGGTCCCACGTTCCCCCGGAGGCCGGCGTGGGCAGAACGAGCGTCGCGACCAGACTCGCGCCCCCCTCACCCTCCACCTCGTCGCTGTACACCCAGATGGCCACACCGCGGGCTGCGCTGTCCGGCAGGCTCAGGCGCACGGTGATTGCGAAGTAGTTCGCCACCTGGATCCTGTGGTTCGGCCGAACGGAGTCGCCGTTGACCTCGAGAATGCGTAGGTAGGGCTTCCCGGCCATGACCGTCAGGTCCACCGATCCCGAAACGCCTCCCATCGTAGCTGTAACGGTTGCAAAGCCGGGCGCCCGTGCTGTCGCAACCCCGTCGTCGGTCACCGACACCACCGCCGGGTTCGAGCTGGCCCACGCGTCGACCTCGGGTTTCGTCACCGCCTGTCCCCGGGCGTTCCACGCCGAAGCGGTGAGCGCGACCGAGTCATCTAGGGGAAGCGTCGAGCGCACCGCGTCCACGACGACCGTGTTGATCCGATTCCCATCGACCACGCTCAGGTGCACCGATCCCGAAACACCGCCGATTGTGGCCGTGACGGTTGTGAGGCCCGGGCTCCGCGGCGAGCCGGCGCCCCTATCGGTCACCGCCAACACCGTGGGATTCGAGCTGGTCCAGGTGTCGACCTTGAGATAGGTGATCTGCTGGCCGTCCGCGGTGAGCGCCTTTGCAGTAAAGGTGACCGTATCACCCACGAACAGTATTTGGCTCCGCACCTGCACCGTGACCGATGCAACCGTGGGTGCATCGGGGGTCGCGGGCATCTTGCCGGCGCACTGCGCGAGAAGAGGAGTGAGCAGGAGGGAGACGAGAAGGTACCGTCGCTGCATTCGATGGGCCGTCCCGTGTCGCGCGCAGCGCGTGAGTGCGCGCCCAAGGGGCGGAGGACGTTTGGACACCCGATTGCTCTTCAAGGGAGGCATCAGCCACTCCCATCATGTAGACAGCCACGTGGGGAGGCGGGAGCGGCGTGTCCTACGGCTCGAACCGGCAAACCACGTTCAGGCTAGCCGGTGGGCGGGAGTGGCGCCAGGCACGGGGATGGTTGCGCGACCAGGATGCGCCCGCTCAGCCGGCCCTCGAATGCCGCGCGCTCACCTGAATCGAAGGGGACCTCGAATCGGCCTCCTTCGTTCGCCCCCAGGTCGTGGATCGAGAGTCGCACAGGCTCGAGTCCGGCACACTCGACGGCGGTCGCATTCTCCAAGGACGGAAAGAAGGCCTATGTGACGTCTTTCGCGTCCACGATCGTCTCGATCATCAACGTGGAGACGGGCACCGTGACGAAGACCGTCTCTGCCGGGAACAACCCCGTCGGGGTGGCGGTCAACTGATGATCGGAGCGTGCGGCCCCGGGTGGCCGACCCGATCATTCACGGCGCAGGGGGCCCGGGGGCGCACCCCTCCCTACGATGCTTCCGGTCCAAGAGGCCGCTTCGACCGAAAGGATAGGCATGTCGGGCGGCGCGCATCCATGGTGGTGCCTCCGGGGTTCGGGGTGCTGCGTGTCGGGTCGGACGGCCACGCGTAGATCCTGGTAGGCGGCTGCGCGATAAGGTCCTGCACCGGAACGTCGCCTACGAGTTCCTTCGCTACCTTCCGACGCGCTCACCCAGCGATGGCGGCACGACGTTGCGGAACGCCGAGCAGGCGTCTAAGCTGGCTCGATTCGAGATCCCCCTCCCGCTGACCCTCGGCGATCCGGCTACCCATCGGATCCCGTCAGCTCTTGATCGTGGACATCATACGCTCCCCGCGGGGCGCCGACGAATCCCGGAGATCCTGGTGCCTTACTTCGTTCGCTCCTCTGCCCTCACCCTGGCGGTAGCCGCGCTGACGTCCCTTCCCCTTCATGCCCAGAGCATCCTCGCGTTCCGCGTCGGACCCTCGATCGTGAAGTTCGCGGGAAACGGCCAGTCACCGTACACGACCCGCTCAGGGATCGACGCCGGTGCCTCGCTCGGTCTGCCGCTGACCCCTCTCCTCGGCATCCAGGTAGGGGTCAACTACGCGCAGAAGGGGGCGAGAAGAAACTACGCCGCCGGGATGTCCGTCAACGTCGACTACCTCGAGCTGCCGATCCTGCTCCAGATCGGCTCCCCCTCCGACCGCGGGTTCAGCGTGCTCGTAGGGCCGGAGGTCTCCTTCCGGACGAAGTGCGAGGTGAAGGAGGAGCAGGGGACCAGCCAGGGCTATCGCGAAGCGTGCGACGGCGGCGGGTTCCTGGCCATCTCCACGAAGGGGCTGGACGTCGGGCTGGTAGGCGGAATCCGACTCGCGAGCGCCGTGTCCCGGAGGGCACGTATCATGCTCGATCTGCTCTATGACGCGGGGCTCACGTCGTCCATCGACGCGAACGGGATGAGCCTGCGCAACCGGATGTTCACGGTGCAGGCCGGAGTGGGCGTGACGACGGGGTGAAGGGAGCGGCGTCGACGGTCCTGAGCGCTGCGCGACGCCGATAGGAAGGAGCGTCTCGGTAGGGACCCGGCTCTCCGGCATGGGAAGCCTCTCCTGGCCGCCCCCCGGGCCCGATTCTTCCGCGCGCCCGCGCCGGAGCCCGAAATGGCACGGGACCTGCAGGCCAGGTGGCACGGTGAATCGGCTGCGACCGGGTCCGCCGGACGGATCGTGTCACGCTGCCGTGTCTCGATGCCCGGAAACACGGACAGGAGTGCAACGACCATGAACGGGAAGAATCAACCAGGCACCGGCAAGAAAGTGCGACTCATCGCCCTGGTGGCGATTGTCGGCGCCGCCGTGACAGCGGCCTCGTGCAACTCGGGTACGGCGCCGCAGCTCACGTCGAGAATCGGGCAACTGGCCGTACGGATCACCGATGCCCCGGACAGCATGCTCGCAAGCGCGGACATCTGGGTCTCCCGCGTCTACCTGAAGGGCGAAGGGGAGAGCCAGCATGGAGACAGCACTGCCTCCGACAGCACGTCGACGGACAGCACAGCGGTCGTCGATCTGTTCAACGATCCCACGAACCCGAGGCACTACGACCTCCTGACGCTGCAGGACAGCGTCACCGCCGAGCTCGCCGCTGCGACCAACATCGACGTCGGTAACTACGACCAGCTTCGCATCGTGGTCGACAGCGCCCGCGTGACGCTCGCCAACGGGTACTTCTTCGCGGACAGCAGCGCGAGCATGACGTTGCACGTCCCGAGCGGAGCCGAGAGCGGGATCAAGGTGGAGCTGGAGGACGCGCTCGGCGTGGCGTCGGACAGCACGACCACGATCACCGTCGACTTCAACGTCGCCGACAACTTCGTCTTCCAGATGAATCAGAACGGGACGATCCGCCAGATCCTGTTCAAGCCGGTGATCAGGGAGAGGTCGCGCCACATGGAGCGCTCGGCCGACTCCTGACGCACGGAGCGGATCGCCGGATCGTCGAGGTCATTGACCAGTAGGTGCAGGGGCCGGGATTCGAACCCAGAGGGGCGTTGAGGCCAGTCGCCAACGCGCAGCTCGGAGCCGTCAGCTTCCTGCACCGCTTCGGCTCCTCCCTCAATCCGGGGC
>CAZFIS010000220.1:0-4873 GCA_964519125.1 uncultured Gemmatimonadaceae bacterium | reverse complement strand
GGTGCGCGGCGATGTCCTTGGTCGAATGCCCCTCGGCGACCAGCTGGAGCACCTCACGCTCCCTCGGGCTGAGCACGGAGAAGACGGACGGCTCGCCACCGCTGTCGCCGGAGATGAAGTCGAGGAGGACTTCGCCGGACATCCTGCTGCTCAGGTAGATCTCCCCGGCCGACACCCGCTCGATGGCTGCGAGCAGGTCCTCCGAAGCGGAATCCTTGAGCAGATACCCCCTGGCCCCCGCGCGTAGCGCCTCCACGACGAACCGGTGATCGGAGTGCATGGACAGCATGATGATCCGCACGGAGGGGCACGCTCCCAGGATCTTGCGGGCGGCCTCGATGCCGTTGAGCTCCGGCATGGAGACATCCATGAGAATCAGGTCCGGCTTGAGCTCCACGGCGAGGCGGACCGCGGCGAGGCCGTCCCGCGCGGCGCCCACCACCTGCGTGCTCGGGTGACGGTCGAGGAGGCTCCCCAGTCCGTCGATGAACAGCTTGTGATCGTCCGCCATGAGGATCCGGATCGGCCTCATGGCACTTCCTCCAGGGACGGTCGCGGGAAGGGCGCCCTCACCGTGACGGAGGTCCCCGACCCCGGATGGGAATCCACGGCCATGGAGCCGCCCAGGTACTCGAGCCGCTCCCGGATGCTGAACAGGCCGAACGTCATGTCGTCCGCGTCGACGACATCGGCTCGGGCCACGTCGAAACCGCAACCGTCATCGGAGACGACCACGACCACCTCGGTCCCGCGGACATCCGCCGTTACCACCACGTGCCGCGGTGCGGCATGCTTGATGGCGTTCACCAACAGCTCCCGGACGGTCTGGAAGAGCAGGACCCGAGCGTCGTCCGCCAGCGTGTCGATGGCTCTGTCGGCCCTCACGCTCACCGCCGGCCCGTGCTCGACGCCGAGCTGCTCGCCGAGCCACTCCAGCGCCGCGCTCAACCCCAGCTCGTAGAGCACCGGCGGGCTGATCTGGAACGTCAGGCTTCTGGTGCTGTTGATGGCCTGATCCACCAGCTGGAGGATCTCGGCGATGCTGCTCTCGAACCCGGAGAAGACGGCGTCGCCCCGCAGCCGCGCCAGGTGCATGCGGATGAAGGCCAGCGCCTGACCGATGTGGTCATGCAGCTCCCCGGCGATGATCCGTCGTTGGCGCGCCTCCGTCAGGATCAGCTCGGAGGCCAGTCTGCGGAGTTGGCGCTGATACTCCTTGACCTGCTCCTCGGTGGTCGGGTGCTCCCGACCTTCCGCGGGTCGGTTCGGGCCAGGCACGTCGGGTGGAGTCGACATTGACAGCTCACGCCGGCCGACTTCGGCTGGGGCGGGAAAGGGCCGGCAAGGCAAGGGCAGGGCGGCCGGACGTTAGCAGCGGCGCACCCGGCACCGCAACGGGTCCGCGTCGGAACGCGGCGCGAGGAGGCGTCGCCAGCCCTCGTCAGCCGAGGGTGAGGGTGTCGTGCACGGTCACCAGCAGACTCCGGATGCTCCAAGGCTTGAGCAGGAACGCATTGCCTCGGCGGACGCGCTCAGCCTGCTCTTGCGGTGAGCCGTCGTAGCCACTCGTGAGCACGACCGGCACCTCGATGGCCTCGGCCTGAAGTGCCGCAAGCAGTTGGATGCCCCCCATGCGGGGCATGACCACGTCCGAGATGATGAGGGCGAGGTCGGTGCGGTGTTGGCGGACCAGCTCCATCGCGCTATGGCCGTTGTCGGCCACGAGCACCCGGTAGCCGTACCGTTCCAGGACCCGCTGCGCCGTCCGCCTGAGGGGAGCTTCGTCCTCCACCACGAGGATGGTCTGTCCCGCACCGGAGGGCAGTCGGCCGTCGGCCTCCTCCGGCGCGTCCTCGGCAATCTCACCACCGAGACCGGGGAAGTAGAGCTTCACCCGGGACCCTGATCCGGGCTCACTCCACAGCTCGACGAACCCCCCGTGCTGCTCCATGAGCCCATAGGTCACCGCCAGGCCGAGCCCGGTGCCCATGCCGGGGCCCTTGGTGGTGAAGAACGGCTCGAAGGCATGGGCGAGGGTCTCCTCGTCCATGCCGACGCCTGTATCCGCCACTGCGAGCCACACGTACGGGCCTGCCTCGGCTCCGGGATGGCCGCTCAACTCGGCCTCATCCCGGTCACCGGTCCCGAGCGAGATCTCCAGGGTTCCGCCATCGGGCATGGCGTCCCGGGCGTTGGTCACCAGGTTGAGGACCATCTGCTCCACGGAGCCGGAATCGGCCAGGACCGGCAAGAGATCAGGGGCCGTGTGCAGTTGCACGTCGATGGTCTCGGGCAGGAGGCGGCTGATCATGGACGCCAACTCCTGCACCACGCCGTGCAGACGCAGAGGGTGGAGATCCAACGTGGCCTGCCGGCCGAAGCCGAGGAGCTGTTTGATCATCTTGGCGGCCCGGGAAGCCGCCACGTGGATGTCCGCGGCACTCACCTGGAGGTCTTCCTGGTCGTCCTCGAGTCCCTCGACCAGCAAGTCGGCGTTGGCAAGCACGACGGACAGGACATTGTTGAGGTCGTGAGCGACACCGGAGGTGAAGCTCCCGACGGCCTCGAGCTTCTGGGACCGGCGGAGCTGCTCCCCCAGCTCTCGCTCCCTCGTCACGTCGCGACCGACGTGCACGTAGTTGACGGTGCGTCCATCCACGTCACGCACCGGCGAGATCACGGATTCCTGGTGGTAGGACGTGCCATCCTTGCGCCGGTTCACGAAATGGCCCAACCATGTCTCGCCTCGTCCAAGCGTGTCCCACAGGTCCCGGTAGAACTCGGCGTCCTGCTGGCCACTCTTGAGGAGGCGGGGTGAGAAGCCCAGGACCTCCGCCCGGGTATATCCCGTTGTGCGCTCGAAGGCAGGGTTGACGTATTCGATCATGCCTTCGTCGTCGGTGATCACGACCACCTCGGCCAACTGCTCGATGGCCCGCGCCAACTGGGCCCGTTCCCGGTCGGTCCGCCTCCGCTCCGTGACGTCCCTGGCCACGCCCAGGAACAGCCGCCGTCCATCGGAGATGTACTCGCCGAGAGAGATCTCGACGTCGACCGTCCGCCCATCGCGGGCCACGACCGGCATCTCCACGTCCTCCCATGGGATGTGCCGCTGCCCTGAGCGCAGGTAGCGGGCGAAGCCGTCGAGGTGACGTTGCCGGTGGGACTCGGGCATGAGCACGACCAGAGGTTGGCCGATCAGCTCGTCGGAGGCCCATCCCAGCACGCGCTCGACCGCCGGGTTGGCGTACGTGATGCGTCCGTGCTCGTCGACGGCGAGGATCATCTCGTTGGCGGCGTCGGAGACCACCCGGTAACGGGCTTCGCTGGCGCTCAAGGCATCGAAGACGGCTCGCCGCTCGGTGACGTCCCGGGCGATGGCCACGATCCCGGACACCGCCGGGTCGTCCAGCAGGTTGGTGGCCACCACCTCGAGCCAGCGTGAGCTTCCGTCCGCGTGGAGCGCCCGGGTCTCCACACGCTCCGGCGCGTCGGCGGCCTGGAGCGCTCCGGCGAACGATGCGGAACCGACGGGCAGGTCCCTGGGGTCCACCAGGTCGGAGAACGGCCGTCCGATGCAGTTCGAGGGACTGTGGCCCAGGATCCTGGTGACCGACGGGCTCGCATAGGTGATGATCCCGTCCGCGTCGATCACCATGATGAGGTCCCATCCTCGCTCCACCATACGCCGGAAGCGCCGCTCGCTCCGCCGGACGGCTTCCGCGGCGCCGGACGCCTGGCTGATGTCACGAACCACGATGAGCACTTCGTCTTCACCGCTGGGCGCAAAACGGGCCTCGTAGTCCCTGACCCTGCCAGCGGTCTCCAACTGGTACTCCATCGAGCATGTGGCCCCCTCGGAAAGGGACCTGTCGACGTACTCCCTCGCCCGCCGGGCCACGTCGACGGGAAGCACGTCTTCCAGCGTGCGTCCCGTGATGGCATCCCGGTCCGCGGCCAGAACCGCTGCCTCGGATGCGTGGAAATCCACGAACTTTCCCTGCCGGTCCACGCGGAAGAGAAGGTCGGGGGACGCCTTGACCATGGCCCGGTAGCGTGCCTCGCTCTCACGCAAGGCCGCTTCTCCGGCGACGGCGCGGGTGATGTCGGAGAATGTGGTCAAGCTGGCCCAACGGCCGTGGAACGTGATGGCGTCGGAGTGTGTTTGCACGGCGAGCACCGTGCGGTCGCCTCGGATGACATTCTGTCGGAGCGCGGTGGGAAGGGCCTCTCCCTCGAGACGCCTCTCGATGCGGGCGAGCGTCGCGTCCCGGTCGGCGGGGGCGATCATGGCCAGCATACCGGGCAGATCGAGGGCCATCAGCTCTGCGCGGGAACGACCCAGGATCCTGGACGCGGCCTGATTGGCGTAGAGCACACCTTCCCGGCCCACGACCAGCGTGCCTTCGAGTCCCGCCTCCGCGAGCTGACGGTACTCGCTCTCGCCAGGAGGCCTTCGTGACCGTCCTCGCAGGGCCGTTCGAACGACCACCAGCACGGCAACCGATCCCACGATCGCCAGCGCCACGATGGCGAATGCGGACAACGCTCCCATGACTACCTCGTCACGGAGGTCACCGGCTATCCGACGGCAGGTGTCGGACGGTCTGGGCACGACACCGATGAACCAGGACTTATGTAAGCTAACCGAATCCATGATCGCCGGCACAAGTTGGTGCGGGCAGGGTGCGCGAGGGCAGCGGAAGGTGGGTGTGGACGCCGTCGCGGCGATGCCGCGTTCAGATTTCGCGCCGGAGCCCGGACAGATCGATCTTGAACAGCTCGACCGCGGTCTTCCAGGCGATGTTCTCCCGGGCAGCCTCGGGGAAATTCAGCCCTTCCAGGAACTTCACGTAGGGCGCCATCTCCACCA
>CAZFIS010000219.1:0-4879 GCA_964519125.1 uncultured Gemmatimonadaceae bacterium | reverse complement strand
GCCGCAAGGGAGCTGGGGCGCCTGGCCCGCGAGGGTGTGGGGTGGGGTGTGGGATCGGAGTGGCCTCTTCCCCTCCCTGTTGCTCCTTGTGACCGGGTCCAGTGGGCAGCATGGGACCGTCGAGACCTGCGACTGGTCGACACCTGAGCACTCGAGGCCCGACCGAGCTTGACCGGAAGCAGGCGTCGCACAAGATTCGTGCACGGTGTGCACAATGCGCACATCGCCGTTCTGGAGGCCACATCATGACGACGAAGGCCAGAGGTCTGCGCCTGCCCGAGGATCTGGAGCGTCAGATCGAGCAGCAGGGTAGAGAACGAGGGCAATCATGGTCGAGCACCGCGCTCGACCTGCTGTCCGAGGGCGTACGCATGCGGCGTGCGCCGGGGATCCTGTTCGCCGATGGTCCTGTGGGACGCAGAGCCGTGGTCGCTGGTACGGGGCTCGACGTCTGGGAGGTCATCCGCACGTGGCAGGATGCTGGAGCGAGCTTCGACGAGACGAGGGCGAACTACCCTTGGCTCTCCGAAGCACAGGTTCGAGCCGCCATCGCATACTACGAGTTGTATCCGGTCGAAATCGACGATCGCTTGAAGCGTGAGCGCGAGTGGACCGCTGAGCGCGTCAGAAAGGAGCTCCCCTTCGCGGCATCCCGACGTGAAGGACATTGAGTGCCGCTCCAATACCTTTTGGACGAGGACGTTAATCCATCGGTGTCCGAGGCAGCGCGCGCCCTGGACCTCGATGTCGTGAGCGTCCACGAAATCGGACGGATGGGCGTTGCGTTCCCCGACGACGCTCAACTCCGCTTTGCCGCCACCGAGAAGCGTATCATGGTCACGCGCAACCGCGACGACTTCATCCGCCTCACGCGAGATTTCTTCCAAGCCGGCGAGCCACATTTCGGGGTACTCGTCATTCCGCACACGCTGCCCAACAAGGACCCGGGTGGCATCGCTCGGGCGCTGAAGCGATGGGACATCGGCCGCCCTGAGGGTCAAGGGCCGGAGCCGTACATCATCGACTTCCTCGGAGGCTGAAGGCTTCGGGCGGCTTCCATCGTCCTACACCGTGTTCTGGTGGACTTGTCGGAATATTCCATAGCGGGTCGCTCCACTGACGCCGAGCTTCGACCCCGCCGATCCCGAGCCCGTGCCCGATTTCCAGTTCGACCAGTCTCTGCCCCCCAGCTTCGACGACTGACGGTTGAGAAGTTCATTCGTCCCCTCGACGACCCTGTTCCGGGTCCGGCTCTCAACGCCCATCCCGCCATCCACTCGGCCCCAACGAGCATCCGCTTCGCCGACGCCGCCTCCCCCCGCTCCGCACCCTGCCTACTACTCCCTCCAACTTCCGGCTTGTCCCTCCCCTGCCCCCACCCTATCGTGCTTCCCAGGACTCCACGGCGGTTGGAGTCCCTATTCCTTCTCACGTGGCGTACGCCGGACAAACAGGCCATGCATCCCCAAGCCTCCCCTTCGCGTTCGTGGACCCGCACGCTCGCCGCGTTCCTGTCGAGCGCGATCCCCTCCGAGTCCATCCCTCGCCTCAACGCCTCCTTCCATCCGAAGGGGCCGCGTCCGCGCGGCCTCGTGCCGCTGCTGTCCGTGCTGCTGCTCGTGTTGGCGAGCTGCTCGTCGAGCGGCAAGGGCACGACGAACCCTGCGCTGCAGAGCCTGACGCTGACGCCCTCGGGCTGGCAGGCGAACGCCGTGGTCGGCCAGAGCGCGGTGCTGCAGACGAAGATCACCGACGCGAGCGGCGCACCGGTGAGCGGGATCACGCTGAGCTACAGCTCAAGCGACACGACGGTGCTGCGCGTGCGGAACGAGGGCGGCAACCAGGCGGTGGTGACGGCGGTGCGGCCCGGCACGGCGCAGCTGACCGTCGGGCTCGCGTCGAGCGAGAGCGGCACGGCGTCCGCGCAGTCGGTGAGCGTACAGGTGACGGTGGACCTGGCAGGTGTGGCGATCGAGCGCTCGGGCACGCCGGTGGTGCTGACCTCGGTGGGCGACAGTGCCGTGGTGCAGGCGCGAGGCCTGGACGTGAACGGCAACACGGTGGCCGGCGCGGGCCTGGAGTGGAGCGTGGCGGGCACGGGCGTGGCGAGCGTGACGCCGTACGCCGGGGGCGACTCGGCGAGCGTGGTGGCGGTGGGCGCCAGCACGGACACGGTGAAGGTGACGGCGGCGCTGTGTGCGAGCGGATGCGGCGCGGCGCGTGTGGTCGAGGTGAGGCAGGCGGTGGCCTCGATCCAGGTGAGCCCCGACTCCGCATCCGTGGTCGCGGGAGACAGCGCGGCGTTCACGGCACGGGCGTTCGACGCGAGCGGCGCGCCGGTGATGGGTGCCCCGATCCGGTGGACGATCGGGGATCCGACGCTGGCTGCGGTGGACACGGCGGGGGTGGTGCACGCGTGGCACACGGGCATGACGCAGGTGACGGCGTTCGACCACACGGTGAACGCCAAGGCGACGGTGAGGGTGGTGCCGGGTCCGGCGACGCAGCTGGTGTTCACCGGCCAACCGCACGACACGGCGACGCAGACGGCGCTGAGCCCGGCGGTGGCGGTGACCGAGCAGGACGCGTACGGCAACGTGGCGACCGGCGGGGCGGACTCGGTGACGGTAGCGCTGGGCTCGAACCCGGGCGGCGCGACGCTCAGAGGCACGACGACCGAGGCGGCCACGTCCGGCGTGGCGACGTTCTCGGACCTGAAGCTGAACAAGGCGGGCAACGGCTACACGCTGGTGGCGAGCGCGAGCGGGCTCTCCTCGGCGACGAGCGCGGCGTTCGACATCCACAACAACACGCCGACGGCGGCTGCGGCGTCGGACACGACGCTGGAGGACAGCGCGCTGGTGGTGGCGGCCCCAGGCGTGCTGGCGGGCGCGACGTCACCGGCGGGCAATCCTCTGACGGCGAAGCTGGTGACGGGTCCGTCGCACGGGACGCTCGTGCTGAACGCCGACGGGTCGTTCACATACACGCCGAGCGCGAACTACAACGGGGCCGACAGCTTCACGTACAAAGTGACGGACGGGACGTTCACGAGCGCGGCGGCCACGGTGAGCCTCACGATCACGCCGGTCAACGACGCGCCGAGCTACACGGCGGGCTCGAACCAGACGGTGCTGGAAGACGCGGGCGCCCAGAGCGTGGCGTGGGCGACGTCGGTGAGCGCGGGCCCGGCGAACGAGTCGACGCAGACGCTGACGTTCACGGTCACGAACAACGACAGCTCGCTGTTCAGCGTGCAGCCGGCCATCGACGCGAGCGGCACGCTGACCTACACGACGGCGCCGGACTCCACCGGGGTGGCCACGGTGAGCGTGCAGCTCCGTGACGACGGCGGCACGGCGAACGGCGGCGTGGACAGCACGGTGGTGTCGACGTTCACGATCACGGTGGTCCCGCCGGCGCCGACCATCGGGACATTCACCACGAATTACACGGAAGTGGCCTCGGGCGCGTCGGCCACGCTGTCGTGGAGCGGGATTACGGCCGCGACGAGCTGCTCGGTTGACAACGGCGTCGGTGCTGTCTCGTGCGCCGACGGGAGCACGAGCGTTGCTCCGACCACGACGACCACCTATACGCTGACCGCCACGAACATCACCGGCTCCTCGACCACTTCGGTCGCCGTGAAGGTGGTCGCCGCGCACGGCAGCGTGACGTTGAGCTATTCCGGCAGCCTTCAGCATTTCTACGTGCCGGGCGGCGTGTCGTCGCTCATGATCACGGCGGTCGGCGCCGGCGGCGGCGGGGCCAACTATTGGAACGACTACTCAGCGAATGGAGCGGCAGGCGGCGCCGGCCGGAGCGTGACGGGAATTTACTCCGTCACTCCCGGCTGGAACCTCGACGTCGTCGTCGGGCAGGGAGGCCAGACGGTAGGGGGAGACGGGTACGGTGGCGGTGGCGGTGGTGGATCGTTCGTCTTCACGCCGTCCGCTACGCTTCTCGTGGCCGCCGGCGGCGGCGGCGGCGGGGGAACCACGTCGTACGTGAACCTCCCGGGGGGCGACGGCACGACTACGACGAGCGGCAGCGCTGGGAAGAGATCCGGTGGCGCCGGTGGCACGGGAGGAAACGGCGGCGCGGCCGGGAACCCGACTACCTATGCCACCGGCGGCGGCGGCGGCGTGCTGAGCGCCGGGGGCTCCGGCTCGGGTTATCGCGGCGGCAAGGGCGGCGGTCAGACGACCGCCGCTGGGGGCGGTGCCGGCGGTGGTGGTGGCGAAGGAGGATCGGGGGGCTATGGTGGGGGTGGCGGAGGCGCGAACCTGGGCGGCGGTGGCGGCGGTGGCTACAGCGGCGGCGGCGGCGCTTTCTACGCCAGTGGCGGCGGCGGCGGGATGTACTCGATACCGGGCGTCACGCCGACGACGGCGCCCGGCGCCGCGGGCGGAGCTGGCGGCACCTCGACTACAGTTGATGGAACCGCCGGTACCAACGGGACCGTCACGATCGTCTGGTAGGCCTCTCGAACGGGACCGCATGACCGCGATCGCGTCTTCTGGATAGGGCTCCGGAGCGTATGGCCGGCTTTGCGCCGGGCCCTCGTTCTCGTCCAACCGGCCACGGTCATCGGCTGGCACCGCAGAGGATTTCGAGCCTACTGGCGCTGGAAGAGCTGGCCCAAGTGTCATTTCCCACGAGCACGATCCAGGCGTTCTCACCAGCGTGATCCAGGCAAGGGCATGAGGTTCTCACGAGCTTGATCCACCCCCCACAGAGCTGAACTCCGCATCTTCGCGTCTTCCTCAAAGCCAGGGAGGCGCAGGAGATAAGCTATCGGGAGGCAATAGGAAACCCCCGGAGTCAGAAGACTCCGGGGGTTCAGTGGAGGCGGCGGGAGTCGAACCGGTGTGGGCGT
>CAZFIS010000218.1:0-4888 GCA_964519125.1 uncultured Gemmatimonadaceae bacterium | reverse complement strand
GGGTTGAGCTTCCGGGCGGTCTCGACGGACCTCATGCCCCGCACCTCGTCCTCGAAGTCGGTGTGGTGCTGGAACATGTTGCCCAGGTCGTCCGCCCCCGGGAAGCCGAAGGATCGATACGTGTCCGGTGAGACGGCGGCGTGCTCCACCGGTTCGCCCAGGGCGTCGGTGAGGGCGGCGGCCATCTCGGCCCCGGAGAGGTGCTCGCCGGCCACGCCGACCTTGCGACCGATCCACTCGTCGCCGCCCTTGAAGATCCCGTAGGCACACCTGCCGATGTCCTCGGTGCCGATGCCCGGGAGCTTGGCGTCGGCCATGGGGAGCACGAAGCGGAGCACTCCGTCCTCTCCCCGCTGGGGGCCCATCCCGAAGTGGATCAGGTTGTCCCAGTAGAAGGAGGCGTGGAAGTACGTCGTGGGCACGCCCGCCTCCTCGAAGAGAGCATTGGCCTCACCCTTCGCGTCGAAGTGGGGCACCTTGTACTTCCCCTGGAGGGTGGGCATGCGGTCGTCGTCCAGGGGCACCTGCAGCCGGGTGTCCTCCAGGGTCGACCAGATCACGTGATGCACGCCGGCATCCTTGGCGGCGGTGACGATGTTGCCCGCCTGCTCCAGCTCCTTCTCCGGAGAGAAGTGCTCCCAGAAGTTGGTGACCGCGAAGACTCCGTGGGCTCCGTCGAAGGCCCGCCGGAGGCTGTCGGCATCGTCCATGTCGGCCTCCACGACCTCGGCGCCCGCCTCGGCCAGTGCCCGGGCCGCATCGGAAGTGGGGTTGCGGGTGAGGGCGCGGAGCCGGAAGGGGCCTTCCGCGTCGTCGAGGATGGCCCGGGCGAGTCCGCCGCCCTGGGCCCCGGTGGCACCGAGGACGGCGATGATCTTGTCGGACATGGGAGGATCTCCTCTGAGGTCGGCAGTCGATGACAGTTTAAGTATAAAACATCTGTCATCGAACTAATACCCTCGCAAGCCCTCTCTCGTTCAGCCTCCTCCGCCCAACACCCGGTTCACCTCCACCTCCACGGCGTCCAGCTCCTTGCGCAGCTCCTGGTACCGATCGATGGCGTCCTGGCCGATCCGCTGGTCCGCCCGTGTGGTCATGCCGCGCAGATAGGTGATCTGGTCCTCCAGACCCGGTTTGCTGTAGCGGATGGGGGGCGTCAGGAGCTGGTCGGCTACCGGCCGCAACCGCCGCTTCGTGGAGGGGTTTCCGCTCTTCATGGCCGTATCGACCCGAGCGACCAGCGCCCGCACCTCCTCTACCATCGCTTCCATGCGCCGGTTGTGCTGGTACTGGTCGACGAGGTCGTCGACGCTCACACCGCCGGCTTCCACGCGCGGGTCGATGAGCACGTCGAACGGCTGTGTCCAGGACGCGCCGTCGACGGTCAAACGCGCCTGGTAGCGCCCGGGCGGCACGATGATGCCGTCGGAGTCACGCACGTTCCACACCATCCGGTTGAAGCCCGGATGGGTGGTGACGGAGGGTGGAGGGGACCCGCGCCGCCCGGCGTAGCCCCCGCCACGGCGTCCCCGCCGTGGCGCCGGCGGGGTCGCGCTGCTGTACGAGCTCACCGGATGGCCGGAGGCGTCGAGGATGTCGACGGTCACGTCTCCCGACGGCGTGCTCGGCAGGTAGTAGTCGATCATGGGGCCGAGCAGCTCGGGCTTCACGTTGGTGCGGTACCCGGCCCGCGGGGCGTACAGGTGCACCGCCGACGGGCTGGTCCCGGGCGTGATCTGATGGAGCGAGGAGAGGTCGTCCATCGCCCAGATGGAGCGGCCCTGCGTGGCGACGAAGAGATCGTTGCCGTGGACCTGGATGTCGTTGATGGGCACCCGGGGCAGGTTGAGGTCGAAAGGCTGCCAGCGCCCGCCGTTGTCGAAGCTGATGTACATGCCGAACTCGGTGCCGGCGTACAGGAGCCCTTCGCGGTCCGGGTCCTCGCGCACCACCCGTGTCGGTGTGTCGCCGGGGATCCCGTTGGTGCCGTCGGTGAGGCGCGTCCACGTCCTGCCATAGTCGTTCGTCAGGTACAGGTACGGCGCGTAGTCACCCAGCAGGTAGCGATAGACCGCGTAGTACGCCGAGCCGCGGCGGTGCGGTGACACGTCGATGAACGCGACGCGTCCTCCGGGAGGCAGGTCCTTCGGCGTGATGTCCGTCCACGTCTTGCCGTCGTCCCGGGTGATATGGAACGGGCCGTCGTTGGAGCCCACCCAGATCACACCCGCCTGGTGCGGTGACTCGGCGATGGCGTACAGGGTGCTGTAGAACTCCTCGCCGGTGACGTCGCGGGTGATGGGCCCGCCACTCACGCCCTGGGTGCCGGCGGGATGGGCGGTGAGGTCCGGAGAGATCGTCTCCCAGTGCACACCCATGTCGCGCGTGCGGTGCAGGTACTGCGAGCCGTAGTAGAGGATATCCGGATCCCAGGGTGACGTCTCCATGGGCGAGACCCGCTGGAACCGGTAGATCAGATCGCTGGCGGGGTTGCCGTACAGCGACTGCGCACCGATCCAGTACTGCTTCGATTCGCCCGTGTTGAGGTCCATGACCTCGAACTGCCCCTTGCACGAGCCGTACACGATGTTCGGCTTCGACGGATGCGGCACCACGGGGCCGGTCTCGCACCCCGGGCCCGGCCACCAGTCGACGTCCCTCACCCCGCCCTCCGCCACGCTGGAGAGGATGTGCGTGCCGTCGTCCTGCTGCGCCCCGTAGAGGCGGAACGGGAAGCGGTGGTCGATGTGGAGGCCGTAGATCTCCGCCGTGGGCTGGTTGAACTGCGTGGACCAGGTCTTGCCGCCGTCGAAGGAGACATTGGCCCCTCCGTCGTTGGCCTCGATCATCGTGTTGCCGTCGTGCGGGTTGATCCAGATGTCGTGGTTGTCGCCGTGGGGGGTGCGCAGCACCGTGAGGGTCTTCCCCGCGTCCGTGGACTTGAAGAACGTTTCGGCGCCCATGTACACGACGTCGGCGTTGCCGGGGTCGGCTCCCAGAGCCGTGTAGTAGAACGGCCGCTGGATGATGCCCGGCGTGGTGTTGACGAGCGACCAGCTGTCGCCGGCGTCGTCGGAGCGGTAGAGGCCGCCGCCGGGCTTGGCCTCCACCAGGGCGTAGATGCGCTGGGGATTCGCCGCCGTCACCGCTAGGTTCGCCTTCCCGATAAGCCCCTGGGGGAGGCCCTTCACGATCCTCTGGAAGTGCCAGCCCCCGTCTGTGCTCTTGAAGAAGCCGCCCTCGTGGGAGCCGCTGATGATGGTCCACGGCTTGCGCTCGAGGCGGCTCATCCACACGTACACGACGTTCGGGTTCCCCGGCTGGAGCTCCACGTCCGTGGCGCCGGTGCTGTCGGACACGAAGAGCGTGTTGCTCCACGTCTTGCCGCCGTCGGTGGTCTTGTAGATTCCCCGGTCGCGGCTGGGCTTGAAGGCGTCGCCGATGGCCGCCACCCACACCGTGTTGGGGTCCCTGGGGTCGATGCGCAGCTCGCCGATCTGCCCCACGTCGCGCAGGCCCGCGAACGTCCACGTCTTGCCGCCGTCGACGCTCTTGTACACGCCGCGTCCGGTGGACACGTTGCTGCGCAGCCCGTCCGAGCCCGTGCCGTAATAGACGACGTTCGGATCCGAGTCGGCCACGTCTACCGAGCCGCTGGAGCCCAGGGGTACTTGCCCGTCGGTGACAGGGTGCCAGCTCTCACCGCCGTCGGTGGTCTTGAACAACCCGCCCGATGCCACCCCCATGTAGAAGGTACGCGGCTGTGAGGGGACGCCCGTGACCGTGGTCACCCGGCCGCCCTGGGTCGGTCCGACGAAGCGGTAGTGCATCCCGTGGAAGAGCGCGGCATCCACGTGAGACATCATCGGAGCGTTCTGTGCGGCTCCGGACGCCGGGGCTGCCACGAGCAGCAGGGCGGCGAGGAATCTGGATGCGTTCCTGAACATGGGGCTGGGCTCCGGAGACGAGGCAGGCATGCCTCGCCGGCCTGCCCGCGATGCGGCTGAGGGAAGGGAACGGCTCAGAATGAGGCAGATGGACGGAGCCGGCAAGCGTCCTCGCACTGTGGGTGGCGAAGAGAAGCGACCAGGCGATGCCGGTCGGAGAGGGGGAGCCTCTCCGGCTCCTTGCGGCCGCCGGAGTGTAGCATCGGTGTTTCCTCCACCGTCACTGGACAATCCGATGGTCCACCTCACTCAGGAAGAGGCCAGGAGAAGGATGGTTGGCATGCGGCGCATCATGATGAAATCCAAGATCCACCGTGCCACGGCGACCGAGGCGAACCTCGACTACGTCGGCTCGCTCACCGTTGACCGTGACCTGATGGATGCCGCCGACCTCCTTCCGCACGAGAAGGTTCAGGTCGTGGACAATGACAACGGGAACCGCCTGGAGACGTACGTCATCGAGGGCGAGCGGGGCTCCGGGATCGTCGGGGTCAACGGTGCCGCGGCGAGGCTCATCCATCCCGGCGACACGGTCATCATCATCTCCTACGCCGAGGTGGACGATGCGGCGGCCCGCGAGCACACACCCACCGTCGTCTTCGTCGACGAGCGGAACCGCGTGAGGCGCATGGGGGTCGAGGTGGCGAGGGCGGTGGAGTAGGCGAGACGGAGCCGGGTCGGGTCGGAGACGACCACGGGCTCCTACCCCACCGGGGAGGTCGTGCCGACGGTCCCGTTGGGACCCGTGCGGATGGCGGGCTACTCCTTCTTCATCGACAAGCCGATGCGGTGCCGCTCGACGTCCACCTGGAGCACGAGCACGCGCACCTGCTGGCGCACCCGCACGACCTCGCTCGGGTCTTTCACGTAGCGGTCCGCGAGCTGACTCACGTGGACCAGCCCGTCCTGGTGCACGCCCACGTCCACGAACGCGCCGAAGG
>CAZFIS010000217.1:0-4943 GCA_964519125.1 uncultured Gemmatimonadaceae bacterium | reverse complement strand
CGCGGGGTCGGCCTGGTAATCACGGTTGGCTGCGGGTCGACGTGTGGAAAGGCGACAGGATGGTGGGGGGAGGCGGAGAACGTACCGGTGCGAATAGGGGCGAGTGGGCGGGGATGCTGGTGGGGGTCAGGCGGATGGGAGGATGGGCGGTGGTTACCGGAGCCCGAATGACTCCGGTGGGAGGCGGATCGAGTTCTCAGTCGTCGAAGTCGTCGGGCAGAGACTGGTCGAACAGGAGGGCACCGCGCGAAGCGTGGTCGGGCACGGGCTCGGGGTCGGCGGGGTCGAACCTCGGCGTCGGATCGAGCAGGAAATCCCGCTGAGGCGGGCCGCGCGCCGGCGCGAGGGGCGGAGGTCGGTGGAGAAGGCCCTCACCCCACGCAACATGCGTTGCGCGGGGGCCCCGATTCGAGGTGCAGGAGCATGGCGGAGAGGACCGGCGGGTCGGTGAGGAAGGCCAGGATCCTCATGGAGCCGCCGCGACCACGCTTCGTGCGGTGCCCGGACAGAGGAGCGCGGCCCAGATGATCTCGGTGCGCCCATCGGGGCAGTCTGGCGCGGAGTCGTACGTGGTGGCGCCGAGCGGAATGTCCACGTAGTGCAGCGGGGCCGTCCGGCGGAGGAACGTCCGAATGCTGTCGGCCCAGTTCGATACGGCCGCCATCGATGGTCCGGCGAGCAGGGAGTCCACCCGGGCCCGCGCGGTGGGCGAGAGGAGGCGGGCCGCGAGCTCGGCCACGAGGCGGTGGCCCTCCGGGCCCCAGGGGGCCGCGTCGGGCTTCGCAGCGGGAGCGTGAAGGACGAGCGTCGAGACCAGCAGTGTGGCCGCGATCACGGCGGAGAGGATAAGGCGTCCCCGTCAGCGCTCCACAGCGCCCGTGTCACGGATCGGTATGGGTGGGCGCTGCTACTCCGCCCGCAGCGAGATCGTCGGGTCGACCGCGGCCGCCCTCCGCGCCGGCGCCCACGCGGCGACGAGCGCGACGGCGGCCAGGAGCCCGAGCACGCCCAGGTAGGTGAGGGGATCGGCGCGTGACACCCCGAAGAGCATCGAGGAGAGCAGTCGGCTCGATGCCCAGGCCCCGGCCAGCCCGATCGCGGAGCCGAGCGCGGTGAGCGCCAGCGCGTCGCCGACCACGCGGCCGACGACGTCGCGGGGGGCGGCACCGAGCGCCGTACGGATCCCGATCTCGCGTGTGCGCTCGCTCACGCTTCCCGAGATCACCCCGTAGAGGCCGACCGCGGCGAGCAGCAGGGCGGCGAGCGCGAAGACCTCGATCGCGCTCAGAGCGAACCGGCGCTGGCCCCCCGAGGCGGCCACGAAGTGCTCCATCGTCGAGACACGCACGATCGGCACGTCGGGGCTCACCGACCACACCGCACGCTGGATGGCGGGCGCGAGCGCGGCGGCGTTCCCGCGCGTCGTCCGCACGACGAGCGTCTCGACGTCGTCGACCCAATCCCACTGGCCGTTGATCACGTAGAATGCCTCGGGCGCTCCGACCGCGAGCGAGTACTGCTTCACATCGCCCACCACTCCCACGACCACGTCCCACGGACGGCCCGAGCCCATCTCCGGCCCGAAGCGCACGCGCCGGCCGATCGGGTTCGCGGTCCCGAACAGGCGCCGGGCGAACGACTCGTTGATCACGATCGCTTCGGGCGAGCCGGGGCGGTCGCCGGCGTCGAGGAGCCGCCCCCGAACGAGCGGGATCCGCATCGCCTGGAAATATCCCGGAGACACGGCGTAGCGCAGCGCGCTCCCGTCCTCGCCGGCCCCGACCTGCGGCCTCGACGCCCACGCGTACCCGTAGCCGTCGATGTCGCCGCTGAGCGGGAGCTGGCTCGTGAAGGCAGCACTCTCGACGCCGGGCACGGCGTGCACCGCGTCGAGCGCCTGCCGGAAGAGCTCGAGCCTCGCGGTATCGGAGTCGAACGCGTGCCCGGCCCCGACGACCTGCATCGTCAGAACGTGCGCGGGATCGAACCCGGGCGCCACCGCCATCAGGCGACGCACGCTCCTGAGCAGCAGCCCCGCGCTCACGAGCAAGACGAGGGCGAGCGCGACCTCGGCCACGACGAGCGCGCGCCGCGTGCCGGCGTAGCCGGCCGTGGTGCGGCGGGACGCGTGCAGGAGCGGTCCGCCGCCCTTGGAGTCGAGCGCGCCGAGCGCAGGCGCCAGCCCGACCACGATGCCCACGAGCGTCGTGAGCCCGAGCGCGAAGAGGAACACCCGCGCGTCCAGCCGGATCGCACCGAGGCGAGGAAGCCCCGGCGGGCTGATGGCCAGGAGGGCGCGCATGCCGAGTTGAGCGAGCCCGAGCCCGAGCGCTCCTCCGACGAGGGCGAGGACCACGCTCTCGGTGACGAGCTGGCGCACCAGCCGCGGGCGGCCCGCACCGAGCGCGATACGCATCGCGAGCTCGGGCCGGCGCTGTGCTCCGCGCGCGAGGAGCAGATGCGTCACGTTCACCGACGCGATCGCGAGGAGGAGCAGCACGGCGCCGATGATCGCGTAGAGCGACGGCCGCACGCTCCCGGTCACGGCTTCCAGCATGGGGCGCACCACCAGGCCCTGCGAGAGGGACGCCCATGCGGGACGGGGGAAGTCGGGCAGCGGGGCGCGGCCGATCGCGACGGTCTCGCGCGCCGCCTCGTCGGCCGAGACGCCCGAGGCGAGCCGCCCGACGATCCGGTAGTGGTGGCCCCACGCGCGCGTCTCGAGGTCGGCCGTGACGCGGTCGCGCAGCGGCGCCCACACGTCGACGTCCGGGGCGATGACGTTCGCGAAGCCGGGCGGCATGACGCCGACCACCAGGTACGGGTCGCCATCGAGCTCGATCGTGCGTCCGACCACGGCGCGCGCTCCTCCGAAGCGCCGCTCGGCCAGGCCGTCACTCAGGATCGCGACCTCGGGGGCGCCCGGGCGCTGGTCGTCCGCCGTGAAGTCGCGGCCGATCGCGGGCGAGGTGCCGAACACGCCGAAATATCCCGCGGTCACGCGCTCGCCCTCGAGGCGCTCGGGCTCACCGGTGCCGGTGAGGGAAGGTTGCCACGGATCCGCGGCGGCGAGCGCATCGAACGAGCGGGCGCGTTCCCGCACCTCCTCGTACGTGCCGAGCGTGGCGGGGTCCGGAACGCCGTCCTGGTTCCGGTCGTCGACGGTCACGAGCCGTCCTGCGTGCGGGAAGGGCAGGGGCTCGAGGAGGAGGGGGCTCGCGGCGCTGAATACCGCGGTGCTCGCGCCGATGCCGAGGGCCAGCGTCACGACGGCCGTGGCCGTGAACACGGGGCTCGTGCCGAGGCGGCGCAGTGCATGGCGAGCGTCGGAGACGAGCGTCTCGACCAGGTGCTCCCATCCCGCCGTGCGCACCTGCTCCCGGACCGTGCCGGGGTCTCCCATCTCCAGGCGGGCCGCGCGCCGAGCCTCCGCCTCGGAGAGCCCGCGCGCCCGGTGCGCCTCGATCGTGCGCTCGAGATAGTCCCGCACCTCGTCGTCGACGTCGGCGTCCGCTTCGTGCGGATGAACGAGCGCGGACAGGCCGCGCAGAAGGGGACGCAGGAGCGCCACCGGCTCAGCCTTCGACGTTCAGGAGCCGCATGACGGCCGCGGAGCGCCGCTTCCAGTCGGCGGTCTCGACCTCGAGGCGCTCGCGGCCCGCCGGAGTGAGCTCGTAGTACCTGGCGCGGCGCGCGTTCTCCGTGCGCCGCCACTCCGCGTCGAGGAGGCCCGCGCGCTCGAGCCGCTGAAGCGCGGTCAGCAGCGAGCCGGGGTTCACCTTGAACACGTCGCGCGAGATCTGCTCGATGCGGCGCGCGATGCCGAAGCCGTGCATCGCCTGGAGACTCAGGGTCTTGAGAATCAGGAGATCGAGCGTCCCCTGGATGACGTCGGTGTTGGGCTCGTCCATGACGCCATCGATACCGTCTGTCATCTTGATTGTCAAGATGTGACGATCAAGGGGAGGAGCGGGAGAGCCGTACGCGCTCATGGCGGTGCAGAGGCGTTCGGATGTACGCTTCAAGCCCCGGAGGTATGGAATTCAAAGTTGCGTGCGCGGAGGGACCGTGAACACCGGAGCTTTGATCTTCATGCTCGCCGCCTGGGCCATCGTGCTCGGGCTGATGGTCTGGAGCTTCACGAAGCTCCTGAGGTTGCCCAAGATGTGAGGGCGCGGAGGCGCGACGCGGCGGCCGGGCTCGTTCACCCGGCCGCCGCGCATCGTCTCAGGCCTGTCCGCCCGGACCGGCCGCGGACTTGGTCTTCTCCTTGTTCATGATCATCACGACCGCCAGCCCGCACCCGCCCCACACGAACAGCATCACCACGATCATCGTGATCCACGTACCCGCCGTCATGTCGTCCTCGCTCTGCCAAGGGCGGTGGAAGGGTCCCTTCGCACACACGGGGCAAGCCCCCCGGGAGCTCAAACGGATTCTACGCTAGATCGGCAGTGAATCGGCGGCAATGAGGACGTGCGGTGGTTGCGCGGGGGTGGGACGGGAGAGGGTTCCTCCATGAACGTTCGAGGTCGGTTCCGCCGTTCACGCGGTCGCGTGATGCGATGCGCGGGTTGCCCGGCTGCCGCCATCGGTGCCGTTGCCCTTTCGCTGATCAGTGGATGCGGTGGACGGTCCGGGGTTGCTCGCATGCAGGTGCGCGACAGCGCCGGAGTGAGGATCGTCGCGTATGGGTCGATGCCGTCGGCGACGCGGTCCGCCGCCGCGTCCTCACTCCTCCGTCCGGGGTGAACGTCCTCTAGAAGGCCCCGAGGCCGAGGGACATCGCCCGGATGTTTCCCGACACCCTGCCGGCCCTGGGGGATGTACGGCCCGATTCCGACGGCCGCCTCTGGGACTCGGGCGGTGGTGGCCTCCTGCGGTGGTGCCGAGCCGCTCCGCAATCCGTCCCATCCAGCCATGGACAGGCTTGCGGGCACCGG
>CAZFIS010000216.1:0-4995 GCA_964519125.1 uncultured Gemmatimonadaceae bacterium | reverse complement strand
AAGGGCGTGACGCAGGCCGAGTTGGACCACATCCGGGAGCGGATCGAGGCGGCCGGCCTGCGCACGCACGTGTCCCGGGGGGAGCACCGGACCATCATCGGCTGCGTCGGAGACGAGGAGGCCCTGAGGGACCTCCCCCTTCTCTCGATTCCGGGCGTCGCGGAGGTTCACCCGGTCCTCAAGCCCTACAAGCTCGCCTCCAGGGAGTTCGCCGCCGAGGGGACGCGCGTGCCGGTGGGGGGCGTGGAGTTGGGCGGGGACGAGGTGGTCGTCATCGCGGGTCCCTGCTCCGTCGAAGGACGCGACATGCTCCTCCGCACGGCCGAGCACGTGGGGGATCGCGGCGCCCGCGGACTTCGCGGCGGCGCCTTCAAGCCGCGCTCGTCGCCCTATTCGTTCCGCGGCCTCGGGGAGGAGGGCCTCCAGCTGCTCGCGGAGGCACGCGCCGCGACCGGCCTCCCGGTCGTGACCGAGGTCATGGACACTCGTCAGGTGGACCTCGTCGCCTCGTACGCGGACGTCCTCCAGGTCGGCGCCCGGAACATGCAGAACTTCGCGCTGCTCACGGAGGTGGGGCGCCTGCGCCGCCCCGTGCTCCTGAAGCGAGGTATGGCGGCCACCGTCGTGGACCTGTTGCTCGCGGCCGAGTACGTGATGAGCCAGGGCAACCCCCACGTGATCCTGTGCGAGCGCGGCATCCGCACGTTCGAGACCTCGACGCGCAACACGTTCGACCTGGCGGCCATCCCCGTGCTCAAGCGCGAGACACACCTGCCGGTTCTGGCGGATCCTTCGCACGCGGGAGGGCGGAGGGACCTGGTCGCACCGCTCTCCTTCGCCGCGGTGGCGGCCGGTGCGGACGGGATTCTGGTGGAAGTCCACCCCGATCCCGAGCAAGCGGTCTCGGACGGCGAGCAGTCGCTCAGCTTCCCGGAGTTCGACGAGCTCATGGCGGGGCTCGCGCCGTTCGTGGAGGCTGCCGGACGCACCCTGAAGGGCTCGGGGGAGGCCACCCCGTTGAAGTGACGCGGCCGGCCGGAGCTCAGCCCCCGGCCAGGAGCTCCCGCGCGCGCTCGAGCTGCACGAGGACGGAGCGCCGCGACGTTCCTCCCACCCCGTCCCGGGCGTCGGCCGAGGCCCGCCAGTCGAAGACGGCACGTACATCGGCCTCGAACACGGGGTGCTCGGCCTGGAATTCGTGCACGGACAGCTGGGCGAGGCTCACGCCCGCTTCCTCCGCCCTGCGCACGAGCCGTCCCACGACCTCGTGGCTATCCCGGAACGGCACGCCCCGTCGCACGAGGTAGTCGGCCAGGTCCGTGGCCAGGAGTTGGGCGTCCATGACGCCCTCCATGCGCTCGGAGCGGAACGAGGCTGTCTCCACCGCGCCCGCCACGGCGGGCAGGGCCAGAAGGAGGGTGTCCACCGTGTCGAAGAGCGCCGTCTTGTCCTCCTGGAGGTCGCGGTTGTATCCGGTGGGCAGTCCCTTCAGGAGCATGAGCATTGCCGAGAGGTTGCCGGCGAGCCGCGCGCTCTTGCCGCGGGCGAGCTCGGCCACGTCGGGATTGCGCTTCTGGGGCATGAGGCTCGATCCGGTGCTGAAGCCGTCGGAGAGGCGCACGAACCCGAACTCGACGCTCGAGAAGAGCACCAGGTCCTCCCCCAGGCGCGAGAGGTGCACCCCGATCATCGCGCCCGCGTAGAGGAGGTCGCAGATCCAGTCGCGATCCGAGACCGCGTCCACGCTGTTCTCGCTCACCCCCTCGAAGCCGAGCTCGGCGCGCAGGAACTCCCGATCCACAGGAAAGGGGCACCCGGCGATGGCGCCCGACCCCAGCGGGAGGACGCCGGCCGCCCGGTGCGCCTGGCGCACGCGCCCGACGTCGCGATGGAAGGCCCACAGGTGCGCGAGGGCCCACTGGCCCGCGCGGATCGGCTGTCCCTGCTGCAGATGCGTGTAGCCGGGCATCACGTGGTCGATGCCCTGATCGGCGAGTGCGTACAGAGCGCCCAGGAGCCGGAGCAGCGCATCCTCCACCCGCTTCGCCGCCGCCCTGCCCCACAAGCGCACATCGGTCGCGGACTGGTCGTTGCGCGAGCGGCCCGTGTGGAGCTTGCCCGCGACGTTGCCGACCTCCTCGCGCAGCATCCGCTCGACCACCGAGTGGATGTCCTCCTCGGGAGCTTCCTCGAGTCCTTTGCGCTCGATCCGCCCGGCCACCCGCTCGAGTCCGGCCACCAACGTCGAGGACTCCTCCTCCGAGAGCACGCCTGCCCGTCCGAGAGCCCGTGCCCACGCCACGCTCCCGCGCACGTCCTCGGCCCACAGGCGCCCGTCGACGTCCAGGCTCAGGTTCATGGGCACCATCTCGGGCGCCATGCCTCCGGTGAAGCGTCCTCCCCAGAGTGCTTTGGGGCCGTCCTTCTCGGAGCTCGATCGTTTCACGGTCTCATCCATGTTGGGCTGCGGGCGGGCTCGGCAGGATACCCAACGTCGGGGGCCGCGACAACGCGAGCACCACGCGCAGATGCGTGGTCGCGTCGCCACGGCCCCTTCACCGAGCCATGGACCGCCCGGAGGCCGTCAGTCGCCGGCCACCTCTTTCAGAGGCAGAGGCATCGCATCGACCGAGGGTACGACGTGCGCGCGCCCGTCACGGCCGGCCGCGGCCCGGATCGGCAGCCCGAACAGCTTGATGAAGCCACCGGCGTCGGCGTGGTCGTACGTCGCCGCTGCGCCGAACGTGGCCAGGTCCTCGCGGTAGAGAGAGCGGGAGCTCGTCCGCGACGCGATCTGTGCCGAGCCCTTGTACAGCTTGAGCTTGACCGTGCCGGTGACGTCCCTGGTCAGCACCGTCACCATCGCGTCCATCGCCTCCCGCTCCGGAGTCCACCACCGGCCTTCGTACACCATGTCGGCATAGCGCTGCGCGATCTGATCCTTGAGGCCCATCGAGCGCCGGTCGAGCGTGATGGCCTCGAGCTCCTCGAGCCCCTGATGCAGGAGCGTTCCGCCGGGCGTCTCATACACGCCCCGGGACTTCATCCCGACCAGGCGGTCCTCGACGAGGTCCGCCCGCCCGATCCCGTGCCTGGCGCCGATCCCGTTCAGCGCTTCGAGGAGCGACACGGCATCCAGCCTGGCTCCGTTGACCGCCACCGGCGTCCCGGCCTCGAAGGAGATCTCGACGTACTCCGGCTCGTCCGGGGCGAGCTCGGGGGCCGCCGTCCACAGGAACATGGACTCCTCGGGCTCGAACGCGGGATCCTCCAGCGGGCCACCCTCGTGGGAGATATGCCAGATGTTCTCGTCGCGCGAGTAGAGCTTGGTCTCGTCCACGCCCACCAGCGGGATGTTGCGCGCCCGGGCGTACGCGAAGGCGTCCTCACGCGAGTGGATGTCCCACTCCCGCCAGGGAGCGATCACCTGAAGGTCCGGCGCCAGCGCCGCGTAGGTCAACTCGAAGCGGACCTGGTCGTTGCCCTTCCCCGTGCACCCGTGGGCGACGGCGTCGGCGCCGACCTCGCGGGCCACCTCCACCTGACGCTTGGCCAGGAGCGGCCGGGCCATCGCGGTGCCGAGCAGGTACTTGCGGGCGTAGACCGCTCCGGAGCGGAGCGTCGGCCAGATGTACTCCTCGACGAACTCTTGACGCAGATCCTCCCCGAAGAAGCCGCTCGCCCCGGTGGCGCGGGCCTTCGCCTCCAGCCCGTCGAGGCCGCCCCGCTGGCCGACGTCGCCGGCCATGCAGATCACCTCGGCCCCGTAGTTCTCCTTGAGCCATGGCACGATCACGGAGGTATCGAGGCCCCCGGAGTAGCCCAGAACGACCTTCATCGCCCTACTCCCTGTATGCCGTCTCGCGGCGTTGTGAACGGGCTCGGGGAACCAGGAGTCCGGTCCCTTCCCGCCGAAGGGCCGGGGGGCACCCTGCCCCGAACTCCTGGCCCCCAATCCCGAGTGTGGATGCAGCGCAAGCCTGTCTTGTGGCCATTCCCGCCACGCAGAGAATAATTATGCAGGCCAAGTGCATGATGTCAAGAAGTCAGCGCCCGATCCAGGAGCGCCACGCCCTCGTCCAGCTCGTCCTCCGAGACGTTGAGGGGCGGCAGGAGCCGGATGATGTCGGGTCCGGCCGACACCAGGAGCAGCCCCAGCTCGCGTGCCCGCTGCAGGGTCGGCCCCGCGGCGCCGTCCAGCACTACGCCCTGGATCAGCCCCCTGCCCCGCACCTCCTTCACGGAAGCGTGCGACGAGGCCACCGTCGCCAGGCGCTCTTCCAGATGCACGCCGAGCTTCCGTACCTGCTCGAGGAACTCCGGATCCGAGATCTCGCGGACCACCGCGAGTGCGACCGAGGCGACCAGGGGTCCGCCGCCGAACGTCGTGGCGTGGTCCCCGGGATGCACGGTGGTGGCCACGGCTTCGCTCACGATCGTCGCGCCCATCGGCAACCCACCCGCCAGGGGCTTGGCGAGCGTGAGGATGTCGGGCACCACGCCGGTCTCCTCGAACGCGAACATCCGCCCCGTACGGCCCAGGCCCACCTGGACCTCGTCGAACACGAGCAGTGCGCCGGCGGCGTCACACCGCGCCCGTAGCGCCTCCAGAAACTTCGTGGGGACGGGCCGGATCCCTCCTTCCGCCTGCAGGGGCTCGACGATCACCGCGGCCACCGCGCCCGTGCCGAGCGCCTCGTCCACGGCGTCGAGGTCACCTACGTCCACGAACCGGACACCGGGCATCAGGGGCCGGAAGGGCTCCTGGTATGCCGGGCGGTCCGTGGCCGCGAGAGAACCGAAGAGGCGGCCGTGGAACGAACCGTGGAACGCGACGATCTCGTGGCGCTGGGGCCCCGCCGTCGAACCCGCCCACCGGCGCGCGAACTTGAACGCGGCTTCGTTCGCCTCGGCTCCGGAGTTGCTGAAGAAGACCGAACCTGGAAAGGAGCGCTCGACGAGGTGTGCGGCGAGCTCCTCGCCGGGCCGGGTCCG
>CAZFIS010000215.1:0-5002 GCA_964519125.1 uncultured Gemmatimonadaceae bacterium | reverse complement strand
TAGCCGGGGGCTGCGGCCTCGACACGCACCTCGGTGTCGACATACGGTTCGCTCACGACGCAGTTCCTGCCCGAGCGCTTGCCGGCGTAGAGCGCCTCGTCGGCGGCCCGCACGACAACCGCCGCACTGCGGGACGGAGCGCTGGCAGCGACGCCGAAGGTGGCGGTGACGCCGATCCCGTTCCCTGTCGCGCAGTCGGTGCCACACGCGCGGACCGCGTCCAGCATCTTGAGAGCGGCGAAGTGCGCTCCGGCCCGCGTGCTGTTGGGGAACAGGATCAGGAACTCCTCGCCACCCCAGCGGGCGACGTGGTCGGTGTCGCGCACGGCTCCTTCGAGCGCGCCGGCGACGGCTCCCAGCACGGCGTCACCGCAGGCGTGCCCGTAAGAATCGTTGACGCGCTTGAAGCGGTCGAGGTCGACCATGACGACGGCGTAGCGCTCGCCGAGGTGTTGCATGCGAACCTGCGCTGCTTGCAGCAGGGCCTCGATGGCGCGCCGGTTGAGCAGGCCGGTGAGGGGGTCGCGGTTGGAGAGTTCCTCCAGGATGACGCTGGCGTGGAGCAGGCCTTCCTCGGCGTCGCCGGTGGCCTTGCCCACGATAAATGCCAGCACCGACATGGTGGCGGCGAAGCTGACGGCGTTGAACACGCCGAGTACGTCCACGCCGGGCGACACCGGCGTGGTCAGGGCGCCGTTGAAGTAGGCGTGGAGGGCCAGCAGACCGTAGGCGCCGGCGGCCGAAGTGCACGCCATGACCTTGACCGGCCGTGACCAGCCGGGGTGGAGCACGAACAGCATCGGCAGGACGAGCAGGTAGTAGTGGAAGCCGCTCGCCCAGCCCAGGAGCAGGGTGGCGGTGACGAACAACAGCACGAGGTTCGTCACGGCCAGGAGGAACGCCCCGCGCTCGCGGCCGTTCCGGAGCAATACCCAGACGGCCGCGTGCAGCGCCATGCTGCCGAAGTTGACCCACACCATCGCCGTCAGGCCCAGCGCGATGAAGAGGGCGGTCAGCGCCAGGTGGATAGGGATGGCGGCTTGCGTCATGCGCGTGAAGATCCAACGGAACCGTTCCTCGGCCAGTCGCGCCGAACCGTCGGAGAGGCGCCGCGCTTGCTCCATGCCCCACTCTACGGCGGGGGCGCTCTCGACGCTCATCCGGAGCCGGGCCGTTCTGGGGAACGGCGCCGACGGAGCGGCAGAGACTCGCGGCCAGGAGGACATGCTGCGCGTCGCCGACGGCGCCAGCATCCCTGGGAGCCGCGCACCAGAAGTCATTCGCCGCGTGCGCGATGCCGCGAGAGGGTGGCCGACGTACGCGGAGGGCGTGGATCCGCGCTTCACGGAACCGAGGACGATTTCACCCCTCCGTCGTCGACAGGGTGCCCGAGCTCATGGCGGTGAGCTGTTGTCGAGTAGGGCCTGGTCGATCACGACCTCCTGGCGTTGCATCGGCTCCGTGGACCTCGAGCCGCTCGAGGCTTACGACAAGCATCAGGCTGTCCGCCCGATCGAGCGAGCTCCAGATGCGAGTCTGGCGCATTGGGCGTGCTGGCTAGATGCTGGTGTGGCCAGTTTCTAGGGCGCGGCCGGTGTATCGAGGTGGTAGTTCACGTCGAAGCTGCCACGACTTCTCTCGCCCGTGATCTCGACCCGATACCGACCGCTCTCCGGCAGGGGGATCGCCGTGCTGCCCACGGCGGGCTCGGTGGCGCTTCGCGTCCAGATGACATCCCCTTCAGGCGACAGCACGTGGAGCGCCAGGACGCCCTTCTCGGGCTCGAGGTCGTAGCGGAGGGTCAAGTCTCCGCCGGCGTCGCCCGAGAGGGGGCGGCTGTCGTTGCCGTCGAAGTAGCGGAAGTGCGCGCCGATGTGCCCCGGCGCCGAGCTTCCGCGCCACAGGATGCGGCGGCTGCCGGCCCACGGCGGTCCCTCCATCGCGAACTCGACCCCCACGCTGAGCAGCGCAAGGGCGATCAGCGCGACGGCGAGCCAGGACCGGCGCGCGCTGATGCTGGGCGTGCGTTCAGCCATGTGCATTCCCCCCTGCTCCGGTGCATCCCGGTGGGGCCGGAGCTACCCGCCAGAATGTGCAGGCGGTGGGGACGAGACAAGGGACGGGCGTCCCGAGTCGGAGCTTGTCTGGTTTCGGGGCCCTGCCTGGAGCTTCTGGCTCCTCCCCGAGCCCGATCGCTGATCAGGGAGCCTGCGGCGTGTCGGCCCACATGCTGCTGCACGACAAGGGAAGGACGACCTCCATGGGCGGCCGAGGAGCGCCTTCCGCGTAGCCAGGAGTGGCCCCGCGTGCGAATCATGCTGCACGTTCTACCCAGGTACGGGTACGCACTCGATGCGGCACAAATGCGGATACGCTGGTTCGGATGGGTGCGTCCAGGACGGACATGAGACCACGTGTGCGCACAAGTGCGCCGCCAGATTTCGCCTAAGCCTACGTCAAGTCTGGGATTCTGGTGGGAATGACTACGTCATCTCTGTGAACTCTGATTGTGAGGTCGATTACAAAGCAAGGTGCGCTTCCGTTGAGGCGTTCGGCTTCCTCGTTCTGGACCGGGCTATGCGTCGCCGCACATGTTTGGGGAACCAAAGCGCGCCCGAGAATCTCTCGAGGCGGCATGCACTTGTGACCTGGCCCTGCCAAGGCCGGGCGCGTTGAACGATCTTCAGAAGCTGGCTCGAGATCGGGGGCTGGAGCAGGCTTTCGCGATGGAGTTATTCACGGTTGAGCATGTGGTTCAGGGTGCGCTGGGCTCTCGGTTGCGTGGGTTGGTGGAGCACGCGTTGGAGGAGGTTCGGTTGCTCGCGCTGGCGTTGATGCGGGCGCCGCCCAAGGCGTGAGTGGAAGCCTGTGCGCCACCAAGGATCGGCCGGTAGTCCCCGGGATCGCGTGATGCTAGGCCTTCGCGGTCACCGGGAGCGGTGCTGCTTTGCCGTGGAGGTAGCCTTGTTCGTAGTCGATGCCCTTGTCTCGTAGCCAGGCGTGCTGTTCCTGGGTTTCGACGCCTTCGGCGACGGTGCTCAGGTTGAGGCTGTGGGCGTAGGCGATGACGGACTGGACGAGCATCTCGTCGCTGGGTTCTCTGCCGATGCCGGTGATGAATTGCCGGTCGATCTTGACGATGTCGATGGGGAGCTTGCGCAGATGGGCAAGGGACGAGTAGCCGGTGCCGAAGTCGTCGAGTGCGACTTGGAAGCCGAGTCCTCGGAGGGTCGTGAGGGTTTCGGTGGCGCGGTGGAGGTTCTGGATGGCTGCAGTCTCGGTGACCTCGAATGTCAGGCGGTGCGAGGGAACGCAATGTTGTTCTGCGACTTGGTTCAGGTAGGCGGGCAGGGTCGGGTCGGCGATGGAGGGGGCGGAGAGGTTGATGCTCACGCGGATGTCGGGTTGACTCGACTGGATGGAGGCTATGGTCTCTACGGTGCGACGGTAGATGTAGCGGTCGAGGTGGCGGATGAGTCCGGTGTTCTCGGCGATGGGGATGAAGGTGCCTGGGCTGATGGGTCCGGCGGGATGGTTCCAGCGCGCGAGCGCTTCGTAGGAGGCGATCGTGCTGTCGCTCGCCCTGACGATGGGCTGGAAGTGAACGTCGAGCTCGTCTCGGTGCAGAGCGTCCCTGAGGTCGGCTTCGAGACTTAGTGTCTCGCTTGTCATGCGAGGATTAAGGCTTTCGAACACCGAGTACGGCAGTTGCTGTTGTCTGGCCGCTTTCATGGCGCTCTCGGCGTGCTGGAGCAGCTCGTTGACAGTCGTGCCATCGCGCGGGAAGTTCGAGACCCCGATGCTCACGCTGATGCGCATCCGCTGGTCATCCGAGGCTGTTGCCGTCTCGAGCGCCGTAGCGATGCTGTCGGCCACCAACCTGGCTTGCTCGACGGAGGCTTCGTTGAGGAGCACCGCAAAATCGTCCCCGCCGATGCGCGCGAGGATGTCGCCGGCCCGGACTCTCTTGCTCAGCACTCGGGCGACGGAGACGAGGACGGCATCGCCCGCGCGCTGCCCCAGGCTCGTGTTCACTTCGGCGAGCCGGTTGATGTCGGCGAACAGAAGCGCGGAGGGTCGTTGGTGTCGAGCGTTGTGCGCCAGGATGGCAGCGACCGCCTCCGAGAAGTAGCGGCGGTTCGGCAGGTCCGTGAGCGGGTCCCTGAACGTGCGTTGTGTGAGCCGGCGCATGAGCACCCAGAGCGTCGTGAGGAAGACGGTTATCACCGCTGCGGTGGTGATGAGCGCGATGTTCCGGGCGTCCTTCGAGGTGCTCAGCACCGGGCTCGCGTCGATCTCGAGCTCCGCGGCGCCTATGCCCGCGACCGAGCCGTCACTCGTGAGGAACGTCACCGGCGTCGCCGCGACGAGGACTCTCTCGCCGGGATTGGCATGCGACATGCGCATGTACTGGACGGATTGTCCGGCCTGGAGGCGCCGCAGTTGCTCAGGGGGGATCTGTCGCGTACCGATCGCCCCGACGCCACCATCGCTGAACACGATGGTTCCGTCAGCGTCCAGAACGTCGAGGCCAAGCGCCTCGGTCATCGGCAGCACGTGGTCAGCGAAGCCCCGCCACCACGCAGTGTCACTTGGGACGATCGCCGTAGTAACGAGCGAGCCCGTGATGACTTCCTGACCAAGGTGGCCGCGGATGCTGCTTGCGACCAGCGCGCCAGCCAGGTTCTCCGTCCTCTGCTCAACGCGGATCTGGAGCAAGAAGGCGATGCTCACGCCGACAACGACCATGAAGACGGCAAGGCCGCCGAACACAAGGATCAGGAGTCGCTGCTGCGGATCGGTCCTGGAGACGGACAGCCTGGACGCCAGTTCCGAACCCCATCGGCGCCACCGTCCGAGACTAGTGCGTCGCATATCTCCAGCCTCCATAGCCCCCAGCGTGGCCAGCCGATGAGTACTCCGCGTCCCTTGGTCTCACGAGAAACGGCATTCCACGCGAGAACGCTTCGGTTCAGCCGTCCCGTTCATTCTCATCGGAAGC
>CAZFIS010000214.1:0-5024 GCA_964519125.1 uncultured Gemmatimonadaceae bacterium | reverse complement strand
CAAGCGCCGCCAGCACCGACGAGGCGTTGGCCAAAGCGTAGCTCTCCAGCGCCTCACCGCCCGACAGCATCAGGACGATGATCGAGCCGGCCAGGTACTCGCCCAACACGATGGCCGTGACGATGGAGATGCCGCCCAGCAGGTCGGAGCCGAACTCCCGCTTCAGCAGCTTCTCGAGCAGGTCGTAGAGGAGAGGCAAGCCGAACACGAGGGTGGCGAAGAGGGGGAGGCGGGAGGTGTCTTCCGCAGCGTGGAAGCCGAAGCAGAGCACCAGATGAAGCAGGATGCCCGCCAGGGAGAGCGCCGCGATGACCGTGGTCTTATGATGCCACAGGCCAGCCGGCGAGACCCAGCGCCGACGGGGCGGCTGCTCCGGGAGTGGACCCGATGAGACGCTCACGCTCGCGGGCTTCATGGCCGCCTTCCGTCGCCCCCGCTCCGCGAGCCGATGTAGCGCCGCATCAGCGCCGTGGTGGAGCTGTCGTGGCCGCCGGCCGGTGGGCCGTCGCCCCGTAGCTCTTCGCTGATATGCTTGGCCAGGCTCTTGCCGAGCTCGACCCCCCACTGATCGAACGAGTCGATGCCCCAGATCACCCCCTGGGTGAAGACGCTGTGCTCGTAGAGGGCCACCAGCGCGCCCAGCGTCTCGGGCGTGAGACGGTCGGCGAGGATCGTGCTGCTCGGCCGGTTTCCCTCGAAGACGCGGTGCGGAACGAGGGGCGCCGGCGTGCCCTCGGCCTCCACCTCCGCGGCCGTCTTGCCGAACGCGAGCGCTTCCGTCTGGGCGAACACGTTGGCCATGAGCAGGTCGTGGTGCGGGCCCAGCGGATTGAGTGATTGGCTGAAGGCGATGAAATCGCACGGGATGAGCTTCGTTCCCTGATGGATCAGCTGGTAGAACGAATGCTGCCCGTTGGTGCCGGGCTCCCCCCAGACGATGGGGCTCGTCTGGTACTCCACGGAGGCGCCGTCGAGGGTGACGTGCTTCCCGTTGCTCTCCATGGTCAGTTGCTGGAGGTAGGCGGGAAAGCGTTTCAGGTACTGGTCATAGGGGAGGACCGCCACGGTCTCCGCCCCGAAGAAGTCGCCGTACCAGACCGCCAGCAGCCCCATGAGCACCGGCAGGTTGCGCTCCGGCGGTGCCGTGCGAAAATGCCGGTCCATCGCGTGGAACCCCGCGAGCATGGCCCGGAAATGCTCCGGGCCCACGGCCAGCATGGTGGAGAGCCCGATGGCCGAATCCATGGAGTAACGCCCCCCCACCCAGTCCCAGAACCCGAACATGTTGGCGGGGTCGATCCCGAACTCCTCCACTCCCTCGGTGTTGGTCGACACGGCGACGAAATGCCGGCGTACCGCCGCCTCGTCTCCCAGCGCGTCCACGCACCAGGCGCGGGCGGTGTGGGCGTTGGTCAGCGTCTCGAGCGTCGTGAACGTCTTGGAGCAGACGATGAACAGCGTCTCCCGGGGATCGAGGTCGCGGGTGGCCTCGACGAAGTCCGTGCCGTCGATGTTGGAGACGAAGCGGAAGGTCATCTCGCGTCGGCTGTAGTGACGCAGCGCCTCGTAGGCCATCACCGGTCCGAGATCCGAGCCGCCGATGCCGATGTTGACCACGTTGCGGATGGCCAGGCCGGTGTGGCCCTTCCAACGACCGTCGCGGACGCTATGGGCGAAGGCCTCCATGCGGTCCAGCACTTCGTGCACCTCGGGCACCACGTCCACGCCGTCGACCTCGATGCACTCTCCCGCCGGCGCCCGCAGGGCTACGTGCAGAACCGCACGCCCCTCCGTCTCGTTGATCTTACGGCCGCTGAACATGGCCTCGATGCGCTCGCCCAGACCGCGGCTCGCGGCCAGCCGGAGCAGCAGCCGGAGGGTCTCGTCCGTGACGCGGTGCTTGGAGTAGTCGAGGTAGAGACCGGCAGCTTCGGCGCACATGCGTCCTCCGCGGTCCGGATCGGCGGCGAACAACTCACGCAGGTGCACATCGCGCATCTCGCGGTGGTGCTCGCCGAGCGCTTTCCACTCCGGGCTCTCGAGGAGCGGTCGGGCCGATCCCGTCGCCCCCGCGCTCATGACCCGGCCGCCGGCGAGCGACCCGGCTCCATCATCGCCGCGCGCTTGGTGGCCAGACGCTGGAGGAGGTCCTTCCAGGACGCGGCGAACGACGCGGCACCCTCCCGCTGGAGTCGAGTCGCCAGCTCCGTGGTGTCCACGCCGGCGCTCGCGAACTCTGCGAGCGTCGTTTCCTCGTCGTCTCCGTCCGCGGGCATCGCGCCGCGCACCCGGCCGTGATCGGCGAAGGCCAGAAGGGTCTTGTCGGGCATCGTGTTGATGGTGTCCGGAGCCGCCAGCGCCTCCACGTAGAGCGTGTCCGACGCGTCGGGGTCCTTGGTTCCTGTGCTGGCCCAGAGCAGCCGCTGCGGCCGGGCGCCCGCGGCCATGAGCGCACCCCAGCGCGGCGACGACAACAGGTCACGATACTCCCGGTAGGCGGCGCGGGCGATCGCGATGCCGAGGCGATTGCGGAGCGGCGCGGAAACGGTGTCGTGCACCGCCACGTCCCAGCGGCTGACGAAGAGCGAGGCGACCGAGCCGATCGCCGGATCGAGTCCGGCGGCGATTCGCCGTTCTATGCCGCGCATCCAGGCCTCGGCCGCCGCGCGGTACTGCGCAGCCGAGAAGAGGAGCGTCACGTTGACAGGAACCCCGGCAAAGATCGATTCCTCGATGGCCACGAGGCCCGCCGGCGTACCCGGGATCTTGATGAACAGGTTGGGCTTTCGGGCCCGGGCATGCAGCTTCGCCGCCGCGTCCACGGTGGCGGTGGCATCGTCGGCCAGCAGCGGTGAGACCTCCAACGAGACCCAGCCGTCCAGGCCGCCGGTGCGGTCGTACACATCGCGGAAGGTGTCGGCGGCCCGCACCAGATCCTCGATGGCGAGCTCGAAGAAGAGCGTCTCGCCCGACTTGCCCTCGCCCGCCTTCCGGCGGATGGCGTCGTCGTAGAAATCACCCTTCTCGAGGGCGTGATCGAAGATCGTGGGGTTGGACGTCAGCCCCGTCACCGACATTTCGTCGATGTAGCGCAGCAGGGTGCCGTCGTTCAGGATGCCTCGGGTGATGTTGTCGATCCAGAGGCTTTGCCCCAGCTCGTGCAGCTCTCGTGTCGCCTTCATGTTCACTCCTGTCAAGCCGTGCCCTATGTGTTTCGTGGCCGACAGACCCGTCTCCGGACATCCGCCGCCCCCCGAGCATAATGCTCATGGGAGCTCGGGTGGGCGTCCACCCCGCCGTTCCCCCTGTCGCCCAAGCTGATATTCTCGATGGACCAGGCTCGTTGGTCAGGACGTCGCCGAGGTGGTCGATGGGTTGTGCCACGATCCATGCTTGCGGATGAGCGCGTCGGCCTGCTCCGGGCCCCAGGTATCACGCTTGTAGGGAAGCGCCGGGGAATGCTTCTCGAGCACGGGGTCGACCACCGCCCAGGCCGCTTCGACGGCGTCTTCGCGGGTGAAGAGCGCGCCGTCGCCGGCCATGGCGTCGCTCAACAGCCGCTCGTAGGGTGCCTCGGCGCCCAGGAGCTCTTCGCTCAGATAGAGCTCCCGTTGGTCGCCGACGAACTCCTTTCCGGGGCGCTTGACGCGAGCGGCCAGCGCGACGGAGGCGTTGGGCGAAAGGCGGAACCGCAGATAGTTCGGGAAATCGGACGGCACGGCCGCGTCGCCGAACAGGCTCGTCGGCGGGGGCTTCAACTCCACGACCACCTCGGCGGCCGTCTCGGGGAGGCACTTACCGGAGCGCAGGTACCATGGCACTCCGCTCCACCGCCACGAGTCGATGAAGAGCCGCAGAGCGCAGAAGGTCTCGATGTCGGAGTCCCGCGCCACGTGGGGCTCCTTCCGGTACCCGACGTACTGACCGCGCACCATGTCGCGTGCCTTCAGCGGCCGTATCGCCTGGAAGACCTGGGCCTTCTCGGTCTGGACCGATCCATATCCGCGATACGAGGGTGGCTCCATGGCCAGCAGAGCGACGATCTGGAAGAGGTGGTTCTCGACCACGTCACGCAGGCAACCCGCCGTCTCGTAGAATCCGCCGCGGCCGTTCACGCCGAACTTCTCGGCCAGCGTGATCTGGATGCTCGAGACGTAGTTGCGGTTCCAGATGGGCTCGAGGAAGGAGTTGGCGAAGCGGAAGTACAGGATGTTCATGATCGCTTCCTTTCCCAGGAAGTGATCGATCCGGAAGATCGAATCCTCCGGGAACTCCGACCGGGCTACGGCGTTGAGGTGACGCGCGGAGGCGAGGTCGCGGCCGAAGGGCTTCTCGACGATGACGCGGGCCTGGTCCGCGAGCCCTGCGGTCCCCAGCCCCTGGATCACCGTCTCGAACAGCGAAGGGGGGATGGCGAGGTAGTGGGCGGGGCGCTCCACGGATCCCAGGGCGCGCTTGAGTGCCTCGAAGGTCTCCGCGTCGGCGTAGTCTCCGGGCACGTAGCGAAGCAGGGAAAGGAGGCGCTTGAGCGTCTTCTGCTTCACGACGGTGCCGGATTCCTCGATGCTCTCGCTCGCTCGCTCGCGTAGCTGCGCGACCTTCCACGGCGTGGAGGCCACGCCGACGACCGGAACGGTGAGCGTGCCCCGCTCGACCATCGCGTAGAGCGCGGGGAAGATCATCTTGCGGGCCAGGTCGCCCGTCACGCCGAACAGCACCAACGCATCGGACGGTCCCGGACGGTCATTCACGTTACCCATCTACAACTCCCTGGGTGAGAAGAACAGTACCTTCCGTGAAGGAATTCTGTGTCGGATCGACGGTGGCGGGTCAGTCGGCGTGGCCGCCGCCGTCGTCGCGATGTACCCGTTGACGCCCTGTTCGGTCTCCCACGGGCTCTCCGGTGTGGGCTCATGCCTACTTCCCCACCACCAACGTCGCCACGCCGAACACGCGGTGTCCGGCGGTGCGGAGGACGACGCGGTACCTCCCTGGAGGAACGGACCCGGACGCGGAGTGCCAGC
>CAZFIS010000213.1:0-5065 GCA_964519125.1 uncultured Gemmatimonadaceae bacterium | reverse complement strand
AGCAGATAGGTGAAGGGTATGGCGATGGCGGCCAACGCCATCCCCCGCAGATCCGCCAGGAACAGGAAGATGACCAGGACGGTCATGATCACGGCGTCGCGCAGGGCGCCCAGCATGTTGCCCACCGACAGGTTGATCAGCGTGCCCTGGGTGTCGGGCACGCTGAAGGCGATGTCCGGGTAGGTCCGCTCCAGCTCGGGAAGAACGCGGGACACGTCGGCGATGGTGCTCAGGGCAACCCCGGTGGTGGACCGCTGGATGTTGACGGCGATGGCTGGATGGCCGTTCCCGTGGTACGCGCTCTGGGGCTCGAGCACCGATCGCTGCACCGTGGCCACGTCGCCCAAGTGCACGTCCCCGCCGTCGCGGTGCGCGATGGGGATGCGCGCCACGTCCGCGACGCGCTGGAACTGCCCCATCCGCTTGAGCAGAAATTGGCTCTCGTGCGTGATCAGCAGCCCCACGGGCTGGTTGGCGTTGAACGCCACCAGGGCCTGTCGGACCTCGAGCGGAGTCAGTCCGTAACGCGCCAGCAGGTCCCGATCGAGATCCACGCGAATCACAGGCTGGTGGGCGCCGAAGACCTCGACGTTCGCCACTTCGGGAAGCTGGAGCAGCCGCTCCTTGATGGGGTTGTCGGCGAGCTGACGCACCATGGACAGGTCCAGCGGGGATCCGTCCTTGGGACGGAGCGCCAGCGTCAGCACCGCGGGCGTGGCCGAGGACACCTTGAAGATCATCGGTGGCCGCAGGCCCTCGGGAAGCGACGCCTTGATCTTCTCGAGCCCGTTGGCCACGTCCGTCGCAGCACTGCTGAGGCCCTTGCCGTACTTGAATTCGACGGTCACCGCGGAGACTTCGTCCTTGCTGACCGACGTAACGAGCCGGACCTGCTCGATGGTGTTGAGCTCCTTCTCGATGGTACGGGTGACCTCGGCCTCCACATCCTGGGCCGACGCCCCAGGATACACGCTCACCACCGCGATCTTGGGCCGCTCGGAGTCGGGAAAGAGGTTCACCGGCATGTGGCGATAGCCCACGAAGCCGATGACCGCGGCCAGCATCACGAACGAGCTGACCAGGTGCGGCCGCTTCAGATAGGAGTCGACGATGCGCATGACTCACCTCCCCGAGGCGGTATCGACGGGGAGAACGCTCATCCCCGCCGAGAGCCCCATCAGCCGTGACGGCCGCGCCACCACCACCTCGTCACCCACGCGCAGATTCCCTTCGACGATCGCCTCGTCGAGGGAGCGGGTCGTGATCGTCACCGGCAGGACACGCAGAGAGTCGGCGCCGCCCGCGACCCGGTCCACGACGAACGCGTGAGCACCCGCCGATCCCTCGAGCAACGCGTCGAGGGGCACCAGCAGACCCGTACCGCTTTCGAGGTGGAGGTCGACGCCCACCGTGGCCCCCGCAACGAAGCCGGAAGACGGAGCCGACAGATCGACCTCGAAGGTTGCCAGATGGCTGCCCTGCATGGCAGGAAAGACCCGCGAGACCGCAGCCCGAACGTGCTCCTCACCCAGCGTCAGATCGACGGGCGTACCCCGCCGCACCCTGGTCAGCAAGGCCGGCGGAATCATGCCGCGCACGCGCACGGAGCTCTGGCGCACCATGCGCAGGATGGGCCTTCCAGGTACCGCCATGTCGCCGGGGTCGACCATGCGCGCCGACACCACGCCGTCGAACGGCGCCCGAGCCACCGCGTAGCCGAGGCGCGCCCGCGCCTGGTCCCGGTGACGCCGAGCCACCTCGAACCGCGCCGATGCGGCGGCCTGGGCGACCTGCGAGTGCTCCCACTGTTCCTGGGAGATCGCGTGGTTCTCGAAGAGGACGCTATCGCGTGACGTGGAGGCGGCCTGGGCCTCCTGGGCAACCCGCGCGGCTTCCACGTCGGCCTCCGCGGCAGCGACCGCGTCATCGAGCTCCTGGGTGTCCAGCCGCGCAAGGACCGCACCGCGGGCCACCCGGTCGCCCTCCCTCACCAACACCTCCCTCACCTCCCCGGACACTCGGGGTGCGATCTGGGCCTCCTCGGCGCCGAACACCTCGCCCAACACGTGGTCCACACTCTCCAGGGTGCCGCGCCGGACGGCCGTGACCTGCACGGCGGTGGCGAGCTGGGCGAGCACGGGTGCCTGGTTCTCTTCCACGACCCTCTTGTGGCGAACAGCCAGAAGGCCGGCTACGACGATCGCCGCCCCGAGGACGGTGAGTATTCTGTTGCGAGTCATCGTACGATCTCCCTTTCCACGAGGGCGTTGATCTGTGCGGATGTGCCGAGCACGTCACCCTTCGCCTTGGCCAGAGCGGCCTTGGCGGCGGCGGCTCGCGTGCGGGCCCTGAGCAGGTCCTCGATGGTTCCGGCCCCGTTGTCGTAACGGAGGCCCTCGATACGCGCGGCCTCCACTGCCGCGTCCACCCGCCTGTTGGCGGCGTCCAGCGACGTCTCCGCGGCCCGTAGGCGAGCGAGCGCTCCGTGGATCTCCGCTTCCTGCTGGAGCCGCGTCTGCCGCAGCGCCAGTTTGGCGGCGTGCTCTGCCGCAGTGGCGCTCTGGTACGCGGCCACGCGCCGCCCTCCCGTGAACAGGGGAATGGAGGCCGCCAGCGTCAGCTCCCAGGTCTCCTGGCTCCCCGTTACGGAAGACGCCGCGTGCTCCAGCACGTTGCCGCGCACGCTCAACTTGGGGAGGAACTCGGACCGGACGACGTGCTTGTAGCTCAAGGCTTGGCGGGCGCGAAGCCCGGCGGCCACCACGGTGGAGGCCCCGTCGGTCAAGTCACTCCAGTGCGTGCTGTCCTCGGTCAAGGCCGGAACGTGATCCGGCAGGGGGTCGAGATCGAGCGCCTGGCTGGTCGGGTAGTCGAGCACCGCGCCGAGCAGGGCCGTCACGTGGGTGAGATCCGCCTGCGCATCGGCGAGCTGAGCGCGGGCCTCTTCCACGGCATCGGTGGCCTTCAGGAGGTCCACCTCCGGCCTCTTGCCCTGCTCGACCATGAGCCGGAGCCGACGGCTCGTCTCCTCGAGGGACGCGACATTCTCCTCGTACGCAGCCGTCACCGCCGCGAGCGCCTGGGCCGAGGCGTACAGCGTGGTGACGTTGGCCCGGATCTGCCATCGTGTGCCCTCCAGCAACACGCCGGCTTCGTCGGCCTTCAGCCGCGCCAGGTGGCTTGCTGCGATCAGCTTCCCGCCCACGAACAGAGGAACGGCGAAGGTCAGGCCGTAGTGGAGCTGATCCTGTGCGAACGGCAAGCCGCCGAACCCGTTGGCCATCAGGCTCCGGGAGATGGGACGCAGGATCTGGGCGTCCTGGTACCTCGAGGCCCAGACCACCGCCTCCACGTCACCGAAGTGTTGGCGATACGCCGCGGCGGCTGCGCGGTCGGTGCTGCGCACTCTCTGGGCAGCGGCCATCAAGCCGGGGTTCGCGTCGAGCGCCCTTGCGATGGCGTCGGCCATGCCGACGTGCACCGTGTCGACCTGCACGGACATCGTGATGGGCTCTGCCCGAGCCACGGACGAGATCGGCTCGAAGCCGGTCAGGACAACCACGGTCGAGAAGACGAATCCGAATCGAAGCGCGTTGCCGGTCATTGCTCCCTCCCTCTTGGGGCCTTGTTCGACCCAGGTGACAGGGAAGGTGGCCCGCGTCCCACGCGCCCACATTGACCACGGTCAAGTGACGAGGAGAAGAGGGGGGCGGGTGTCCCGTGACAGGAGATCGATTCGCCCGGTCGGGCTGGAATCGGAAGTGCGGGTCGAGCGAGATGGGTGTCAGAGCGGAGGACGGACGGATCAGCTAGCTTAAACTGCAGCTATGGATCGTCCGCCCCAGAGGGCGATCACCATGAGCCCGGAGGGACCCTCCCTTCGAGCGGTGGGGCTCGGGCCGGTTCCGGCGGAGCGTGGGCATGGACGGCTTCGAGGCGCTTGGGATATCGGATTGCGAGGCGATGCCCCCCACGGATGAGGATCGACTCCGCGTTCTGCTCGCGGAGGACGTCGAGGACCACCGCCTGCTGCTCGGGCTATACCTGAGAGATCAGCCCATCGATCTGGTGATGGCGGCGGATGGCGTGGAGGCTGTCGACGCGTTCAGAAACGCCCCCCACTTCGACCTGGTGCTCATGGATATGCAGATGCCGCGGGTGGACGGCCTGGCGGCGACCAGGGAGATCCGGGAGATCGAGCGACACCTCGGTCGTGGGCGGACGCCGATTCTGGCGCTCACGGCGGACGACAGCGAGGAAGCGACCCGGAGGATCATGGAGGCCGGGTGCGACGCGCATCTGACCAAACCGATTCGAAAGGCGGACCTGGTCGCAGCCATCGCGCAGTATGCGCGCTGAAGAGGAGAGCAAGATGCCCGACACGCCCGCACGAAAGCGCATTCTCGTCGTCGACGACGACGCCGCCGTACGCGGCTCGATGACGAAGCTGCTGGAAGGCCTTTATGAAGTCGTGGCCGCCGCGGACGGAGAGGAGGCCCTGAGGGTGGCAGGTGACGCCGCCACGCGGCCCGACCTCGTGCTCATGGACGTGCACATGCCCGGGATCGACGGCTACGAGGTGTGCGCGCGCATGCAGGCGAGGGACGACCTGGCCTTCATTCCGGTCGTGTTCGTCACGGTCCTCGACTCGCCGAAGGACCACGAGCGGGCCTTCGCCGTGGGCGGTGCGGATTACATCGAAAAGCCCTTCGACCGCGACCATCTCCTCCGGACCGTCGAGAAGCACCTGGCCACGGCCCAGAGGTGGAGGGAGCTGCATGGCCCTTCCTCGCAGCGCCGCAACTGGCTGCTGCCGTCGACCTATGTCGCGTTCAGGCGCCATGTGGTCGAGGAGTCCGCGGCCCTCCCCGCACAGGTGACGGCCTGCGAAGCCATCGGGGCCGCCCATGTGTACGCCCTCTGTCCCCTCCTGGGCATCTCCTCGGAGCAGATGTCCCGGTACCTGGCGCGCTTTCTCGATCTGCCGTATCTGGAGCGGATCCAGGCCGCGGATCTCGCGTTGGGCGTGCTGCCGCGGACGTTCTGCGGTGCCAACCTCGTCCTG
>CAZFIS010000212.1:0-5175 GCA_964519125.1 uncultured Gemmatimonadaceae bacterium | reverse complement strand
GATCGGCCGCATCGGCATCAGCCTGGTGGCGAGCAAGCCGGACGTCATCTACGCCATCATTGCCAACAACAACGTGCCGCCGGGCGCAAGGGCACCCGCCGATTCCAAGCAGCGGCAGCCGATCATCGGGGGCGAGGTCTATCGCTCGACGGACGCCGGGACGACCTGGACGAAGACGAGCGATACGAACGTCAGCACGAAGGGGCCCTACTACTTCAACCAGATCTTCGCCGATCCCAACAACGACATGGCCGTGTGGGTGAGCGGAACTCCGGGAGGGCTGTCGGAGGACGGCGGCCGCACGTGGACGAGGATCTTCCGCGGCCACTTCGGGGACAACCGGACCTTCTGGTTCGATCCGCAGGACTCCATGCGCATGATCATCGGGAGCGACGGCGGCATCGCGATCTCGTACGACCGCGGCAAGACGGGCGACTCCTACTCCAACCTCCCGATCGGCGAGATCTACCACGTCGCGGTCGACAACGACGATCCGTACAACATCTACGGCGGACTCCAGGACCACGAGCAGTGGCGCGGCCCCTCCACGAGCGGCTTCTCGCACGGCATCACGCAGCACGAGTGGTTCGCCCTGGGTGACGGTGACGGGATCTTCGTGGCACCCGACACGACCAACAGCCGTTGGCTCTACGTGGACCGGGAGTACGGCGGCCAGACACGCCTCGACCAGAAGCTCGGCTACGAGAGGGACATCGTGCCGCAGACACCTTCGGGGGAGGCGCCCTACCGCTGGATCTGGGAGCCTCCGCTCGTGATCTCTCCGCACGACCCGGCAGTCCTCTACACGGGGAGCCAGAAGCTGCTGAAGTCCACCGATCGGGGAGACCACTGGTTCGAGATCAGCCCCGATCTGAGCAGGAATCCCGTGAACGAGATCTTCCCGGAATCCGAGGGATACGGCCCTCCGGGAGGCATCCCGTGGTGGGCGATCTCCTCGATCTCGGAGTCGCCGATCACGGCCGGTGTCATCTGGACGGGCACGAGCGGCGGCAAGGTGTGGCTCACGCAGGACGACGGCAGCCACTGGGCGGACATGACGGCGCAGCTCACCGCTCTGGGCGCGCGTGACGACGGATACGTGACCCGCGTGCTGGCCTCGTCCCACGTGGCCGGTCGCGCCTACGTCTCCAAGAGCGGCTACAAGTTCGACGACTTCCGTCCGTTCCTCTACGAGACCGAAGACTTCGGCAGGACGTGGACGTCGATCTCCGACGGGCTCCCGCAGGAGCCGATCAACGTGATCTACGAGGATCCGAGGAACCCCGACCTCCTCTACGTGGGCGACGACGTGGGCGTCTTCATCTCGTTGGATCGCGGGCGGCACTGGGAGAACTTCAACAACAACATGCCGAACGTGCCCGTGCACGACCTCGTCGTGCAGCCGAGGGAAGGCGACCTGGTGGTGGGGAGCTACGGCCGCAGCTTCTGGGTGACCAACGTGCGTGCGCTGGAGCAGCTCACCCCCGACGTGCTCGCGTCCGACGTGCACCTCTTCACGGTCAAGCCGACGGTACAGCGGATCGTCTGGTCACTCGGTGCGAACGACCAGCTCTTCGGGCAGCGCCACATCCAGACGCCCAACGAGCCCAGCGGGATGGTGATCCAGTACTACCTGAAGAACCCGGCCGCGGGCGACGTCACCGTCACGGTCACGGACGCTTCGGGCAAGGAGGTCTGGAGCGCCACCGGGCCGGGAAAGGCCGGAATCGACACCGTGCTCTGGCCCATGGGGCCAGGGGCCCGGTTCTTCGCCGCGGGAGCGCGTCGGGCCGGCGTACGTGGGGTCCGACAGGCCGCCCCCGTCGACCCAGCCACCCGGATGGCCGTGAACCAGACACCGATCGCGAGCGCTGCGCAGGGTGGCTCGTTCGGCGGAACGGCCGGAACCGTGATCGATCGCCTTCCCCCCCTGGGCACGTACACCGTGACGCTGAAGGTGGGCGGCCGGACGTACACGGAGGAGGCGAGTATCGTGCGCACGCAGGGGTGGTCGATCGGCCCGAATCCGCAGACCATCCGGTGACGCGGACGCGCCTTCGGAGCTGAGGTCGATCGAAGCCACGGTGGGAGGACCGTCCTGGCGAGCCACCGGGACACCTCCCACGCGTTGCTTCTCTTTACCCTCCCGTGGGCCCCATGGGCAGCTTGCGGTCCGCGGGCGGAGGGTTCAGCCGGGCTTTCTGCACGGTGAGGGACGCCGTGTGCGTGCCCCCGGCGAAGCTCACCTCGCGGAAGGGCACGAGCACCCCGGAGACACGGCGGAAGTCACCATAGTCGGTGGCGAAGTCCATCTTCATGCCGTCGGTGTCCATGTCCGACTCCGTGCGTAGCACGTGGTGGTCGTGGGCGTCCACGTAGAAGCGCAGCGCCAGTCCGGGCGCGAGGCCACCGGACATCACCACCACGTCGGCGTCGGCGCGCTCCACGGAGAGGCTGTCCCGCATCTCGTCGAGAATCCACGGCACCCACGAGCGTGACGCCTGGAGTTCCATGGCGGCGAGCATGGGGCCGCTCGCCGCCTTCAGCGTCTGCGGCGCGTCGCCGTTCCACCCCTGCTTTCCATCCACCACGCGGATCTCCACGTGGTCGGAGTAGTGCAGCAGCACCCTCAGGCTGTGCGGGCCCTCGACGATGCGGATGAAGCGCCCGTGCCGGCCCTCGGCGGTGACGATGGTGCCGTCCAGACGGAGCGCCTGGATGCCCTTCAGGACGCGGGCACCCCCGTACGCCCGGAGGACCGCGTCCACCACCGTGCCGGGGGCGGGGGTCTGCTGGGCACACGCGGGCAGGGCGAGGGCGGCTACTGTGGCCAGGAGCGCGGCGGCGGGACCGAAGACGGGCTTGTGCATGCGTCGATCAAATGGGATGGAGGATCCGTGTCGGGCGTGAGCCAATTCTAACGTCATCCCGACCGCGGCGGCGTCCTCGACCGCGATTGAAGGACGTCACGCGCACCATCAACACCGCCCCGGTGGTCGCGTCGGCGCACCGTCCTCGACTTACATTGGAGGGAAGAGGGATCACAGGAAGGATCCGTGAGACCGGACCCGCACGGCCGAAAGGGATGGTATGGTCAGGAAGCCGACGTATCGAGAGTTGGAGGCGAGAGTCCGAGAACTCGAGCGAGGCCAGTCGACCGAGGCGGAACCGCACGAAGTGCGGCCTGGCATTCCCTACCAGGCGCTCGTCGACACCATTCCCTGTGCGCTCTACGGATACGTCCGATGGCCCGACGGCCGGAACCGCTTCATCTACATGAGCTCACAGTGCGAGAGGATTTTCGGGCACACGGCGGACCGCATCATCGCGGATCCGAATCTCCTGTGGGGTATGGTGCACCCGGACGACGTGGAGCGATTGGAGCGTGAGGACACCGCGGCGAACCGTGCTGGGGGGCTGTTCCAGTCCGAGGTGCGAATCATCCTGCCGTCCGGCGGGGTCAAGTGGATCCAGCTCTCTTCGATGCCGAGCCCCCAGCGCGTCGAGTCCCAGGTCCTGTGGAGCGGCGTGATTCTGGACATCACCGAACGCAAGTCGATCGAGGAGGAGAAGAACAGGCTGGTCGTCGAGCTGCGGACCGCCCTGCACGAGATCGAGACCCTCGAGGACATCCTCCCCATCTGCAGCTACTGCAAGAAGGTCCGGGATGACGAAGGGAAGTGGGAGCAGATCGACGTCTACATCCGTCAGCACTCCCGCACGGACTTCAGTCACAGCATGTGTCCCGACTGCGAGAGGGAGCACTTTTCGGACCTCTGACGTTCCCTCCTCCCCGGCCGAGACGGTCGGCGGCGAAGGTGAAATCGGGCAGCGATGGCAGATTACCTGAACACCCTATCTCGAGATCGCAGAGGCGGTGAAGCGGTTCGGCGATCCCCGGTAGCCGACCTCGATCCATTCAAGGAGGAAACGGGCTCGTGTTCGGAAACGTGACGGATCGAGTCTTGCTGGCGTACCGCGGGTGGCGGTATCGCCTGAAGCTCGAGGCGGACGAGATCGCGTGGCTCCGTCAGGTGGTGCGGCCCGGCGACTTCGTGGTCGACGCGGGCGCCCATAAGGGCGGATACACATACTGGTTGCGGCGATTCGTCGGGAAGGAGGGCCGCATTCTCGCGTTCGAGCCACAGCCCGGTCTCGCCCGGTACCTGCAGCGGATGGCTGAGATCAGCGGCTGGCGCAACGTGCGGGTGGAGAACATGGGGCTCTCGTCCGCGCCCGGTGAGCTTCCCCTGTTCATCCCCGGAGAGGGGTGGTCTCCGGGCGCTACGTTCGTGCCCCCCACCGGAGAGCGCGCGCGGGATCCCATCACGATTCCGGTGGACACGCTGGATGGGTACCTGGAGAGGACGGGGCCGTGGCCACCGGTGCGGGTGATGAAGTGCGACGTCGAAGGCCACGAGCTCGCCGTGTTCCGGGGGGCGGAGCGGACCCTGGCAACCAGCCGGCCGCTCCTCCTGTTCGAGTGCGAAGCGAGACACGATCCGTCCCGGTCCGTCTCGGAGGTCTTCCGTTTCCTGGAAGAGCGGGGCTATCACGGCCACTTCTTCTGGCACGGCGCCAAGCTCACCGTGAGCGAGTTCGACGCGTCCGTGCACCAGCGCTTCGGCCGCCACCCCTACGTCGCCAACTTCGTCTTCGTCCCCGAGTAGCGGCCCGCGAGCGTCCATGGCGTCTTCCTGTGGGATCACGCCACGCCGCCCTGCTCCCGTCCCTCGACACCGTTGCGCGTGTCCGAATCCACCCGGCCGTCCACCATGTGGACGACCCGGTGGCACAGGTCGGCGATGTTCTCGTCGTGGGTCACGATGAGGAAGGCCGTGCCCCGGCGCTCGTTGAACGACTGCATGAGGCGCAGCACCTGCTCGCCGGCCTGGGTGTCCAGGTTGCCCGTGGGCTCGTCGGCCAGGACCAGGGGCGGGTCCATGACCAGGGAGCGCGCCACGGCCACCCGTTGCTGCTGGCCGCCGGAGAGATCGGTGACCCGATAGTCGGCTCGGTCCGACAGCCCAACCTCGTCCAGGAGATCCAGGGCCCTGTCCCGCATCCACGGCTCCTTGTTCCCGTGGAGGGACAGAAGGGGCATGAGCACGTTCTCCGCAGCGGTGAAGGCGGTGAGCAAGTGGTGGAACTGGAAGACGAAGCCCAGGCTCCGGG
>CAZFIS010000211.1:0-5199 GCA_964519125.1 uncultured Gemmatimonadaceae bacterium | reverse complement strand
CGCGACCAAGATCGCGACCTTCGAAGGGCTGAAGCAGCTATTGTCCCAGCCGACGGACCGGCCGCGCATCGTGTGCGGCGACTTCAATACTCCCAAGTCCGAAAGCGTGTCTGGTCAGGTGGTGTTCTGGGGGAATCAGCGCCAGGTCCAGGCGGAGCGCGACATCATCCTCGGGTTGCCCGAGGTTGGGCTTGCCGATGTGTTCCGATCGCTTCACGGGTACGGAGAGAAGGCGGTCTCCTGGCGTGCAAGCAATGGGACTGGACGCCGGTACGACCACGTCTTCGCTGCCGCGGAATTGCCTGCCTCCGACGCGCGCTACGAAGACCTCGACCAGATCACCGCACAACGTCTCGGTGACCACGCCCCTCTCCGCGTGGTGTTCGATGACCTTTCGACGAAGAGCGCTGCGCCTCGGCGCGGTGTGACGGAGGGCCCCAGAATGGCGTCCTCCGAGCCGCGCGCCGTTCGCCGGAAAGGACCTGCTATGGGGACTGATGGCCACGAACCGCTTCGGTCATTCCTGACAAGTCTCGACTTTCTGCACGATGTTCGGCAGTCGCCGGATGACGCCCGGCGCGGGCAGTTCTTCCGGGGGTGGCGCCGAGCGGTGACTGGGCCAGCCTATGCGCGGAGCACGCTTCGCCGGCTCACCTGGAACAACCTCGGATATCGAGCCGGCATGGAGTTCGGCCCGGCATCACAGGAGCGGATCGATGAGGCGTTCGAGAGCCTTGCGCGGATCTATTCGGTCGACGGCCCACTGCGTTCCTAGGGCGTTTGCATCCTCGATGGTGAATTGGGGCGCGTGAGAGGTTGTGGATTCGCCGGCGGCCCAACGACTTGGAGTAGAACGTATGCCGGTGCGTTCAACGTGTGCGGAGCTTCAACCCATCAGACGAGCCTTGGCTGCCTGGTACTCGACGTCGGTGAGGATGCCCCGCTCGTGAAGCTCCGTGAGCATGTCCAACTCCCGCGCCGCCGACGAGCGGGGCTGAGACACAGTGCCGCCAGTCCCCTCTTCAACGAAGGTGAAGCGGTCCCGGTAGAGCTTCTGGAAGAAGTATCGGACGGGGTCGAGACGCGTTGATTTCACGGCGAAGTTGAGTTGGTACGTGCGACTGGGGGCGCGCGCTTCGATCGTGAGGACGGCGCTTCCGATCGCCTCGGACCGTTCGAGGCCGCTCATGCCGGCCACGCCGGCGCTGAGTCGGCCGAACAAGCGTACGCCCACGAACCCCCCATCGAGGCTGGCTTGTTCGTCCAGGACGGCGGCGCGCGCGTTCTCGCGGATGGATACCGCGTTGACGATGTCGTGACGGAGGTGGACGGCGTGGCCGTCCCCGTAGCCAGTCCTGAACACCCAGGTGGGTTCGATCCGGATGACCAGGCCGGTGCCTACGTCGTCGAAGCGAACCTGGCGGTTCGAAAGCTCCGTATTCGCGCGGTCCTTCGTGTTCTCGCGCTCCAGCCAGCCCTCGAAGGCCGGGATGCCGCTCAGGTACGTCACGGCGGCCGCCGTCTTCGGGCCATTCTCCACGCCGTTCAGGACCATGGGTCCGTACAGCACGGTGAGCTCTTCTTTGGTGGAGAACTGCTCAAGCTCTACGGGCGCCGTGTTGCGCCGGCGAACTGGCTCCTCGAGCAGGGCGATGAGTGCGCTACGAAGGTGTTGTCGACGTGCTTCGATCTCGCCGGGGTCGACACTGTCGAGCCGGTAGGCGGGAAAGGAGCGCATCCGTGCGAGCAGTCTCGCTACACGCGGCCAAGCCGCGGCGTCCACGACAAGCGTGATGCTTCCTTGCTGCGCGGCACCTCCGGGCACCTGCTGGATCGTGAGCTCGATGCCGGCCGCAGTCTGCTTCTTCAGGACGGATGTGAGCTTGCGGAGGGCGATGGCGTGGCCACTGGCGGTAAATCCTCCAGCTTGGACGATCAGGAGATGCGTGGACGTCAGCGCCAGACCGCGCCCCGCACTTGTGGGAGCTTCAACATGGATAGGCCCTAGACCTTCTCTGGCCAAGAGGCGGTTCACCTGGATATCGAGACCGCTTGGAAGCCAACTGCGCCAACGCATCGTTACCGTGCCTCCTGACGCGCGCATTCGCGCAGGAGCCCCTTCAGCGTCTGGGCCGTTTCCGGAACTGCTTGCAGCCAGCGTACTGCGCGGCTGGAGCGCATCCCGTGACCGCAGCCGAGCGCACCTACGTGGTCTATGCGCTCGCGGCTGGCGAAGCGTTGGAACCTTCTCTGCAGGGGCGAGGCTCCAAGAAGTAGTTCAGCCATGGTGTGTTGCGTCGCTCTTGTGCCTCGCCCATCCCGTAGAACTGGTCGAGATAGATGCGATGGAACGGAATAGCGAGCCTCCAAGTGACCGCATGAGCCAACCGCTTGGCATCGTCTTGTTTCTGCATGTAGGCGCTTCGTGTGGTGATGCTGCCCATACTTCGGGTCTCGCCCCACACGCGTCCCAGAGTCTGACGATCGAGTGGAAGGAACAGTAGAGGCGCGAGACGTGTGCGTTCAGTCGCGAGCTCTCGGGTCGCCGCGACCAAGTGCACGATGTAGAGGTCGATCACCTTGCGTGTCCGGTTGTAGGAGGCAAGGCGATCGGGCGCGATGTTGTGGAGAAGCGCTAGAATGTCGCTTCGCATGCTTTCGGAGAGCGCATCTAGGTCATCCGCAGTTTGTACGACCTTCAAGGTGCCGGCCACCAAGTCCGAGTCGGCCATGTACTTGCGGAAGGCGGCGCTCGCTCCCGGCAAGGTCTTGTCGATCCGTGAGAACGCGCGGAAGGTGTTGGCGCCGACACCGCGGGTCACAACGTGGTCCCAAGTGCGTGTGGCTCGACCAGGTGCGAATGCCTTTTGAGCGGAAGCGCTGGCGGAGCGGTTTTCCATCTCGGTGATCATGAGGAGCCCCCTATCGTGGGTGCTGTCGGAGACGCATCCGTTGAAGTTGTGGTTGGTGGACGTCACTGTGCCTCCAAGAGTTCTTGGAGTCGTGGATCCTGCTTGAGGTTCGCGGCGACCTTGCCTTGGCCTTCGTGGGCTGCATCGAGTAGGTCAAGGGTGAGGAGTGCCGCAACGCGCTCCACCTTCCAGTCGTTTGCCTTGAGCATGTCTCTGGTGCGTTCGACGAGTTGGAGTCCTAGAGGAAATGTCGGCCGCTTGGGGCCGCCTCTTTGGATTGCGTTCCATGGGCGCTGGAGAAGCCCGTGGTACTCGACGCCTGCCCCGTAGGGAGCAGAATCCAACGCGATGAGTCGATTGAGCGTATCTGCAACCGCTGCAGCTTCCTGAGGACTGAGCTCCAGCGGCGATTGGCGACTCCGTTCGACGCGGTACCGTCCATCCGCGGTGATGCGGATTCGACCCATGCTGAAGCGTTGCAGGAGGCTTTGCGTGCGAAGGATCCATGGTTGTCCTACCGTGGCGAGGGTGGACAGCTCGACGCGCGCACCTTCCGTAGAAGCGTGAAGTGTGGATGCGGCGTAGAGCCGGAACATCTCACGAACATGGAACTCAGCGGCCGATATGGCGTTGTTCGGCTTTGGGGGGTGTGCACGGAGAATGCGGTCAATCAGGTCGCGAGTGGGAGTGAGGGAGGGGATCTGGTAGTGCTCAAGGAAGCTCTGAGCGAGAAGCTGCGGTAGGTTCTCGAGATCCTCGAGGTCAAGGACGTTCAAGCGCCTCGCCAAGCGCAGAAGCTGGACTCCCCAGGACTCTTGGAGATCGTCACCTAGTGGGGCGCCGTTCCAGCGCGGTCGGTCGAGCTTCGCCAAACCGCTGGCAAGCTTCCGGTTGAAGGATTGCCGAGCCGCGTCGCCGAAGACGTTGCCATTGTCTGAGGTGTCGTGCCCATCCGGCTCCCATGAGGCGACGATGGCGTCCGCCGTGTGCTTGATCGCGTTTGCCAGTTCGCTTGCCTGGGAGATTGACGTCGCCTTGTCGAGGAGCGTGACTTCGGGCGCGATGTCGATCCAAAGCCCTTCGTCCTGAAAGACATCGAGAAGGACGTCCTCGGAGAACTGGAACAGCGAGATGTCTGGGAAGGCATTGTTGAGGAATGCGTGCGGTTCAGGTTCGAGGTAGAAGCTCGTTGGCGCGGAGGACGCCTGCCATACCAGATCGACCCGGCCCCGCTTCCAGATGGGTTGACCGAAGTAGTACTGGCGCGGAGCACCTTTCGCCGGCGAGACGCTCCTGCTGTTTCGCCCTCGATCGCGAACTCGGTCCACGGCCGCCTTCAAGCCTCCATCTCCGTCTGCTTCCTGCGCAGCCGCGGCCTGTGCGCGTCGACGCTCTGCGGCGCCGTTGACCCATGCAATAGGGCGTTCGGAAAGCTCACGGAGTGCAAACACATGGGACGCGATCGGGTTCGTTTCGTGCCACGGAAGATGGCGGACAAGAGCTTGCCACGCTCGCTCGTATTCCGTCAATGGCTCGATAAGGGCGCCCGGAGGAAGTCCACCGTAGTGTCGGTAGGCCGCATCGGCCTCCGTTCCTTCACGCTCGGACGTCACAGCGTTCGTACGTGGACCCCCGAACTGTGCGAAGGTGCGTTCTTCGACGAACGCGAGGAAGGTGTTGACTGTTCCGCGTCCATCGAGGGCACGCTCGACATAGTCGCTCACGTCGGAGTGCGTCACTTCGTTGAGGTAGACGGTGTGCGTCTTCTTGGTCATGCGACCCACTCCCTCGGCAGCACGGTCACGATCGTCTTGTCGACCACGACTAGGACAACGGACCCAACAACGTAGTAGCGAGCTCTTGGGCGTGCCGGGATGCGTCTAGTCTTCTGTGGTTGTGACTTCATTGCCGGGCCCTCCTAACCTTCAATGGCTTCGCCTGCTTGGCCAGCCGTAGCAGGAGCTCTAGTGCCTGCTCCTCCGAGAGGCCGGGATAGACGCGTTCACTAAGGCGGATCACCGCGTGGCGGGTCACGGAGAATTGGGAGCGCTTTCGCATATGTGTAGCTTAAATAGAAAGCTATTAAATGTCAAGCCCTCAGCCTCCGATCTTAAGCGGCTTAACGGCAGGCGAATGGCTGACGACGTCACCAACTTCAAGCACCACGCGAAGAAGCACTGCCATGGACTTGCCACTAGTGGCCCTGCTCGGCTTCCGGCTTTGACGGGGTTGCTCAAAGGTCAGGGGTACCCCAACCCGGGGAAGGGAGCGTCATCTCTTGCCTCGA
>CAZFIS010000210.1:0-5252 GCA_964519125.1 uncultured Gemmatimonadaceae bacterium | reverse complement strand
GCCGTACACCCTGAACATCGAGAAGTCGAGGTTGTAGCGGGGATACGTGAAGTTGTCGGGGTCGCCGCCGAAGTAGCCGATCTGGAGCTCGGGCACGGCCACGAGCTTCACGTTCTTGTAACGGTGGAAGATGTAGGCCGAGGTGCGTCCCCCGTTGTACAGGGAGACCATCTGCACCACGATGCTGGAGTCCTTGGTCTGGTGCTGCGCGAGGATCCGCTCCTTGATCGAGTCGAGCACCGCCTTGCGCACGTTGGAACGCCGGGCCACGGGCACCGTGTCGACCTTCGCGTTGACCTCGTTGGTGACGTCCACGAGGTCGATGAGCTGGTCGGCGTGGAAGTTCTTGACCGGACGCTCGTCGGCCAGGTCCTTCGCGAAGAATCCGTTGTCGAGGATGTCCTCACCCGGCTTCTGGACCCCGGCCTCGTAGGGGCGCGCGCAGTGGTGATTGGTCAGGATGAGACCGTGCGGAGAAACGAACGAGGCGGAGCACCCCGAGATACGCAGCGCGCCCAGGCGGGCGTTCGCGAACCACGAGCTGTCAGGATGGAAGCCGTACGTCTCGGCGAAGTACTTGATGGGCGGGAACTCGAAGGTCCACATCTTGCCCTGGTCGAACTTGCCCGCGTGCACCGTGTCCAGGTTGACGGCGAAGGCCGAGCGCGGCACCACCTGGCCCGGGGCCAGATCGGTGCGGGGGGGGGTAACGACGGGCCTGCTCGTCGTGTCGGACCGGGCCCCTCCGGCACTCGGGTGCGGCGCCGGAGGAGCCGCCGGGGAGGGGCCACCGCAGGCCGCCAACAGGAGAATCGCTCCGAGGCTCACACCACCCCGCACCCACCCCACCTTCGATCTCATCCCTTGCTCTGACATGGCCCCTCACTCGCTCCGGGTTCGATGAATCGTCCCGGAAACCTGGCGGGGACCGCCACCGTGAACAAGGTTCGCGAAGACCGCGAAATTGAAGCGTCCCGCCGGAGCGCCTCGAATTCAGCAGTTCCCGTGGCGCACGCAGCCCAGGACCTTGAGCGCGCGCTCGTCTCCGAGGCGGTAGTACACGTGCACGCCATCCTTGCGGCGCTCCAGGATCCCCTTGTCGCGCATCACGGTGAGGTGCTGGGACGCCACGGCCTGCTCCAGGCCCACCGCCTCATACACCTCCGTCACCGTGCACTCCCCCTGCTGCTCCAGGAGATCGAGGATCTGGAGGCGCACGGGGTGGCCCAGGCACCGCAGGAACCGCGCGGTGTCCTCCAGGACCGTCGTCGACAGGATATTGGTGCTCACGGCGCCTCCTCCGGTGAATACACAGATAGATATATCGCTATGTCTTGCCCCGCCGTCAAGGCTCACGAAGGAGGGGGCCGGAAGGAACTGGCCGCCGGGCGGCGGCCCGTGCATCAGTTGGTGCGGTGGCGGCGCGAGACGTCGTCCAGGAGCTTGCGTTCGGCGGGCGTGAGCGACGACATGCCGTGGGCCGAGATCTTGTCCAGCACCTGATCCACGGCGTCGTAGAGCGCCATGTCCTCCTTCGGGAGGGCGACCTCGGTGTGAGAGCGCGAGGAAGCCTCATGCCGATCGCGCTTCGCGCGGGGGGCAAAGGCCATGTGCTGGTGTGCGCCACGCGCGGCGGTCTTCAGGCGCTCCATGCCGTGGGCGGTACGCCAGCCGCTCTTCAGGTAGAGGAACCCGGTGATGAACCCACCGAGGTGCGCGAAGTAGGCGATACCGGTGCCCGGCTCGGCGAACGCGCTGAAGAAGGTCACGGCGAAGAGGACGCCGACCAGCCACTTCGCCTTCACCGGGAAGATGCCCCAGATGTAGATCGGCAGGTTGGGCCAGAGCATCGCGAACGCGAGCATCAGCCCGAAGATGGCGGCCGAAGCACCGATGATCGCGGCCGGCAGGAACACGTAGCTCAGGGCCACGCCGCCCAGGCCGCAGATCACGTAGTACTTGAAGAACTCCCGCGAGCCCCACTCGGTCTCGAGCGCAGGTCCGAAGAAGAAGAGCACCAACATGTTCATGGCGATGTGCCAGAAACCGCCATGCACGAACATGTAGGTGAAGACGCCCCAAGGGCGCAGGAAGATCCGGGTCGGCTGGAACGCGAACCAGTTGTTCACGAAGCTCTGGCCGACGACCAGCGTGAGGAGGTACACCGCCACGTTGGCGATCAGGAGGCGCTTCACCACCGGGGTGAGCATCCCTCCGAATCCGAATCTGTAGCTCCTGGTCGTATAGGCCATGGCGAATGCGGTCGCGAGTCTCCCCGAAGGTCCCTGTCAAACCCCCGCCCGGAAGGCAGGTTCCTGACTCAACGTACGTTACGACCGGCGCTCGCGTTTCCTCGCCAGAGCCGACGCGGCGATGCGGTCGCACAGCTCCGGAAAGGAGATGCCTGCGGCACGCGCGGCCTTGGGGAGGAGGCTGTTGGCCGTCATCCCCGGCAGCGCATTCGCCTCGAGGCACCAGGCCTTGCCGCTGCCGTCCACGATGAAATCCACGCGCGAGAAGTCCCTCATCCGCAGCGCCCGGTGCACGCGGAGCGCAAGCTCCTGGAGGCGACCGGCGAGCTCGGGTGCGATATCCGCCGGGAAGATCTCCTGGGCCAGGCCCGGCTGGTACTTGCACTCGTAGTCGAAGAACTCGTGGGCCGGCACGACCTCGCCCACCGGCAGCGCCTCGTCGCGGAGCACACCCACCGTCAGCTCCCGCCCGCGCACGTAGCGCTCGAAGAGGGCGACGTCGTCGAAGCTCCGCGCGGCTTCGAGCGCGGCCTCCAGCTCGGCTCGGTCGTGGGCCAGGAGCAGGCGAAGCGAGGACCCACCTCCCGACGCCTTCACGATCACGGGCATCCCCAGCGCGTCCACGACCTCGTCCGCCGTAGGATCGCCGCTCAGCCAGTCGGGCGTGGGCACGCCGGCCTGGCGCAGCAGGCGCTTGGTGACCTCCTTGTCCATGGCGAGGGAGCAGCCGAGGCGGCCGCTCCCTGTGTAGGCGACACCCGCGACGTCCAGAAGCGCCTGGATCGTTCCGTCCTCCCCGCTCCCCCCGTGAAGCGCGAGAAAGAAGACGTCCACGTCACCGAGCGCGGGATTGCGGACAAGCTCTACGGTGTGACCTTCGTCCAGCCTCGTGCGCACCTCATGGCCGGGCGGGACCGCCCGTACGCCCGAAGTCAGCAGGCGCGTCTCCTCCGCGGACGAGAGCGCTCCCGTGGCCGTGTCGACCGCGATCACCTCGTGGCCCGCCTCGCGTAGCGCCTGCGCGACCTGTGCGCCGGAAGACAGCGACACGTCGCGCTCGTCCGAGGTGCCACCCATGAGGACCGCGATCTTCATAGCGCTCCCGCGGACGTCAGGGCCCGCACCACGTCGAAGCGCGTCAGGATTCCCGTGAGCGTTCCCTCCTCTCGTACCAGACAGGCGTCGTTGCCCCGCTGGAGAAGGCGCGTCACTTCGTCGGCGTCCACGTGTCCCTCGAGCACCGGATACGGAGGACCCATCACCCCGTCCACGGCCCGTTCGAGCAACCCGGGGTCCTCGATGACCCGCGCCATGAGATCGCCCTCCGCCACCGAGCCCACGCATTCGCCGTTCGCCACCACCGGGAGCTGACCGATATCGTGCGCCGTGATGGCCGACAGCGCCATGCGTACCGAGGTCTCCGGGCTCACGGTCACGAGCTTCGGGGCGCCCTGCTTGACGCGCAGCATCTCCACCAGGGTCCGGCGCCTGGGCCGCTCCAGGTAGCCGTTCTCCCGCATCCAGTCGTCGTCGAAGCACTTGCTGAGGTAGTGCTCGCCCCAGTCCGGCAGCAGCGCCACCACGAATGCGTCCGGGTCGTCGAGATCGTGGGCGAGCGCGACGGCCGCGTGGGTGATGAGCCCCGACGAGCCTCCCGCGAAGAGCCCCTCCTCGCGGACGAGTCGCCTCGCCATGAGGAATGCGTCGCGGTCGCTCACCGTCACGTAGTCGTCGATCACGCCCAGGTCGAGGGTTCCGGGGATCTTGTCGTTGCCGAGCCCCTCGACCTTGTAGGGGTGGCCCTCGACCGTCTCCCCCGTCTTGAAGTACGGCCCGATCATCGAGCCGTCGGCATCCACCCCGACGATACCCACGTCCGGATTCTTCTCCTTCAGGAAGCGGGCCGTACCGGTGATCGTGCCGCCCGTGCCGGCGCCCGCCAGAAAGTGCGTGATCCTCCCCTCGCTCTGCTCCCACAGCTCCGGACCCGTGCTCGCGTAGTGCGCGTCCGGGTTGGCCGGGTTGTAGAACTGATTGGCAAGGATCGCGCCATCGATCTCCTCGGCGATCGCCTTGGCCTTCATCACGTAGTTCTCGGGATGATCGGGAGGCACGGCCGTGGGCGTGATGATGACCTCCGCGCCGAACGCCCTCAGCAGCTTCACCTTTTCGGTGCTCATCTTGTCGGGCATGGTGAAGATGCAGCGATATCCCTTGATGGCTGCGGTCATCGCGAGGGCCAGGCCCGTGTTGCCGCTCGTGCCCTCCACGATCGTTCCGCCCGGCCCGAGGCGGCCTTCCTTCTCGGCGGCCTCGATCATCGCGAGCCCGATTCGGTCCTTCACCGACCCGCCGGGGTTCATGAACTCGCACTTCGCGTAGACCGGCGTGCGGCACCCGTCCACGACCCGGTTGAGCCGAACCAGAGGCGTCCACCCGACCATCCCGAGGACATGCGCGTAGGGGCGCTCGTTCCGCTTCGAGGCGTCCATGCTCACGAAGGCTTTCCTCCCGCCAGAAGCTCTTCCACCCGCGCCTCCACCGCACGCGCCACTTCCTCTCCCTGCGAAAGCAGGGCGTCCAGCTTGCCGCGCACCTCGCTCTGGAAGCCCTCGTCCGTGAGGCTGGGAAGGTTGATGCGCACGTTGTACGCGGCCCCCTTCAGGCCGGCGTGGGCCAGAAGCGCTCCCGTGCCGACGTCGCTGATCATCTGCGGGCTCGCCAGCCCGGCCATCTCGCGGCAGAGCGTCATCGCCTCCAGACAGCGCTCGGCGGTCGCGAGCGGCACACTCGTGGCCTCCTTGTAGCCCGCCTGGATCGCGCGGGCACGCTCCGCCTTCTCCTCGGCGGTGTCCTGCGGCATGCGCATCCCGGCCAGTACGACGTCGAACGCGCGGGTGTCCTCGTCCACGGCGCGAACGAGCGCGTCCTTCACGTCTTGCGCCCGTTCGGCGATGGAACAGAGCGCGTCGTAGTGCTCGTCGAAGGAGCCCTTCCCCA
>CAZFIS010000209.1:0-5265 GCA_964519125.1 uncultured Gemmatimonadaceae bacterium | reverse complement strand
GCCCCCGGCTACATCATGTACCAGCTCTTCTTCTTCGACACGCAGTGGAGCTGGACGCTTTCGTACGTCTACGTGACCGCCATCGTCGTACGCCTGGCCCGCTTCAACGTCGAGCAGGGAGGAGAGGCGAAGCGGTACTTCCACGGGCTTCCCTCCCCCGCAGCGGGCATGCTGCTGGCCTCGTACTACCCGTTCAGCCAAACCGCCTTCTTCGACGCCTACCTGGGGAGCGTCCCCTGGCACCAGGTGGCCGGCGTCGGCATGGTGCTGCTCGCCGTACTTCTGGTGAGCCATGTACCATACGGCAAGGTACCACGCATCGGCCTCCGCTCGCCGGCGGGACTGGCGAACACGGTGTTCCTGCTGGCGTGCTTCTTCGCCGCTCTGACGGAGCCCCGTTACTTCTTCTTCCCCGCGCTCCTGCTCTATGCAGTGTGGGGTCTCCTCAAGTCCGTTCTCCTCGGACTCCTGGACCGCCTTCCGGGAGGCGACCCCCTGTTGGATGTGGACGAGGACGACCTGGATGACGCCCGCGCGGAGGTGCGCGCGGTGGAATACGATCTCGGAACCAGACGCGAGACCGGCCCGCAGGGCGGACTCGCCTCGACACCGGAGGAAGACGTTTGAGCCGTTTTCTGCTCGAAGTTCTCGTGAAGCCAAGACCCGGTCTTCTCGATCCCCAAGGGAAGGCCATCCACCACGCTCTCCATTCCCTGGGATGGACGGGCGTGGAGGAAGTCCGCGTCGGCAAGGTCCTCTATCTCGACCTGGAGGCCGAGTCGGAAGAGGCTGCGCACGAGACGGCCGAGGCGATGTGCCGAAAGCTTCTCGCCAACCCTGTGACCGAGGACTTCGAAGTCGCCGTCAAGGGCGAGATGGAGGGAGCATCGGCATGAGGGTCGCAGTCGTCACGTTCCCTGGCTCCAACTGCGACTACGACCTGTACAAGGCGGTGCAGCAGGTGGGCGGGGACGCAACGTTCGTCTGGCACCGGGAGCGCGGCCTCGAGGGCTTCGACGCCGTGATGCTTCCCGGCGGGTTCTCCTACGGCGACTACCTCCGAGCCGGAGCGATCGCCCGGATGAGCCCGGTCATGGAGGACGTGGTCGCGTACGCCGGGACGGGCCGTCCCGTCCTGGGCATCTGCAACGGATTCCAGGTCCTGTGCGAGGCTGGACTCCTCCCCGGCGCGCTCGTGCGGAACGCATCTCTGCGTTTCGAGGGCAGGGACGTCCTCTTGAAGGTCGAGCGCACGGACACCCTCTTCACGAACGAGTACGAGCAGGGACGCGTCCTCAGGATCCCGATCGCACACGGGGAGGGCAACTTCGTGGCCAACCAGGAGACCCTGGACGCGCTCGAGGGAGAGGGCCGAGTCGTCTTCCGTTACGTCGATTCGCGCGGCGAAGCGACACCTGAGGCCAATCCCAACGGTTCGCGCAACAACATCGCAGGTATCCTCAACGACCGGGGCAATGTGCTGGGCATGATGCCGCATCCCGAGCGTGCGATGGAGCCGATCCTCGGCTCCTCGGACGGCGTGGAAGTGTTCACGTCGCTCCTCGGCAGCCTCTCGCCCGCGGGAACCCGATGAGCGAGCCTCTCCCCCGCCCCGGCGACCCCGACGTCACCCCCGAGCTCGTCGCCGACCACGGCCTGTCCGAAGAGGAATACACCCGCCTCCGCGACGTGCTCGGGCGCACCCCGACCTTCACGGAGCTGGGCATCTTCAGCGCGATGTGGTCGGAGCACTGCGGTTACAAGAACTCGAAGCGGCTCCTGCGGCTCCTGCCCACGCAAGCCCCGTGGGTGATCCAGGGACCAGGGGAGAACGCGGGCGTGATCGACGTGGGGGACGGCTACGCCGTCGCCTTCAAGATCGAGTCGCACAACCACCCTTCGGCCGTGGAGCCCTACCAGGGCGCCGCCACCGGCGTCGGCGGGATCCTGCGCGACATCTTCACGATGGGCGCCCGACCCATCGCCGTGCTCGACTCGCTGCGTTTCGGCGATCTCGACTCCCCCCGCGTGCGCTACCTGTTCGCCGGCGTCGTGAAGGGCGTCGGCGACTACGGGAACTGCATGGGCATCCCGAACATCGGCGGAGAGGTCGTCTTCGACCGGGGCTACGAGGGCAATCCCCTGGTCAACGCGATGTGCGTGGGACTCATGAAGAAGGACGAGATCATCACCGCGTCGGCCTCGGGCGTGGGCAACACGCTCATGGCCGTGGGGGCGCGCACGGGGAGGGACGGCATCCACGGTGCCACCTTCGCAAGCGAGGAGCTCTCGGAGGACTCGGACGAGGCGAGCCGCCCCCAGGTGCAGGTCGGTGACCCCTTCACGGAGAAGTTGCTCCTCGAGGCGAGCCTCGAGTTGATCGAGAGCGGCGTGATCACCGGCATCCAGGACATGGGTGCGGCCGGCATCACGTCGTCCGCGTCCGAGATGGCGGGCCGGGCGAACAACGGTGTCGAGATCGAGATGGACGCCGTGCCCGTGCGCGAGAAGGGGATGACGCCCTACGAGATCCTCCTGTCCGAGTCGCAGGAGCGCATGCTCGTCGTGGCCGAGGCCGGCAAGGAGGACGAGGTTCGCCGCATCCTGGAGAAGTGGGAGCTGGAGGCCGCCGTGATCGGACGGGTGACCGACGACGGACGCTTCCGCGTGCTCGAGCACGGCGTGCCGGTCGCCGATATCCCCGCCCTGCCGCTCACCGAGGGATGTCCCACCTACGAGCGCGAAGGGGTGGAGAGTCCGGAGATCGAGGCGCTCCGGAACGAGGACATCTCGGACGCCGCCGAGCCCCGGGGCGACCTCACCGAGGGCTTCCTGAAGCTGCTGGGCTCGCCTACCGTGGCGTCCAAGCAGTGGGTCTATCACCAGTACGACACCACGGTCCGCACCGGCACGGCCGTCCGCCCCGGGGGCGACGCGGGCGTGATCCGCATTCGCGGAACGAAGAAGGCGGTGGCCGTCGCCACCGACTGCAACGGTCGCTTCACGTATCTCGACCCGTACCAGGGAGGGCTGGCCGCCGTAGCGGAGGCGGCGCGCAACGTCGTGTGCGTCGGTGCGGTGCCGTCCGCGATCACGAACTGCCTCAACTTCGGCAACCCACTCAAGCCTCACATCTATTACCAGTTCCGGGAGTCCGTGCGCGGCATGGCGGAGGCCTGCTCGCTGTTCGAGACACCCGTGACCGGGGGCAACGTCTCCTTCTACAACGAGACCGACGGGCGGGCCATCTATCCCACGCCGGTGATCGGCATGGTGGGCGTCGTAGAGGACACCGCACACATCACCGGGCACGCGTTCCAGCGGGAAGGCGACACGATCATCCTGCTCGGAGCGAACACCGACGAGCTCGGGGGCTCGGAGTACCTGTACGTGACCCAGGGCCGCGTGGCGGGACGTCCACCTGCCGTGGATCTGTTGGCCGAGCGTCGCCTTCAGCACGCGGTGCTGACCATGATCCAGCAGGGTCGCCTCCATTCGGCGCACGACTGCGCCGAGGGCGGCCTCGCCTGTACCCTGGCCGAGAGCGCCCTGGCGGGCGGGGAAACCCCGCCGGGTCTCACAGTCAGGCTCGACGACGAGTTGCCCCCCGTCGCCGCCCTCTTCGCGGAGGGCCACGGCCGGGTGGTCGTCTCGTGCGCACCGGACCAGGCGGAGGAGGTGCTCCGCCTCGCGGAGCGCCACGGCGTGCCCGGGAAGGTGATCGGGAAGGTGGGCGCGCCGGGAGGCACGTTCCGCATCCACGCTCGCAACGGATCGATCGACACCACGATGGATCGACTCATGGACGCATATTTCGGATCGCTCGGACGGATCATGGACGCCGCTCCCGCGTCGGGGGCCTGAGCATGGCTTCCACCACCCACCGTGTGCTGCCGGTGCTCGCGGCTCCGGAGGGGCAGGAGCCCCACGGAGCCGTGGATCTCCCGGCCCATCACCTCGACGAAGCGCCGCACGAGGAGTGTGGCGTGGTCGGGGTGAGCGGGCTCGAGAACGCCGCCGAGCTCGCCTACCTCGCCCTGTACTCGCTCCAGCACCGTGGGCAGGAATCGGCCGGGATCGTGGCCATCGACGACGACGGTACGGTCCGCGCCCACAAGGGTGTGGGCCTCGTCTCCGAGGTCTTCAACGCGGCATCCTTGGCGAAGCTGACGGGCTCGACCGCCGTTGGCCACGTCCGCTACTCGACCGCCGGGGGAAGCCGCCTCGAGAACGTCCAGCCCATCCAGGCCCGGTACTCCCGGGGAGACATGGCGCTGGCCCACAACGGCAACCTCACGAACCACCTCGACCTGAAGAACCGCCTCGTGGACGAGGGTGCCATCTTCCGGACGTCCTCGGACTCCGAGATCCTCGTGCACCTGGTCGCCAAGTCGCGTCATGACACGGTCGACGCGCAGATCGACGAGGCGATCACGTACCTGGAAGGGGCGTTCTCGCTCGTGCTCTCCGTCGGGGACACGCTCTACGCCGTGCGGGACCCGCGGGGCTTCCGACCGCTGATCCTGGGACGCAAGGGCGAGGGGCACGTCGTGGTGAGCGAGACGTGCGGGCTGGACATCCTCGGCGCGGAGTACGTGCGGGACCTCGAGCCCGGAGAGGTCGTCAAGATCCGACACGGCCGGGTCACGCGCCTGCGCTTCCTGCCCCCGGCGGAGCGGCCCCAGCCGTGCATCTTCGAGCTGGTGTACTTCGCGCGGCCCGACTCACGGATCTGGGGCATCAGCGTCGATCGGGCGCGGCGCGCGTTCGGCAGGCAGCTCGCCCGCGAGCACCCGGTCGAGGGCGACGCGGTGGTCTCGGTGCCGGACAGCGCGAACTCCGCGGCACTCGGCTTCTCCGAGGAGAGTGGCATCCCCTTCGAGTTGGGGCTCCTGCGCAACCACTACGTGGGACGCACGTTCATCCAGCCGTCCCAGAAGGACCGCGACTTCGGCGCGCGCATGAAGTACAACCCGGTCCGGGAGGTTCTGGAGGGTAAGCGCGTGGTCGTCGTGGACGACTCGCTGGTCCGGGGGACGACGAGCCGGAGCCTGGTGCGTATGCTACGCCAGTGTGGCGCGACAGAGGTCCACTTCCGCATCGGGAGCCCTCCCGTGCGCTTCCCGTGCTTCTACGGGATCGACATGCCCACCAAGGCCGAGCTCATGGGGGCGCGGCTGTCGATCCCCGAGATCGAGAAGACGCTCGCGGTGGACTCGCTCGGATACCTCTCGCTGGAGGGGATGGTGGGGGCGGTCGAGGGCG
>CAZFIS010000208.1:0-5290 GCA_964519125.1 uncultured Gemmatimonadaceae bacterium | reverse complement strand
GTAGCCCGTGAACTGGGGGATGTGCTGGTTGGCGTGCCGGCCGTCGAGGATGTCGGTGTCGGCGATCGTCGGCTCGAGCACGGCGAGGTTGTCGAAGCAGCGTGACGCGGCGAGGTACTCGGGCTTGCCCGTGAGCGCATGGAGCTCGGCGAGGCTCTCGTTCACGCCGCCGTACTCCCCGGCGATGTAGATGTCCCACATGCGCCGAAGCTGCTCCTCCTCCAGCTCGGAGAGGCGGCTGTGCGCCCAGTCACCGAGGCCGGTCAGCACCTCGAGCGCCTGCTGGCTGCCGGCGAGCGTGTGCGCGTCGATGAGCCCGGCCATGATCTTGTGCAGCGTGTAGTAGGGCGCCCAGATCCCCTGTGTGCTTCCGTACGTGCAGAACTCCTCGAGGCGGATGAACTGGGTCTCGGGATACGCGGCGAGGAATCCGGGATGGCGGCGCCCGTCGGTCGGCGCGACGATCTCGACGTCACGTCCGTTGCCCGACGAATCGAGCGCCTTCGGGCCGTCCGTCTCGTCGAAGCGGTACCATGCCACGTCGCCGCCTTTCGCGATCGCTGCCTTCGCCGTCGCGAGCGCGCGCACCTCCTCGGCCGGAAGCGCGCGGCTGTAGATCTGGAAGTCGTCGAGGACCGCGTTCAGGTACGAGACGGCCCGCTGCGGGAACTGCCTCCGCCCGATCCAGTTGTCCTTCGTGCCGCCCAGGTCGGCGGGCGCGAGCGCCACGGCGTCGTTGCTTGCCACGGCCGCGCCGTTCACGTACAGCGTCACCGTGCTGCCCGAGCGCGTCACGGCGAGGTGCGTCCACGCGTTCACGGGGATCGCGTCCTTGCCCTCGACCGCCTGCTCTCCGTCGCGCCCGCTCGTGGTGATCGCGAAGCGGGGCACGGGGTTCCGGTCCGACTCGCGCACGATCAGGTACATGTGCGAGAGCGGAGCCTCGGCGTACTCCGGGTTCGGGCTCCCGAAGTCGAACACGGCCGCCTGGTTGTTGAGCGTCGAGGGGCCCTGGTTCCGGTTCGACGGCGGGAGTTCGTCGGCTGCGTACTCGCCGAGGTTGATCCACGTCGCGACGGTGAAGTCGTGCAGGCGGTCCACGAGGCCGGCGGGCAGGCGCACGTGCTCGGCCAGCCCGATCGGCGACCCGGAGAGCTTCAGCGCGCCGCCGCCGTGTGGACCCGGCACCCGGGGCGTCGGCTTCGCCGCCGCCGCGGCCAGCGCGGTCTGGCACTCCGCGAGCCCCGCGATCATGTAGTCGAGCTTCTTCTTGTAGATCTCGTCGCCCGTGCTCGCGTAGGCCTGCGACAGCATGCTCATGAAGTGGCCGGCATAGTGGCCGCGCAGATATCCGGTCGCGCTCTCCCAGCCGCCCACCGCTCTGGCGCCCTTCGTGTCGAGCCCCGCGTTCGCACGGAAGATGCTGAGCAGCCGGTCCGGCCCTGCGAACGGATCCGTGGCGCTCCCGTAGTTCTTCGCGTAGTTGAGCATGCGGTCGCGCTTCTGCGTGAACAGGCTCTCGGCGAGGCTCACCTGTCCGAGCGCGAATGGCTGCACCACCCACTCTGTCGGGATCGCACCTGCCGGGGCCGCGGCGCCCGCCGCGGCCTCGGCGGTCTGGGCGGCGAGGTTGCCCCAATCGAACCAGGGGAGCATGGCGGCGCCGGCCGTCACCACACCGGTGGTCTTCAGGAAGCTGCGGCGGTCTTGCGAAGAGCGGTCAGGGGTCTCGGAGCACACGGGACGACCTCATGGATGGGCCAGCAGGGAGATCCGGAGCCGGGTGCTCCGAAATCGTTCGAGCGAATATCGGGTTGGATGGAACGCCATCAACCAGAGCTTGGGAGGGGTGATGATAAAGATCGCTCATCCGTCAACGCCACCGGAAGATCCTCAGGGCAAGGGCGAACGACACGCCCCCCCACGCCGCGCAGATCGCGATGGAGCCGGCAACCGCCGCCAGGGGGGCCCCGTCGAGCATCACGGCGCGGAGGGCGTGGTTCAACGCCGTGAGAGGAAGCGCCTGGATGAACGGTTGCATCGGCGCGGGGAAGTTCGCGGACGAGAAGAAGACTCCGGAGAGCACCCACATCGGGAGCATGACCAGGTTCATGAGCCCGGAGACGGCTTCGACGGTCTGGACGCGGCTCGCGGTCAGCAGCCCGAGCCCGGCGAACGTCATCGCGCCGAGCACGGACAGGAAGGCGAGGCTCGCGATCGAGCCGCGCACCGGCACGCCGAAGGCGAGCGCGCCGAAGCTGACCAGCACGGCCACCTCGGGCGTCAGGAGAATGAGGCGCGCGGCGATGAACGAGAGCAGGTACTGGCTTCGCCGGATCGGCGAGGCCAGGAGCCGCTTCATGAGCTTACGGCGCCGGGCGTCGACCACCGCGTAGCCCACGCCCCACATCCCCGTCCCCATCAGGTTGAGGCCGAGCAGGCCGGGGATGAGGAAGTCGATGTAGCGCGAGCCCCGCTCGGTGACGGTCCGGTCCACCGTGGCGACGGGGTCCTCGCGGCCGAGCGAGCGCTGGAGCGCGTCGTTCGTGGCGAGGCGCGCCAGGCGGCTCTCGGAGCGCGTCGGGTCGTAGCGGTAGACGAGCGAGTCGCCCGGCTCGACGACCACGGCGACGGCGCCGGTACGCAGCGCGGCGCTCGCCTCGCCCGCGGGCAGGACCGACACGTCGAACCCATGTACGCGCTCGAGACGGGCGGCGAGCGAGTCGGCGCCGGGCGCGGCCTCGATGGCGACGTGCACCACGTCGGGTGGGCGATTGCGGAACGCGAGGCCGAGTGCCACGGCGAGCAGCAGCGGGAAGGCGAACACCCAGAAGAGCACCTCCGGCTGGCGGAGTTGCTCCCGGAAGCGGGCGAGCGTGAGTTGCCCGAGCGGGCCGAAGTAGCCCATCACTCCTCCCTCAGATGCCGCCCGGTCAGGCTCAGAAAGAGATCCTCGAGGCTCGCCTGGTGCGTCAGGAGCTCGGACATCTCCACGCCGCGCCGCTCGAGCTCGGCCACGAGCAAGGGGAGCACCCGGTGGGGCTCGGTGACGGTGAGGCTGTAGCGCGGCCCCTCCCTGCGCGCCGCCTGCACGCCGGGCAGGGCGGCCACCACGTCCTCGGGAGGCGCGTCCCCGCCGTCACGGATCACGATCTCGATGACATGGCCCGCGCCGAGCGAGGCGATCAGCTCGCGCGGGGAGCCGAGCGCGATCACGTGGCCGTGGTCCATGACCGCCACCCGGTCGCACAGCCGCTCCGCTTCCTCCATGTAGTGCGTGGTGAGCACGATCGTGCCGCCACGGCGCTTGAAGGTCTCGATCACGTCCCAGAGCTGGCGGCGCGACTGCGGGTCGAGACCGGTCGTCGGCTCGTCGAGAAAGAGGATGTCCGGGCTTCCCACCAGCGCGCACGCGATCGCGAGCCGCTGCCGCTGGCCTCCCGAGAGTTTCTCCACCCAGGAGCCGCGCTTCTCGCGTAGCTCCACGAGGTCGAGCACCTCCTCGGCGGAGTTGCCGTTGCGATAGAAGCTGCGGAAGAGGCGGATCACTTCCTCGACGGTCAGCCGGTCGGCGAGGCGGGTCTCCTGGAGGGCGACCCCGAGCCTCTGCCGGAGCGCCCGCTCGTCGTGCTCCCAGCGGAGGCCGAGCACCTCGATGTCGCCGCCGTCGGGCGGCACGAGGCCCTCGAGCATCTCGACGGTCGTCGTCTTTCCCGCGCCGTTGGGACCGAGCAGCCCGAAGCACTCGCCCGAGCGCACCTCGAGGTCGAGGCCGTCGACGGCGAGCACATCCTTGTAGCGCTTGGTGAGCGCCCGACACCGGATCGCGGACGACCCGGAAGGAGAAGACATCAAGCGTTCGCTCCGCTCCGCCTCACTACTTCGTGATGACCTGGATCGCGCCTTCGGCGTTGCCGGGCCCCCAGAGGAGCGTCGCCTGGGCTGCGTCGTAGCGGCGGATCTCCTTGACGTTCTGCGCGGAGATCGTGCTGAGCTCGTCGAGGGTGCCCAGGAGCTGGTTGCCGAGATAGACCGGGATGGTGGCTTCGGCCTGGGTCTGCCCGTAGTGCGACTGACGGCGCTGGAGCCACTCGGGGCGGAGGGCGCGAATTGCGTCGTAGGCCGTGGACGCGCCGGAGCCCGCGATTTCGTTCGCCAAGATCACGGAGCGACCGGTGGGGAACATCCCCTGCGGGACCGCTTCGCCGGGCGAGCCGCCTCGCCCCCCGATCGGGAACGAGAAGCCGAGGGTGAGACCGGCCGCCCCGCCCGCCCCCGCCCATACCGCGCGCCTGATGTTGCCGTGGCCGGCTTGTTGATCCCAATCGCCGAGCGCGACTTCCGAAAAGAAGTAGCCCACGAACGCACCGAGTACGGCGCCCCCGAGTCCCGTGGCGAGCCGCCGCGCGAAGGAATGTGTGCCGGTGGCCTTCGGGAGCTCGGCTTGCGCCGCGGGCAGGGCATTCGGTGGGGTCGCGGGCGCGACGCTCGAGGAAGACGAAGACGATGAGGTCTGGGCGTCCAGCTGCGGAGCCCGGATGCTCACGAGGAGGACCGTCAGGCAGGCGAGAACCGTGAGTCGGCGCATGGCTCGATGGATCGAGGGTTCGACATGTGCGGGGACATGTGCGGGAGGCGCGACAAGGACCGTCCTACCCCTGCGGGCAGGGAGCGATCCGCCTTCAAGGACCCGCTCCGGAGGGGTTGTGTTGAGGGGGTAGGGGCGCCGGCGCTCGCCAACCCGTCGGCGCCCCCCGCGTCCTCACTTCAACGTCAGCACCACGATCGATTTCGGCGGAAGCTGCACCGTGAGCTTGTTGCCCGAGAGCGTCGCGCCGTCGAACTCCCGGGGCTCGACCGCGTCGGGATGCGCGAACGTGTTGTGCGCTTGCATGGTCGGAGCCGTGAGGATGCGGCCGCTCACGCTCGAGACGCCCTCACCCCGGATGTCGGTCGAGACGGTTCGCGCGTGGTCCGGGTCGAGGTTGCTCATCGTGATGTGCGTCACGCCGAGCGAGTCCCGCGAGGCCGACGCGCTCACCGCGGGGATGCTGTCATCACCGTAGACGTAGCTGCCCGCATGCAGCGAGATGGGGAGCAGCGTCGCGTCGTGATGCACCGTGTACATCTGGAAGACCCAGTAGGTCGGGGTCCGCACGACCGTGTCGCCCTTCGTGAGCAGCATCGACTGGAGGACGTTGATCGTCTGGGCGATGCTCGCCATGCGTACCCGGGCGGCGTGGTTGTTGAAGATGTCGAGCGAGGCCGACGCCACCATCGCGTCGCGCAG
>CAZFIS010000207.1:0-5309 GCA_964519125.1 uncultured Gemmatimonadaceae bacterium | reverse complement strand
CCGTGCTCCCAGGCGATGCGCGTGAGCTCGCCCTGCGTCTTCAGCTCGGCGAACTGCGCCTCGTCGTTCGCGTCGCGGATGCTCCCGGGGCGGAGGCCGTCGCCCAGCGAGAACGAGACGTCGTAGGCGGCCATGATCTCGCACAGCTCGCGGAAGTGCGTGTAGGTGAAGTTCTCCTGGTGGTGCGCCATGCACCACTTGGCGAGGATCGAGCCGCCCCTCGACACGATGCCCGTGAGCCGGTTGGCCGTCATCGGGATGTAGCGAAGGAGCACGCCCGCGTGGACGGTGAAGTAGTCCACGCCCTGCTCCGCCTGCTCGATGATCGTGTCGCGGTAGATCTCCCAGGTGAGCTCCTCGGGCACGCCGTCGACCTTCTCGAGGGCCTGGTAGATCGGCACCGTGCCGATCGGCACCGGCGAGTTCCGCAGGATCCACTCGCGCGTCTCGTGGATGTTCTTGCCCGTCGACAGGTCCATCACCGTGTCTGCGCCCCAGAGCGTCGCCCAGCGGAGCTTCTCGACCTCCTCCTCGATCGAGGAGCTGACCGCGGAGTTCCCGATGTTCGCGTTGATCTTCACCTTGAAGGCGCGCCCGATCGTCATCGGCTCGAGCTCGGGGTGGTTGATGTTGGCCGGAATGATCGTCCGGCCCCGCGCGACCTCCGCGCGCACGAAGTCGGGCTCCATCCCCTCGCGGATCGCCACGAACTCCATCTCGGGCGTGATCTCGCCCCGGCGGGCGTAGACCATCTGGGTCACGCCGCCCGTGCCGCGCAGGGTCCGGCGCCGTAGCGCTTCGGGCATCTCCACGTCCGGCGCGGGCGTGCGGGTGCGCCCGCGCTCTTCCACGTCGCCGCGCTCCAGGATCCACGCCTCGCGGAGCGGGGGAAGCCCCTGGCGCACGTCGATGCCGAGGGGACCGCTCGTGTCGTAGACGCGGAGCGCAGGCTCGCCGCCGGTCAGTCGGATCTCCCGCATCGGCACGCGCACGCCGCGGCTGCCCTGCACGAAGATCTTGTGCGAGTTCGGGAAGGCGTTCGGGTAGTCCGTGCCCACGTCAGGCGTTTCGGGAGCGACTCGACGGCCGTTTCCATTCGCGACGGGCAGGTTGTGGATCTCGCTCATGGCTGCGCACTCCAGGGCAGGTACGGATCGGAGGAAGGCGAACGGCACGAACGCAAACGGCCCCGGAGAGCTCCCGTGGCCGCTCTCCCTCCGCCGGTTTCAACCGGATCAGGTTCCAAGGGTCACTCTCAATCCCGCTCGCACGGGATGCCCCTGGCGGCATCATGAACCTACGACGGCAACGCCGAGCGCAGAAGGGGAGGGCCCCGGATCGTCCATCGAACGGGATGCCGTGCAACAAGGCGCACGCATGTGCAGGGTCTTGCACGCCTTCACAGGATGGACGGCCATCTCTCACACGACCCAACGCAATACAGAACAACGACTTACACGAAATATGGACACCTGGCGCGCCGCTTGCTCCCCGGGGGAGGCGTTCGAATCGCCTCTGGCCCCCAACCCCACGGGTTCATGCTCGTCAACGTTCTCGCCGCCGCGGCGCTCACGCTCACCCCGGTGGCCCCGGTGGGCCACGATTCTCTTTCGGCCGCCGCCCGCCTCCAACCGGAGGCCGTGTCGGCCGCGGCGGTGTACCCGGAGTCTGCTCCTTCGGCTGCACTCGCCGTCCCTGCGCTCCCGGTCCGGTCCGCCGCCTCCCCCGGCGGCCCGGATGCGGGACCGCCGCAAATCATCGCGTACAGCGACGCGTACTATACCCGCCTGAAGATCCACAAGTGGGCGAGCTACCTGACGCTGCCCCTGTTCGCCGGCGAGTGGTACGTCGGCAACCGCCTGATGAAGCCGAACGCGCCCAGATGGACCCGAGGGGTGCACCGCGGCCTGGCCATGGGAGTCGGTGCTCTCTTCATCGTGAACACGATCACGGGCGGAATGAACCTGTGGGAGGGACGCCACGACCCCTACGGGCGCACGAGCCGCCTGCTCCACGGCGCGCTGATGCTCCTCTCCGACGCGGGATTCGTCGCCACCGGGATCACGGCGTACAAGCTCCATGGCCGCTATGCCTTCCTCGGCCACGACAAGCGAAAGCTGCACAAGAACGTGGCCATCGCCTCGATGCTCACGGCGACGATCGGCTACGCCATCATGCTGCCTCCGTTCCACCACGACTGAGGACGGACCATGGCGGCTCTGGCCAAGGCCCTGGCGGATGTCCTCGCGCCCTGGATCAACTATTACAACTACTCGAACGCCACCGAGCTGATCATCACGTTCCTTCACCTCGGTGGACTGTTCGCGGCCGGGGGCCTCGCGTTCGGTCTCGACCGGGCGGTACTGAGGAGCGGGCGCCACCCAGCGCCCAGCCGCGAGGACGTGGCGCGGGAGCTCGGTCAGGCGCACACGGTGATCCTGATCGGACTCGGTGTGGTTGTGCTGAGCGGCCTCGCCATGACCGCCGCCGATCCCAAGACCTATCTCGTCTCGAAGATCTTCTGGCTGAAGATGTTCGCGGTCCTGCTTCTGCTGGCCAACGGCTGGGTCCTGAAGCGGGCCGGGGAGCGCCTGGTCGATGAGCCCGACGAGCCCACGGCGTTCCGCCGTCTGAGGCGCTCGGCACTCAGGAGCATGGGACTCTGGATGGTGACGGTGCTCGCCGGCGTGGCCCTCACGGTTTACAGCTGACCTGTTGCATGGAACGAGGAGAACGAATCGATATGCCGATGTTGAAGCTTCCCTCCGTCGAGCCGCCGGACGACGCGTGCGAAGCGTGCGCCTCGTCGGTCGGTCGGCGAGACTTCTTCCGGATCGGGCTGGGCGCGACGCTGGCCGCCGCCTTCCTGGGAGGGCTGCCCGAAGCGCTGGCCGCGGCACCGATCCGATGGATCCGCTCGGCCACCCCGGACGAGCCACGCTACCCGATTCCGTCCGACGACGGCGTGCACGTCGACCGCGAGGAGGAGATCATCCTCGTCCGCTACCAGGGCACGCTCATGGCGTTCTCGCTGGCGTGCCCACACCAGCACGCGCTGCTCAAGTGGCTTCCGGACCACCACATGTTCCGGTGCACGAAGCATCACTCCGAGTACTCGCCGGAGGGCGTGTACGAGAAGGGTCGCGCGACCCGGAACATGGACCGCTATGCCATCAGCATCCAGAACGGCCAGGTCGTGGTCGACAAGGGCACGGTCTACCACAGTGACAAGAACCCTCAAGGCTGGGCCGCCGCGGAGGTAACCGCACCATGAGCACCGAATCGAAGAGCCTGACCCTGCCGATGATCGGCGCGCACGACAACGCGGGCATGGACCGCCGCGGATTCCTCACCGAGAGCATCAAGCTCGCCGTCCTCGCGGCGCTGGCCGGCACGGCCGCCTCGTGCAGCGCGGGGGGCGCTACGGGGCCGACGCTCGGCGGCAACTTCACGATCAAGGTGTCGGACTACCCTGCCCTGGCGAGCTCGGGAGGCGTGGTCGCCCTCAACCACGGCGGCTTCCCCATCGCGATCGCCAACCTCGGAGGCGGCAACTGGGGCGCGTACTCGCTCATCTGTCCCCACCAGGGCGGGCTCGTGCAGTGGACGGGCAGCCAGTTCCAGTGCACGGTGCACGGATCCCGTTACAACATCCAGGGGGACTGGCAGGGGGGACAGCCCACGGGGAACCTCCATCACTACCAGGCCACGTACGACGCATCCACCAACTCGCTCACGATCAACGGGTAGGAACCGCGCCGCCGCGGTGGGGAACGGGACGAGCGCTGCAGCCGTCTCCAGGCCGACGTGCGCGGGCCTTCAGCGAAGGTCGAGCTTCTCGAGCTTGTACCAGAGTGTGCGGACGCTGATGCCCAGGAGTCGGGCGGCCTGAGCTTTGTTGCCGCCCGTGCGCTCGAGCGCGGCCTCGATCGCGGAGCGCTCCGCGGAGGCGACCGCGTCGCTGAGGGGCACGACCTCACGCGTCTTGGCAGCCGTCTCGTGGGCGGCCCCGCCGCGGGGAGCATCGAACTCGATTTCTTCGACGAGCCCGTCGTCCGCGAGGATGACCGCCCGCTCGAGGATGTTCATGAGCTCACGCACGTTTCCGGGCCAGCGATGGGCGAGCAGCTTCTCCAGCATGCCGGGGGCCAGTCGGGCGTCGACGCCGAGCCGTCCTCCGAAGCGCTGGAGCGCGAGCCGCGCCAGGTGCTCGACGTCCTCGGGGCGCTCTCGCAGGGGCGGAATGTGGACGGGGAAGACGTTGATCCGGTAGAACAGATCCTGGCGGAACCGGCCTTGGTCGGAGAGCGCCGCCAAGTCCCGGTGCGTCGCCGCCACCACCCGTACGTCGACGCGCCGAGTCACGTTCGAGCCGAGGCGCTCCACCGTCCCCTCTTCCAGGACACGCAGCAGCTTGGGCTGGAGCGCGAGCGGCATGTCGCCGATCTCGTCCAGGAAGAGGGTGCCCCCGTCCGCGACCTCCACCTTGCCCGGGCGGTCCTTCACGGAACCGGTGTAGGCTCCGCGCGCGGCCCCGAAGAGCTCGGCCTCCAGGAGATCGCCGGGAATGGCCGCGCAGTTCACGGCGATGAACGGATGGTCCCGGCGGGCGGAGCGCTGGTGGAGCGCGCGCGCCACGACTTCCTTGCCCACACCCGTCTCCCCGGTGACCAGCACGGTGGTGGGCTGATCCGCCACCTGGTCGACCAAGGAGAAGACGCGGGTCATGGCCCGGCTGTGCGCCACGACCCCGGAACCGCTGTCCGCGTCGGCGCTCTCCAGGGCCCCGGCCTCGACCTCCGCCCGGCGCGCCTCCAGCGCACGCCCCACGAGGGCCTCCAACTCCTCCATCCCGAACGGCTTGAGCACGTAATCGTACGCGCCGGCTTTGATCGCCTCCACGGCGCTTTCGACGGTGCCGAACGCCGTGATGAGGATGAACGGGAGGTCGATGTGCCGCCTGCGCATGTCGGCGAGAAGCTCGAGCCCGGATCGTCCGGGCAACTGGAGGTCCGCGACCACCAGATCCACCGACTCACCGGCCAGGAGCGTCTGGGCCTCTTCGGCCGACGCCGCGGTGAGCACCGCGTAGCCCCGGTCCTCCAGCGCCATCTCGATGATGCGCCGGATACGAGGCTCGTCGTCGACCACCAGAAGCGTCTCGCTCATCCGTCCCCCGCTACGTCCACGCCGTTCATGGGGAGGCTCACGCGCATGCGCGTCCCCCGCCCCGGCTCACTTTCAACTTCGATGCTTCCACCATGAGCTTCCACCAGTTGCTTCACGATGGGAAGCCCCAACCCCGTCCC
>CAZFIS010000206.1:0-5374 GCA_964519125.1 uncultured Gemmatimonadaceae bacterium | reverse complement strand
ATCCTGTATTCGGGCGCTTGGGACAGGTGGAGCTAGTAGCGCGACCGGCCGAAGTATCATTCCGGAGGGAAAGACATGAAAAAGGTTCCGTTCACCGCGCTTCTCGTTGGTCTCATTCTGCTTGGCGGCGTCGCGATGGCACAGACTTGGACTAACAACGCGACCAGTGATCCTACGGCATCACACTCGGTGCAGGTCATTCTGCCTACCGTACTGGCGATGGCGCTCGTCGGCGATGGAAGCACCTCGACTACGGCGTCGGACGTTGTGTTCACACTGACAGCGAGCAACTTCATGACTGCCATGGGTACCACCATCAAGCCCGACGCCAACAACTTCCAGGACCTGCAGGCCTACACGAATGCCGTGAACGGTGCCACCATTACGACGACGGTGACCGACCCCGTCAATAATGCGGACACTCAGGCCGTCCTGGGCAACATTTCGGTGGACGCCAATGGAACCTGGACACCACTTGCAAGCGATGTGACTCTCTCGGTGGCCCGTGGGGCAATCAGGACCGTTCTGGGACACGACGATTTCCAGTTCCACGTTGACCCCGCGTTGCAGCCGGGCAACTACACCTACACGGTGCTCTACACGATGACTGCCAACTGAAAGAAGTGCGATCCTTGTCCTCTAGCCTAGTTCTTGTCTGCACTGTCCTCCTGGCCATCGGAGCTCCGATGTCCGCCGCGCTCGCGGCGGACATCGGGTTGTCGCCTGCCCGACTCGAACTTGCGGCACCGGTAGGAGGAACGGCGAGTGCCGAAGTCACGGTGTTCAATAACGCCAGTTCTGACACCCCGCTCACTGTGAGTACGGAAGATTGGGTCCAGGATTCGTCTGGCAAACTCAGCTTCCTCGCTGCTGGCACTTCGCAGTACAGCGCGACACCATGGGTGCAACCGAGCGCGTCGAGTATCGTAGTGCCCGCACATGGCCAGATGAGCGTTCGGGTGTCCGTCGTCGTGCCACCGGATTCCAAGCTCAAGGGCACGTACCAGACCGTTGTCTTCTTTTCTACGTCAGCGACGCCTACCTCGGGGCAAGGGACGCGATTTCTCACTAAGCAGCGGCTGGGTCTGATCGTATATGTGACGATCAGTAGCACAGAGACGAAGGGATCCGCCTTGAGTGACATGTACCTTGATGTCCGAAAGCTGATGGTTGTCGTTGCCAATAGTGGCAACACCCTCATGCGTGCCTCAGGTAGCGTTGAGATCCGCGATCAGTCCGGCAAGACGGTCGCGAGCTTGCCGGTAGGCGATGAAGCGGTGATGCGGAACAGCGAACGTGATCTTGCCCTGTCACTCCCTAAGGATCTCGCGCCCGGGTACTATGTCGCCTTGGCTGTGATCGACGACTCCCGCGGTGGCTCGTTGGTGGGCCAACTCCCCTTCCAGCTGGGAAACTGACGTCCAACCATGGCGCGCGTGCGGCTGCACTCAGTTCCTGCTCTCCTGCTTATGGTCACCCTCCTTGGGGCGGTCGCGAATGCGCAGGATCTGGGCACTGTGACGTTCAGCCCGACGACGCAGCAGGTGTACGACGCGGCCACCGGCACCGATCCGGGCCGCATCGCTCCCGACCCCACCTCTGACCCCATCGGCTTCACCATTCAGGCGTGGGGCAACGTCCGGGTCGTTGTCCAAAGCAACATTCCGGTCCCGTTCGAGCTGATCGCCGACTACACCTCTAGCACGCGCGGAGCTGTTCCCGAGGTCGTCCTCTCGACCTCGCAACAGACCGTGTTCGACACGAACTGGGGAGGGCGCTTTCGGAACGCCAGGGTCAGCGTGAACTACTGGCTTCATCTCACGGGAGCGGTGCCGGCCGGGACGTACACCGTCATGGTGACCTACACGCTCATCGGTGCGAACTCCGTGACCAATACCATCCGCGTTACCGTCCCACCAATGCTCGCCTTGAGGATCTCCGGAGGCGACACCGTGGCCTTCGATTACGCCAGCTCCCCACAGAACTACTTCGCGGCGATCGGCGGCACGCTGCCGCCCACTGTCGCCGGTACGACCTTGACGTCGGTCGACGTGTGGTCGGCAGGATCGTACAGCCTGACGGCTGTGTTGTCGCTCGCAGCTACAGGCCCTTCCCTCCCGACGGGCGCCATTCGCCTTAAGGGCGTTCCACTTGGTGCGTCGCCGTCCGTGGTAGCCACGGGAAGCGGCACCGCTGGTGGCTTCGTATCGGTAATCACGCCGTCGGACTTCGCCCTCGCGATCACCGGCCAGGAACAGCCGGGCAGCTTCGACGCCGTGGTGACCTACACGGTCACGTCGCCTTGAAGGCGATCCCACACCGGCTCTTACACGATGGCGTCCAGTTTTCGGTGGGCCATCGTGACCGTGCTCGATGCGTGGTACGCCAGTTTCGTGTGGAGGCAATCAGCACGAAGAGGTCCGTCTCGCCGACACATGCGGGCCGAAATCGCAGGAGGCGTGGACGGACACCCGAACGGGATGGACTCCATGCGGCTAGGGAGCCACGACGCGCAGGAGTGTCGTCTGCGTGACGCTGGACCCCTGGCGCGGAACCGCTGTCACCTTGACGTCGAGTAGGCCAGGTGCGGCACTGGAAGGGACGGAGACGTCGCCTTGCCACCTGCCAGGCGACGTCTCCGTCAGAGTGGTGATGGCCTGACCTGCCAGCCTGGCGGTGACGCTGGTCGCATCGAAGAGCACCTCGACCTTGACGGAGGCTGCGGCGCCAGCTTGCACCAGACCGATGGGCGAGATTAGAAGCGTTGGCGCCCCGGCCCGGATCACCAACTCTGCATTCTGGCTGGCGGTGGTCCCGCCCTTCTCGGCGCGGACCTCGAAGTCCTGGACGCCCACAACTCCTGATGGAACCGCAACGCGTACCGTCCACGTGTCCTCGCCCGTCTTGGTGGCGGGGGCGCGGCTGCCATTGACGGTCACCGTGACGTGGTCAGGCTGACCCGAAGTGGTGACGGTGACCAGCGGCGCCGAGCCGGGAGGGATGGCATCGGTCTCCGGCCGAACACCGCGGATTCGCAGCCGCGGCCCACCGAACACGGTCGCGCGTGCCAGGGCGGGTCGGACCAGGAAGTCGGCGACGGCCGTGGCGCCGGCGGCGAGGTCGATCACTCTCTTTGCGGGGCCGACGACGGCCGAGCCGGATGGTGTGCTCTGCACGATCACTGTCGTCGTGCCTGCGGGAAGGCCGCGCACGAGGTACGAACCGTCTGGCGCGCTGGGGACGGCGTGGGACTGTCCCAACGCGTCCTGAACGATGAGGTTTGCTACGACACCTTTGGCGCCCACATCCGCAATGCCGTCGCCGTTGCTGTCGACCAAGACGTGCCCGCGGACAGCAGCAGTGCGATGAAGCTCGAAGCTGACGTCGGCCGTTCCCCGATCCACCAGGGTCACGGTCCGCGTGCCGGATCCAACGAGCTGGAGGTTGGCCGCGAGTTGCGTCAAATCCACGGCAACCGTCACCGGCCCTGGGGGAAGCTGGATAGACAGCGTACCGTCGGTGCCGGTGTCGAGGCGGTAGCGCCCGATCGCCAGGCCGACGCCGCTCAGCGGCGCGCCGTCGGCGTCGACGTGAACGCGCAGCGTGCCGAGCCGTCGACCACCGGTCACTTGAACGACGTCCTCGGGCACCTGCAGATCGAACGCCAAGCTGCCCTGGACCTGGACCTGGGCGCTCCACGGATCGAAGGATCCGGGAGCGTAACTACCTCCAGCGTCGAGCTGCACGGTCCAGTTTCCGAGACTGTAGATGCTGCCGGTGTTGAGCGCGATGGTGCCCGTGCCCAGGTCCCAGCCAGCCGACCCGAACAGCGTCCACGGCGCCGAGTCCTTGAGGGCGCTGGCGCTGAGCCGACCTCGCAGCGCATCCGTGGCAGGGTAGTACAGAGCCCGCGCCCCAATGCTGGCGGTCCACCCTGCTCCTTTCCCGCGGGGCTGGGCCAGGGCAATCCGCCCGTCAGCCGACAATCCCCATCCGAGGTCGGCAGGCCGATAAACCACGCCTGTGCTGGCCGATGGCTGCACCCTCAACCGAAGGTCGGGCCGGTAACTAAGGCTAGCGTAGGACTCCGCGTCGCCGATCGCTAGAGACGCCCCGACCTCACCATGCGGGAGTGAGACAAATGTCGTCGAGGCTCCCACCTGGGTCTGTCCACCCGCCTCGCTCCCCAGGGGCACAGTCCCTTGGGCAAAGGCCGACGTCCGCCCGGAGAAGTAGCTGGCCGAGGCGTTGAAGCGGCCATACTCCGTGAAGCCGTCAGCGATCGAGAAGTTGACACGATAGGATCCGGTCGTGTCGCTCGCGCTCATGTTGTAGTTGGCGGCCAGCCGCTGGCCGTCGTACGAGGCGCCGAATTCGGCCTTGCCACCATCAAACGTGCCGGACATGCTTCCGGCCAGCGTGAGCGCTCCGGCGCGCATACCCACGGCACCGGTCAGATCGAGGTTCTGCGCTGGCCTCGAATATGCGAGCCCGAATAGCCCAGCAAACTGGCTCGCCTGAATCCAGCCAGCCGTCCCTTCGAGGGTAATGGATCCCGGCGCGAACAGAACGGAAGTTCCGAATCCCCCGACGGCAGGCAGCCCGAGCGGGTCGACGCCGAGGTCGCCGAGCCGAACGCCGAAACGCTGCGTGCGGAGCTCGGCGAAACTGCGGAGAAGCCGGTCCCCGCGAAGGATCATGTTGAGGCTGGCACGGTCGGAGAGGGCGCCTTTGAGCTCAACAGAGCCCTGCCAAGCGAGGTTGGTGTTGGCCGAGGCGCTGGCAGTGCCAGCCAGCATGAAGGCGGAGCGCTTGGGAGCGCCGTGGACGATTGTCTCCACGAACCTGACTGCCAGCACCGTTTGGTTGACTATTAGGCTCACCTGATAGCGAGCCTCCTGCGTTACGGGGAACGACACGATTTGGCTCTTGCCGGGAGCGACGGCCACGGTTTGGGTGCCTACTGCCTTTCCTCCTGCTGTAACCGCCACCGTGGCTGATGATGCGACGTTGCCTGAGTTAATCACGGTCACCGGAAGCTGATCGCCTACGGCCACCTGGCTCGGCGCCTGGAGGCGTAGGTCCAGATGCCGCGCGATCTCGATGGTCGCCGCCGCTGCCGCCTGTTCTCCGCCGCCTACTGCCGAGAACGTGACGTGGTCGGGCTCACCGGCCGCGGCGGAGGAAGGCACGGCCACGGTGACGGCGACGGGCTGGCCGACGCCCGCCCGGATCTCGATCGTAGAGGCTGGTCCCAGGAGCTGCCACCCGTGCGATGACGTCGCGTCTAGCGCCAGCGTCCCGCCGGTCGAGCTGCGCACCAGGAACACCAGCGTCACGTAGTCCCCCGGTTGCGCCAGCCTCCCCGGCGGCG
>CAZFIS010000205.1:0-5405 GCA_964519125.1 uncultured Gemmatimonadaceae bacterium | reverse complement strand
ACAGAGAAACGAAGTCTTCACGTGGATTCTGCGGCTTGCCGGCTTCCTGCTGATGACCGTGGGGCTGTTCCTGATCTTCCGGCCCTTCGAGGTGTTGGCTGACATCGTCCCGCTCCTCGGATCCCTCCTTGGTGCGGGCATCGGTCTGTTCGCCTCCGTGGTGGCGGCTTCTTTCAGCCTCGTGACCATCGCGGTGAGCTGGCTGGCATTCCGGCCCCTGTACGGCATTCTCATGCTGCTGGTCGCGGTGGGTGCCGTTGCCGGGCTGGTTCACTTGGCCAGGAAGCGACACGTCACGCGGCAGCAGCAGATCCAGCCGCCCCCGATGCCTGCTGCTGCGAGTTAGACGCCCGGACTGTGCGTGGCCGCTGGAGCAGATCGCGTTCTTGCTGAGGTAGTGCCCGAATCATCGTCGGGAGGGGAAACTCCAAACCACCTTCACATCCACATCCCCCGGAAACCTCCGGCTCCTCACGAGATTCGACATCCCGACGTCTGCCGTCGGGTCTCCACTGCAGTCAAGCGCCCGAATTGTCGTCCGTCGGCGCGGGCCGCGCGGCGGCCGCGGCCGCATCCCCACTCGCCACCTTTCTGCTCCGAATCCTGTCTCTGAGATCTTCGACCTCGGCCGCCAGGTTCGTCACTGTCGTCAGGAGATGCACGAGCGTGGGGAACTGCTTCTCGAAGTCCTGGCGTGCGTGTGGATCGGGGGGCATGGGGCGACGCGGCACGGCGTCGGCCATCGCCTTGGCCCGCTCGCTCGCCGCGCGGGCCGTCGCGGCTGGATCATAGAACTCGGCCAGATGGTGGGATTCTTCGGCGGTGAAGAACCGCTTCGCGTAGTGCTGCATGAAGAGCGACTCGAGAGCGCGAGGAGCGGAGGCGGGAAAGCGATGGTCCAGGGCTTCATCCGCTGACGAGAATCCGCCCGCTGCAACGCCCTCCGCGGCGAGGCACTTGTCGACGAACTCGCTCAACGCCGTGTCATCGAGGCCCCGCAGCGTGCCCAGGGCCTCCTGCGGGTTGACCCTGTCACTGCCCGCGACCATGAAGCACAAGGTCCGGCCGAGGGCGAAGAGGTCCTCGGTGGGCCTCGCTGCCGCATCCGCCGCCCCGAACAGACGCTGCCTGGAAATGTACGCGGCGGTTCCTCCACCCGGCTTCGCACCGGCCTCGGCGGACACGCCCCAGTCGATCAGCGTCACCTTGCCCCGGCTATCCACGACGATGTTGTCGAGCTTGATGTCCGCGTGAATGACGCTGTGTCCGTGGCTGAACACGAACCCTTCGAGCACCTGTCTCGCGACGGAGGCCATCAGCCTGATGAGCGGGTTCTTCCTCGACGCGACGAAGCCTCCGACCTCCTCCGGCCTCCAGAGTCTCTCCACGAGCCTTGAAAGCGGATATCCGCCATACTTCATGACCAGGCGTCGCGTGCCGATGTCGAACCCCACGGTCTTGACGATGTGACGTCCCCCGCCGGTGTACGTTCGACCGGTCTCCATCGCCGTAAGCTTCTCCCGGAGCGCTTGGCGACGCAGCCGCAACTGACGGGATGTCTCCTCGAGCACGCCACGCATGTCGCTCTCGCTGATGCTGAGCGACAGGAGCTCTGCGGCCACATAGCCGGTCTGCGCGAGGAAGTGGACTCTCTTGAAGGCTCCCTGCCCCAACCCCGCACCGGCGGCCTCCGACGTCAACTCGAGAAGACGTTGTGGAAGCGCGCGTGCGAGCTGCGCGGAAGCATTGGCACGAGGCCTTCCGCGCGCCGGGGCTCCCGCGTTCGCCCGGCGCCGGCCGGCCGGACTCGGAGGATCACCGGGGCGCGGAGGTCTGTCGGCGGGGTTGGGCATTCGCAGTCCTGTGTCGCTTGGTACCAGGACGCTCGCTACTCTGAGCTCTTCGAGGCACCCTAGTGGATGAGGATCAGGCGCCGCAAGGTGGAGCGAGCGCATGTCACCTCGCCGACGCGGGGAGCCGAGCCGGCGGTGCCTCAGCCGCGGAAGCCGAAGGCCTCCACCAGCTGCGTCGCCGAGTTCACGAAGGCGGAGAGATCGGCCGGCTTCACCAGATGCCGGTACCGGTAGACGAAGAGCCACTCCCCGTCCTTCTCGATGCGGAGGTTCTTGTCACCGTGGGCCTCCAGCGCGTCGAGCACCGCAGGCGTGAACGTCTTTCGGACCGCGTCGTCGTTCGCCCGCTCTCTCTGCGGATCATCCCCGCCGGGGGAATGGACGCGCATAGCCCTCTTCACGCCCATGGCGGCGAGCTTCTCGGGACCCAGATCCGTCCGGAGCTGCCCGTCGTCCGAGGCCGTCAGAAAGTAGCGCTGGTTGAACACCTGCCGGCCGTCGAGCGTGATGGGACGCCAGTGCTTGCTGGTGTGGCGTTCCTCGAAGTCCTGGCGATGCATCAGGAAGCTCGGCACCTCCGGCCCCACGTGGAACGCGATCATCGTGTTCCGGTCGTTGTTGCCGCCGGGGTCGTCCTGGGCGTTCACGCCCCAGACGAAGTCGAAGAGCACGGCCTCCCCCACGGACGTCTCGCCCCGGGCCGCCCATCTCAGGTAGTGGAGCTCGGGCCTGTAATGCTCCCCAAGGAGGATGTCCATCGTGAACGGCATGGCGTCGAAGAACTTGGGGTCGATGTCCCGAAAGCCCATCCTGCGGAGCGCCTCTTGGCGCGCCGCCTTGCGCCGTCGTCCGTTGATCCACCCCACGACGAGAAGCGCCCCGAGGCCCAGGGCGAAGTACTCCATGGAGCGGGGAGCGGGCGGCATCGGGGTCACCTCCTGCGGGTGGATGACAAGGATAGGCCGTAGGGCCCGAACAGAACAAGAATGAGCATCACGGGGGCCTGGCGTCCTCCGGATCGAGGCCGGGACTCCGGGCTGGACACCCGAGTCGACCGGGGTCATTGCGCCGAGCGTCTTGAGCCGGAAGTTCTCTTCGCTCAAGCGTTTGACATGTGTTGAGGAGGGTCTGATGTACAAGCCTAACTTGTTGTCGGTACCCCATACCACCAGTGGAGGGTTGGAGCCTACCAGATTCCGAACCTGCCCCGAGATGACGGGACATTTCACCGCGCCGTGCCGGCGGCTCCGTGCGCAATGGAGTACCTCGGCACCGCGTGCCGTCCGGCGCGTTGGTCGCGTCTCCGTATGAGCGAATGCTCCCCCGAGGCTTGCGGGACGCCTCGCCCCTGCTGCCTATCCCACAGCGGAGTGAAACCATGAACACGCGGATCTCATTCGTATTCACGGCGGTGGCCGCCATGGCCGCGGCCGTGCCGACTACCGCGAGAGCGCAGGGCGCCTTCGAGGGCGTGGTCACCATGCAGATGCAGCCCGGGCCCGGCCTGACCGAGACCATGCAGTACTCCGTCAAGGGCAACAGAGTCCGCATGGACATCTCGAATGGCGGCATGAAGATGTTCCAGTTGTACGACGACAGCACCAAGATCTTCGACATGGTGATCCCCATGCGTCAGATGTACATGGAGCGCAGCGTGGGCGCCTCGGCCAGGGCCGATTCGGCTGCCGGGAAGGCCAAGATCGAGTGGACGGGTAAGAAGGAGACCATCGCCGGGCACGAGTGCGAGCACGCCACCGTCACGGACGCCGCAGGCAGGGAGTCGGACGTCTGCCTGGCGAAGGACCTGGGCACGTTCATGGGGATGCCGGGCGGCGGCAGGGGTCGCGGTGGACGCGGGCGCGCGGGGGCAGGTTGGCAGGGGCACATCGGCCAGACCTTCCCGCTCGAGGTCGTGCGCGATGGCCAGGTGGAGCTGCTCGTCACCAGCGTCGAGAAGAAATCTCTCGACGACTCATTGTTCACCGTGCCTTCCGGATATCAGAAGATGGGGATGCCGGGGGGCGGCCGCGGTGGCCGTCCTGGCGGGCTATAGAGCCGGAGGTTCTCATGTCACACACGACGCGTAGGCTGGCGATCCTCTCGCTGGCCCTGGCCCTCGCCGCCCCCCTGCCGGCGAACGCCCAGCTGGGCGGCCTGATGAAGAAGGCTCGGAAGGCGATGCAGCACCAGGACAACCCCGCGTCGGGCGGCAGCCTCACCGACGCACTGGTCCGCTCGACACTCAAGGGCATCGAAGCGCAACTCCCCATCCTGAACCAACGGGATGCCATGTCGAAGCAACGCGACGCCGCCGTGACGGAGCGCAGCAAGCTGTTCGACGCACATTCCGGCGAAGGCGAGGCGTACTCCGACGCGGACTCGAAGAACGCCATCTGCCGCGACAGCGTCTTCACGCTGATCAGCGATCAGCGCCAAGCCGACATGGCCAACATGGGCCAGCAGATCGCCGCGGATCCGCAAAAGCGCGCGGCCCTGATGCAGCAGGAGATGGCCATGCAGCAGAAAGCCCAGCAGATGATGCAGTCGGGCGACACGGCAGGCGCGCGTAAATTTCAGATGCAGGCCGCCATGGCGATGGCGGGTGTCGACCTGAAGGCCGATACGGCCAAGGTGGACAAGGCGTGCGGGCGGCCTCCCGCGAAGCCTGCATGGCTGGTCAAAGCGGACGACGACGCGGACCTGGCCGACACGCTGAACGCGCGGATGCAGCGGGTGGAGGAGAAGGCGGTCTCGGACGGGATCCGCGCCTCCGGGCTCACCGCCGACCAGTTCAACCAGGTACGCGAGCGCATCGTCACGTGGTGGGCGCAACAGGGCGGGCCCAACCCGAATGAGGGCTTCACCAAAGAGGAAGTGGCCATCCTTGGGTCCCACCGGGCCGAGATCGAGAAGCTGGAGAGCATCTTCTGACACGACCCCGATCATGAAGGGGATCCTGCGAAGCGGGGTGGTAGCGGCAGCGGTCATGACGCTGTCCACCGCCCCGCTTCGCGCTCAGGAATCCGGCGGGAGCACCCCGCTTCCCGAGTCGCATATGGCCACCCGCGTCGACGGGCGCTGGGTCACCTGGTGGACGGCGGCCGACGCGCCGAGAGTGTGGTCCGCCCCTGTACAGGCCCTTCTGGACGGAATCGCCTGGCACCGTGGCTCGGCGGGAACGCAGTGGGGAGAGACCGTCGTTGCCGGCTCCGGGGAGGCCTGGAGGACGCGCGTCGTCGTCGTGCGCATCGACCCGGCCCGGGTGCGCTTCCGGGTGGACACGGCCTTCTCCCGCCCCCTCAGCCCCGCCTGGTCGCTGGACCGGGTTCCGCCGAACGCGGTTTTCGCCGTCAACGCGGGTCAGTTCATCGACGCGCTGCCCTGGGGATGGGTGGTGGCGGCGGGGCATCAGGTATTTCCCCGCGGCCACGGCCCGCTTGCCGTGGCGGTGGCGGGGGACTTTGCCGGCGGCATCCACTGGCTCTCCGCCGACGCCGCGCAGCGCACGCCCCCACGCCACGTGGCGTGGGCCTTCGAGTCCTACCCGGAGCT
>CAZFIS010000204.1:0-5415 GCA_964519125.1 uncultured Gemmatimonadaceae bacterium | reverse complement strand
ACGGTCAAGAGCCACGTGCGCAACATCCTGGAGAAGCTGGCACTCCACAGCCGCCTCCAGGTGGCCGCGTTTATGCACCAGGCCGAAGAATCGGAGGAACAGCCCGACTAGGGTCTTCACCCTCCGGCGCGCTGGTTCCTGGGGCTACAGCGCCGCTCCCTCCCTTGACCGAATCCGGTCCTCCGTGCGCCCGGTCGCCGTCCCCTGGAGACGATCCGAAGCACGACTGCAGCCCTGGCACGGCTCACGCCGCCGGCGTTGGACGGCCTCGAAATCCACCCGCGTCTCCCTCGAACGGACGACACCCCTTTTACCCCATTCAGGCGATGGGTGCGGGGAATGATGTGCACTAGCGTTAATGCACCTCACGTCGAGGTGTGAGGCCGCCCGATGCACGCGGCTCCGCTAGGGAGCCGGCGGCGGGCAGGCAGGTTCCTTCTCCCGTGGCCGTCGCGCCAAGGACATCGCGCCGGGCCACCGATTCGCAAAGACGCTCGCGTCGGGCCTCCTCGATCAACGGTGGGCGGCACGACGCACGGATCAAGCAAGCTCCAAGGAAACGGTTTTGAAGGAATCTCCGAGAACTCAGGCGCATCCGCTCCTACTCGGGTCTTACATGCATCAGGTCAGGAGGTGTTCGATGAGTGCTCTCAAGAACGGTCGAATCGCTCGAGTTCTTGCTCGACATGCAAGACTCACGCGAGGTCTCGTGACGGCCGGATTCGTTGCGTTGTCCATGTCCGCGTGTGATGTCCACGGGATCAGCGACCCCGGCTCCCTGGCGTCGATCGTCGTCTCGCCGGATCCGCAGGTCCTCGCCGTGAACGGCACTCAGCAGTTCACGGCGGTCGGCGCGGACTTCTCCGGCGCCAACGTACCGATCACACCCACCTGGTCCATTGTGGCCGGCGGAGGCGCCATCAGCGGCTCGGGCCTCTTCACGGCGGGTGGAACGCCAGGGACGTTCACCTCCACCGTCATGGCGACGAGCGGCGGTCTCTCGGCTACCGCGACCATCATCGTGATGGCCGGTCCGCTGGTGACCATCCACGTCACACCGGACCCCTCCACGATGGGTATCGGCGCTCAGCAGCAGTTCGTGGCCGTGGGTACGGACGCGGCGAACAACGTCGTGCAGTTCACGCCCACCTGGTCCGTCGTGGCCGATGGTGGTGCGGTGAGCGGCACCGGCTTGTTCACCGCGGGGACCGTACCGGGCACGTATACCAACACCGTCAAGGCGACCAGTGGCAGCATCTCGGGCACGGCGACGGCGATCGTGAGCGCCGGTGTGCTGGCGACCATCACGGTCACACCCAGCCCGGCGACAATGGCCATCAACGGCACCCAGCAGTTCACGGCGGTGGGCAAGGACATCGGTGGCAACGTCGTTGCAATCAACCCGACGTGGGCGGCTGTGGCGGGTGGCGGCTCCGTCAATATCACGACGGGCCTCTTCACCGCCGGTACCACGAGCGGCACCTACACCAACACGGTTCGCGCGAGCGTCGGCAGCCTGGCGGGCTTCGCGACGGTCATCGTGACCAGCGGATCGTTGGCATCCATCACCGTTTCGCCGAGTCCGGTCTCCGTACAGACCAACGGTACGCAGCAATTCACTGCGGTCGGTAAGGACGGGAGCGGCAACCTCTTCTCGATATCGCCCACCTGGGCGGTCGTGAGTGGCGGAGGCAGCATCAACGCCAACACCGGTCTCTTCACGGCCGGAAACACGCCCGGAACGTTCAACAGCACCATCAAAGCGACCAGCGGGTCGGTCTCGGGCTTCGCAACGGTAACCGTGACCGCGGTCGCGCCGGTGCTCGCGACCATCACGGTGACGCCGAATCCGGTCACCATGGTCACCAATGCCACCCAGCAGTTTGCCGCCATCGGGCGGGACGGAAGCGGCAACATCTTCCCGATCTCTCCTGTTTGGACAGTGGTCGGCGGTGGTGGCGCGATCAACACCAACACGGGCCTCTTCACGGCCGGTGCCGTGGCGGGGACCTACACCAATACCATCAAGGCAACCAGCGGCGCGATCTCCGGCACGGCGACCGTGACCGTGACTGCGGTTGTGCCGACTCCGCCTCTCATCGATCTGGGAACGGCAGCGCCCAACGGAATCATGGCCGGCGCGTCGGTGACGTGCATCTCGGGCGGCATCATCAACGCCGACGTGAGCATCAGCCCCGGGAACACCCTCACGGGCTTCGGTCCGTGCGCGATCACGGGCGTGGAACATCTCGCTGACGCAGTGGCGGCGCAGGGCCAACTCGACCTGACGACCGCGTACAATCAGTTGGCAGCCCTGCCGTGCCCGCCGGCGAACGCGATCGTGGCGGATCTCGGTGGCACGACCAAGGCGGCCGGAGTCTACTGCACCGCGAGTGGGATCGGCGTGACGGGCACGCTGACTCTCGACGGCGGCGGAGATCCGAACGCGACGTTCGTCTTCCAGGCCGGGACCTCAATCATAACCGCCGGCGACGTCGTGCTCATCAACGGCGCGCAGGCCAAGAACGTGTACTGGCTGGCCAAGACGTCGGCGACGCTCGGAACGGCGTCGCAGTGGCAGGGCAACATCCTCGCCCTGACGAGCATCACGCTGGTGGACAACTCGACGCTGCTAGGGCGCGCTCTGGCACGGAACGGCTCCGTCACGCTGGGCACCAACAACGTCATCGTCCTGCCGTAGCGCTGACGAACGCTGGGGCCGGGCGACTGTCCGGCCCCAGCACCGCCGCGTAACAGGCCAAGAGGTTTTCAAGGAGATTCACATGTCAATCAAAGCACTTACGGTGGCTGTCGCGGTGATCGTGTGGGCCGCGCCCGCCGCAGCGCAGCAGCGAGGGACGATGGAGTTCGGCGCGTTCGGCAGCGTCGCCTCCTTCGACAACGCCCTCAGTCTCAAGACCGGATACGGTGGAGGCGGGCGGATCGGCATGTTCCTGACCTCACGTTTGTCTGCCGAGTTCGAAGACGCCGAGATGCGGGCGACCCGCCCGCATGGACTGAAGGACGTCAACGTCGGGCTCCTGTCCGGCCGACTGGTATTGGTGCCCGTGAAGGCCGGTGCGTTTTCGTTGCTCCTGGGCGGAGGTGCGGGCATCTCCACCGAGACGAACTTCCTGCACAGCTACGGCGTGGACGCGTTGGCCGGCTTCAAGATCGACATGGGCAACAACGCCGCATTCCGGGTGGATGGTGTGTGGGACTGGCTCGCCAACGAGAACTGGAAGCAGTACCGGAGCCTCCGGGTGGGGATCAGCCTGTATCGGCACCCGTCCCATGAGACTCGTACGGTGAACACGGTTACGCAGGCTCCCGCGCTGCAGCACCAGGATTCGGTGAGTGCGGCTGAGACGGCTCGCCTGCGTGCCCGTGACGCGGCGCTGACGGCTCTACGCGATTCGCTGCGCAATGCGCATGCGACCATGTCCGCGGCGGAGACGACGACGATGGAGACGCGGATCCACTTCGCGTTCGACAAGTCGGAGCTCACCGACTCCGCCAAAGCGATCCTGGACGACAAGATCCAGGTCTTCCGTGACAACCCCGACATGACCATCTCCATCGTCGGACACACGGACATCGCCGGCACCGATGCCTACAACATGGCGCTGGGCACCCGCCGCGCCGAGGCCGCGAAGGCGTACATCGTCTCGCACGGCATCAGTGCGGACCGCATCGTGATCTCGTCGAAAGGTGAGAACGAGCCGATTACCGAGGCCGCTGGTCGCGCCGGTCAGGCTCCCAACCGTCGGGCGGTCTTCCGCATCGTCATCGATGCTGACTCCGAGTAACGGTACCCGTGGTGGTTTGGGCTGAGTTTCAGCCTCGCGGAGATGGGCCGGGCGCGGGTCTACCGCGCCCGGCACGTCCCGGTCGGCAAGACGCCCACGGGACCGAGGAGCGATGGCATGCGACCGAGCAAGTTCACGGAGGAGCAGATCAGGCGGGCCCTTGGGCGCGTGAGAGCCGGAACGCCAGCCGCACAGGTTTGCCGGGAGATCGGCATCACGCAGACCACGTTCTACCGGTGGCGTAAGAAGTACGAGGGCACGGTGAAGAGCGACGCCCGCGGAGCGCAAGAACTCCGGGTGGAGAACCAGCGGCTCAAGGAGATCGTGGCCGACCTGTTGCTCGACAAGCGGAGGCCGACGGACTGAGACCACCGCGGTTGTACCATGGACATCATGGAGTTCCGCCGCGTGGATGTCGGCCACGACGACGAGGGGGTGAGTGCCCTCTAAGCGGTCGGACCCGCGACCTCCAGGTCGAGCACATCACGGACCTTACGCGCCAGCTCCACCGCGGAGTAGGGCTTGCCGATGAAATGGGCGACGATGCCGGACAGCGCATCGAGCCGCAGGGCGTCGTCGGTATAGCCGGAGGTGAAGAGGACCTTCTGGCCCGGCCGCACCTCCGCGAGGCGGGTCGCCAGCTCCTGGCCGCCCATCTCCGGCATCATCATGTCCGTGAGCACCAGATGGACGGGGCCGGGGTGTGCCTCCAGCACCGACAGCGCCACCACACCGTTGCTGGCCATCAGTACCGTATAGCCCATTGCCCTCAGGACGCGCGTGGCCACCCGGCGCACCGCCGCGTCGTCCTCGACGACGAGGATGGTTTCCGTGCCGCGAGTCGGTAACGCCGCGCCTGGGGCCGCTCCCGCAGCGGTCGGAGCGTCCACCAGAGGCAGGTACACCTTGAACGCGGTGCCCCGGCCGGGCTCGCTGTAGACGTCGATGGTGCCACCGCTCTGTTTGACGATGCCGTATACCGTGGACAGGCCCAGCCCCGAGCCCTTGCCGGCGTCCTTGGTGGTGAAGAACGGCTCGAAGATCTTCCGTTGGGTCGCCTGGTCCATGCCGGAACCGGTGTCGGTGATCGTCAACAACACGTGCGGGCCCGGCGTGAAGGAGGCGTGGCTGGCGGCGTAGATGCCGTCGAGGGTGACGTTGCGCGTCGTCATGGTCAACGTACCCCCCTCGGGCATGGCGTCCCGGGCATTCACCACGAGGTTCATGATGACTTGCTCGAGCTGTCCGGCATCCACCATGACGCTCCCGAGATCCGGAGCCGGCACGAATTCCAGGCGGATGTTCTCCCCGATCAGGCGGCCCAGCATGCGCTCCATGTGCGCCACCGCCGTGTTCACGCTCAGCACCGTAGGCTGGAGCAGTTGCTTGCGGCTGAAGGCCAGGAGCTGACGCGTCAACCCCGCCGCCCGTTCGCCGGCGAGTCGGATGTCGCGAAGCTCCTTTCGTAGCGGATCGTCACTGGGAAGATCCGCGGCCGCGAGGTCGGCGGTGGCGTTGATGACCGTGATGAGGTTGTTGAAGTCGTGGGCGACCCCGCCGGCGAGCTGACCCACCGTCTCCATCTTCTGGGATTGCTGGAGCTGGC
>CAZFIS010000203.1:0-5473 GCA_964519125.1 uncultured Gemmatimonadaceae bacterium | reverse complement strand
ACTGCCTGCAGGAGTTCCCCCGCAACGGCATCAACATGACCAAGCTGGAGTCGCGCCCGCGCCGCGACAAGCCCTGGAGCTACCTGTTCTACGTCGACATCGAGGGGCACATCGAGGACGAGAACGTGGCCACCGCCATCACCGCGCTGATGCGCAAGGCGGCGTTCGTGAAGTTCCTGGGGAGCTATCCGGCGGCGCCGAGCGTGGTGGAGATCGAGTAGCTCCGCCGCGTCGGTCGCAGCCGTTGCAGACGCGACATCTTCGACAAACGGACGACGTGACCGCGCGGTAGGATGGCGCCCGGTGAAGCGTTTCCTCTCTGCACGACCCCGGACCTTCGCCATCGCGGTCGTGCTTGCGCTCGCGGCGGCCGGGTGCGGCGGGTATGCGTCGGCTCAGTCGACCATCCAACCACCGGCCCCACGATTCGTCTCCCCGGGCGAGTACGTGACGCTGGTGTTCACCCTCCACCCGTCGGTATCGGGGGTCGCCGGCGTCACCTTCAGCGCACCGGACGGTTGGCAATTGTTAGGCCGGCAGGCAACGGTGGACGTCACGGCGGGCGACGCCGTTCCGCTCGCGGTCACGGCCGCGGTCCCTCCTGGCGGGTTGGCGAACGCCGCTACAGGCATCGAGGTGTCCGTGCAGCTCGGTGGGAAGACGGTGACGGCGTCGGTGGAGCTCCACGTCGTCCCACAGCCGAGTATCGCCCTCGATGTGCCCGCCCAGGTCCCGATCGACGCGGGTGAGGTCACCTGCACCATCCGGAACACCGGCAACGTGCCCCTCGACCTGTCCGTCGCGTTCGCGCAGGGATCGACTACGTTGGCCAGTCGGAAGGTGAGCATCGCCGCGCAGGCGAGCTCGACCCTGAGCTTCAAGGTTGCCAAAGGGGGCCGGTACGACGTCACCGTGTCGGGCACCGGCAACATCAGCGAGAGCCGCTCAGTGGTGGTCCTGGCGTACGGCGTTCCCGCACCGCCACCGTTCCAGATCAACGTGCGAGTAGCGTCCTACCTCAGCTCCGACGGAACCTGGAGCCTCGACGGCGACGGCGTCGGCCCCCTATCCGATTACGCTCGGTTCTCTACCCACGTCAGCCCGAAGGCTCCCAGGACCAGCTACGCGCAGGTCGACGGAGCGACCTGGGGCTTTCGCGTCGGTTCCACCACCGGAGCCCCGTACAGCCTGGACCTGCCGTCGGTCTTGGGTGTGGCGGGGGAGTACGGCGCCGACGCCTGGTCCGCCTTCGCGGGCGTGGGCAGCGTCACGGCCGACCAGTGGGCCGGCTACGGCGGGGCCGCTTGGATCGACAGCGCGGATCACCTGTACGTCGCCGGCGCCGTAGGTATGTCGAGCGGGAAGCCCACGGGCGGGGTCGCCCTGCAGCAGTCGCTGAAGGACCTGAAGGTCACCGCTCGGATGTTGTGGAGCGACCAGGCCTTGAGCGTTTCCACGCAGGCGGACATCTACCGCCAGCACCGGACGCTGCACCTCCGAGCGGACGTCAGCCCGGACAGCACGGGGGCGCCTTCCGCCAGCCTCTACGTAGGCTATGCGGCCTCGGACCTGACGCTCACGGCGGCCGGCAGCGTCGATCCTGTCTCGAGCCATGTGAGTTCGGCCCTCGTTGGCCTCAGCGTCCCGCTACCGGCCTCGGCCCTCGGACAAGCGCAGCTCAACGCGCAGGCAGGTCTGGACACGAGCTACGTCACGATCTCGGACGTGGCCACGATCGATCGTTGGAGGGTGACAGGGGACCTTGGCGTGCACTGGGACCAGACCGGGCAAGGGGCCTCGATCGGGACGTCGTGGCAGTCGGGAACCACCGACTACGTGGGGTTGGACGCCCGCGTGCGCTACGGCTTCGACGGCACGGGTGTGCAGGCGCTCGTGGGTGCGCGTGGGCAGGCCGACGTGGGCCCGTTCCTGATCTTCGGTGGTGCACGGGCTGATGGGATCGGTCGGTCCGCCTCGCTTCGTGCGGGCGCCCAGTGGCAGTCCGGCCCCTTCAATGCCGATCTCACGGCGGACCTCAGCGCACCCTACGTCGACCCGTGGGCCAACCTCGCCGCCAGCGTGCGACTGCGCGCCTCGTACGCCTTCCCGCTCGACGTGCCGGACGTGGTCACGGAACTCGCCGGCGGACGGCGGGTCGGGACGGTGCGTGGCCGGGTCGACGGGGCGGCGGGAGTTCCCCACCTGGTGGTGCTCGTCGGCCCGTACCGTCTGCGCCTTGCGCCCGATGGCACCTTCCGCGCGGATCTGACGCCGGGCACCTACCGGGTGCGGCTCGACCCAACGTCGGTGCCCGTGACATACAGGATCGAGCAGCCTTCCGAGGTGACGGTGACCGTCCGGCCGAAGGCGACCGAGACGGTCTCGCTGGCGATCGTCCGCGGCGCCGGCGTCAGGGGTACGGTTCTCTTCGACGCCAACGGCGACGGCGCGGCTGACGAGCCGGCCCACGGGGTACCGGCGACCATCGCCCTGGTCGATGCCAACGGTGCCTACCATACGACCAGCGTAGGCTCCGACGGCACGTTCACCTTCCGCAGTCTGCCGCCCGGGAAGGCCGTCCTGACCCTGTCCGGACTTCCCTTGGGCGACCAGCCCGAAGGCGACCCCGAACGCACCGTGTCGGTGGCGCCGGGCAGTGTGAGCGTCGTGGCGTTCCTCGTCCATCCCGTGAGCCTGAACGCGAAGGTCTTCGGAGGTGGCCAGCTCGCTATCCGATCCGTTGATGTGGAGGCCCCGCGTGTCCCCCCGGGAGCCGGACCGCTGGTCACCGTCGTACTTTCCGGGACGGCAGACGCCGTGACGTTGTCGACGAGCACGAGCACGGTCTCGCTCGCTCGGTCGGGCAGCCGCTGGGTTGGCAGGTTGCCCGTTCCGAAGGACGCCGGAACGGGCCTGTTCACCTTCTCGGTACAGGCCCGGCAGGGCCAGCAGCAGGTCCAGCGCCGCGGACAGGTGCTCGTCGATGCGACCGTGTCCCTCGTCAAGGCAACGGTGCGCGGCGGCGGGACGCCGGGCGGGAACCTTGCCCTGGAGGTCACCGTGCTCGCCCACGCCACCGCCGTCACCGTCGATGGCCCTGCCGGTTCGGAGCTGCATGTGAGCCTCGAGAGGGTAGCACCAGGACGGTGGTCGGGAACCATGCCGATTCCCGACACCCAGACTCCCGGCCGCTATGAACTGACCGCGACCGCTCGCACCGGCAACGACGTCGTCGGCACAGCCGGCGTCACCGCCGTCGTGCTCGAACGTCCGGCGGCCGGTGGCCCGCGGTAGGCACCGGTACCCGTCCACGAAGGACGGCCCCTAGAGAGGGAACGCGATCGGCCCCCGTAGCCTCGTCACGCCGGTCGGCGAAGATCCCGCCGTTCGAGGTCTCTCAGGGAGCGATGGCGGTGTACTGGACCGTGTACTGATACGTTCCCGAGGTCTCGCTGCCGTCGACGGCCAGCGCGTAGTCGGCGGGGGTGGCGACGGTCACCAGGCCCTGGCTACCGCTGGTCGAAGACGCAACCGTGACGGGCGTTCCGGACAGGGCGTGCCCTAGGATGGCGAGCCTGGACAGGGGCACGCCCCTGGGTCCGGGATTGCCGGTCGCTGCCGTACCGGACGCGCTCACCACGTATCCGCCGTTGCCGTAGACCTTGACGTCCTTCAGGGTCGTTCCCGACGGCGTCGGGGGGAGCGTGGATCCCCAGGCGGCCACGTAGGCCGCGGGGTCGTTGGCATAGTCGAAGGACACCGTGTCGCCGCCGTCGAGTTGAAGCACGACGACCGGCGGGATCGTGACCTGGATCGTGTTGGTCACGGAGTTGGCGCCCACGAGGTGGTAGGTGACGGTGATGTCGTACGAGCCCGGGGTCAGGGGCCCCGTCAGAACCAGCTGGTACGAGACCTGGACGCGGGCATAGCGCCTCACCCAACCGTCGAAGACCGTCTGCTGTTGCGGGCTGAGCGTGACCGACGAGACGGCGCCATTGGTGTCAGCAGTGTAGTGGGCAAGGATCTGGAAGCCCGTCGCCGGGAGCCCCGACACCACGACGGTAGCCCAGCCCCAGGCCTGGATGGTGAACCCGATCGTGTCGCTGGCGGGGATCGGATCGATGGGAGACGGGTTGGCGGTGAACGCGGCCTGGTACACCTGGCTCCCGGTAGGCTGGAAGATCACGGTGCCGAGGCTCTGTGCGCCGGCCCACCCTGTCACCGAGAGGGCGATGAAGAGCAGGAGTAGGAAGGACCGGCGTGGGATCATGGCGCTAGGGGACCGTGAGCTGCAGCTGTCCCGCCTGCACCGGAACGTTGTCGGGCTTCACCAGGGCGAGGGCCACGTAGAAGCCGGACTTGAGGTCCTTGGGAAGATCGAACGGTAGCGTGAGCACCCCGCCGCGCTGCACGGGTCTGTCGGGGATGGGCAGCGAGGCGACCGTGGTACCTGCCTGATCGCGGAGCTGGATGGCGCCGCCCAACCGCGTGACGACGTTGCCATCGTTCGAGAGCGTCAGGAAGAGCTTCTTGCCACTGCTGTAGAAGTCGGAGATCGACAGCGCCGGCTTCGCCGTGCCGGCCACGGTCACGTACACCACGAGTCCGAGTCGTTGTCGGGTGCGTAGGCTGTTGCCCGCCGTCGCCGCCCCCTGTGGCTGCGTCGTGAAGAAGATGACGGTCTTGTACGTGCCTTCGACCGCAGGATCATCGGGCACGGAAACGGAGAAGCGGTACTCGAGGGAACCGTTGGCAGGGACACTCGCGACGTCGGTCGAGAGGGTGATCCAACGGCTAGCTCCATGGGGATCACCGCCCGCCGGGACGAAGGAGAGGTCGCCCGTGTCGCCCTGAACCCAATCGCTCGTGGTCACGGCAAGATCCATCAGTTGGTTCGCGGTGGAGAAGACGGTGGCCGTCTCCGTGGTGGTGGCGCCCCGCGGCACCGTCAGGTCGAGGCGCGGCGGAGACAGACCGATGTCCGCCGCGGTTGCGGCGGACATCAGGCTCAGGATGGCGACAACGAGGGTGGGACGGAGGCGCACGTCGATGTCCGTCAGTTCGCCACTGCGGTGTAGGTCACCGTGTACGACGCCGTGCCGGGCGTGACCGTGGGATCCGCACGGATGGAGAACATGGACTTGTCCGCCACGGTCGTGAAGGTGTTGACCTTTCCTGAGGGCGAGATGTCGATCCCACCGGTGGCGTCTTGTCCGTCGAAGAGGACGTCACTCGCTGGCATGATGTTGGAGTCGCCCGTGCTGTCAGCAGCGATCTTAACCGTCACCGTCGGTGCGCTGCTGGAGTTCGAGAAAACCTGCACGTTCGTCAGCGTCGAAGGCGTGGTCGCCGAGTCAACGGCCGAGCTCCACGCAACGGTGGTGCCCGCCGTAGCATTGTTCTCTACGGCGCTGAGCGCGGCCTCGTACAGCGGCAGGCCCTGCCAGCGGTCGGACTCGCCAACGAAGATGCG
>CAZFIS010000202.1:0-5501 GCA_964519125.1 uncultured Gemmatimonadaceae bacterium | reverse complement strand
GGAACTTGCCGATGGTCTTGTTGTCGATGGCCATCTTGCGCTCACCCTGCAGCACGTGGATCTCGACGGTGGTCTGGCTGTCCTCCGCTGTGGAGAACACTTCGGCCTTCTTCGTGGGGATCGTCGTGTTGCGTGGGATCAGCGTGGTCATCACCCCGCCGAGCGTTTCGATGCCGAGCGACAGGGGCGTGACGTCAAGCAGCAGGACGTCCTTGACCTCGCCCGCGAGCACGCCGCCCTGGATCGCGGCACCGACTGCGACCACCTCATCGGGGTTCACCCCCTTGTGCGGGTCCTTCCCGAAGAACTCCTTGGCGACCTCCTGGATCTTCGGGATGCGCGTCGAGCCACCCACCAGGATGATCTCGTCGACGTCTCCGGGCTGGAGTCCGGCGTCGCTGAGCGCGCTCTTCATCGGCTGTATCGTGCGCTGGACCAGGTCGTCCACGAGCTGCTCGAACTTGGACCGCGTGAGCGTATAGTTCAGGTGCTTCGGACCTTCCTGCGTGGCCGTGATGAACGGGAGGTTGATGTCCGTTTGCATCGTGGTCGACAGCTCCATCTTGGCTTTCTCCGCCGACTCCTTCAGCCGCTGGAGCGCCATCGCGTCCTTGGAGAGGTCGATGCCTTGGTCCCGCTTGAACTCGCTGACCAGCCAGTCGATGACCTTCTGGTCGAAGTCGTCGCCTCCGAGGTGCGTGTCACCGTTGGTCGACTTCACCTCGAAGACGCCGTCGCCGAGCTCGAGGATCGAGATATCGTACGTCCCACCGCCCAGGTCGAACACCGCGATCTTCTCGTCCTTCTTCTTGTCGAGACCGTATGCGAGGGCGGCCGCGGTGGGCTCGTTGATGATCCGAAGCACCTCCAGTCCCGCCACCTTGCCGGCGTCTTTCGTCGCCTGCCTCTGCGCGTCGTTGAAGTAGGCCGGGACCGTGATGACGGCCTGCGTCACCTTCTGGCCCAGATAATCTTCGGCGGTCTGGCGCATCTTCTGCAGAATCATCGCCGAGATCTCGGGCGGCGTGTACGTCTTCTCGGCGTTCGGGATCTCGACCTGGACCCGGTCGCTGGCGTCGTGGCCGACCTTGTAGGGAACCAGCTTCTCCTCGGCCTGGACCTCGGCGTGCTTGCGGCCCATGAAGCGCTTGATGGAGAAGACCGTGTTCGTCGGGTTCGTGATCGCCTGACGACGCGCCACCTGTCCGACGAGGCGCTCCCCGTCTTTTGTGAAGGCCACCACGGACGGCGTGGTCCGGCCACCTTCCGAGTTGGGAATCACGACCGGCTCTCCGCCCTCCATGACGGCGACGACGGAGTTCGTGGTCCCGAGGTCGATTCCGATGACTTTGCTCATCTTCACTCCTGGACGGTTTCGTAGGCTGGGTCAGCGAGGCGCGGAGGGTGCAACCATCGTGCCGGTGGAGGGCAGGGCAAACGCCGCCATTTAGGCGCATCCAGGCTTTTCTCTGCCGTTGTGACAGAATCCTGACTGCGCGCGCGTCGTGTTGCGGCAGGCCTTGCGCGACAGAACCTTCGCGCCGCCGGCGAGCATCCCGTTTCGCCGTTTTCCCACGTTCCCGGTCTGCGCCCTCGGGGCGGTTCCCATGGGGACCTCGGGGAGGATGGCCTCCGAGCCGGTCATGCAGGGGTCGTGCCGCCTCGGCGGGCTCACGAGATGCTCGGCTGGTGGTAAGCGCACCGGCCCCAGATATTGCCGGGCATGATCCCCGGGTTCATGATGGCCGCTGTTGCCGGCACGGTGACGTGATCGACTCCCCCTCGGAGCCGGACATCACGGCCGCTGCCGGCGTTCTCCGCTCCAGGCTCCCTGGACGCCCCGAGGCCGTCCTCGTGCTGGGCTCGGGTCTGGGCTCCGTCACCGAGGCGCTCGAGCGCCCGGTCGAGGTCGCGTTCGAGGATTTGCCCGGCTTCCCGGGCGCCGGCGTGACAGGACATGCGGGACGCTACGTCGCCGGACGGCTCGCGGGTCGCGACGTCCTCGTCCAGGCGGGCCGCTACCACATGTACGAGGCGGACGCGGACGCCGCGGTGGCCGCGCCGGTTCGACTGGCTGCGGCGTTGGGGGTCCGCTTCCTCCTGCTCACGAATGCCGCGGGAGGGGTGGGCCCGGGGCTCGAGGCCGGCGACGTCGTCCTCATCGACGATCACGTCAACCTGATGGCCCGCCACCCTCTGATGGGCAGGGTGCGGGGCGGAGAGGATCTCTTCGGGGACATGAGCGCGCCCTACGATCCGGCGTTGCAGCGGCTCGCGCTGGAGGCTGCGGTCCAGCTCCGAATTCCTCTACGGCGAGGCACGTACGCCGGATTCCTCGGTCCGTCGTACGAGACCGCAGCGGAAGTCCGGATGGCGCGGATGCTGGGCGTCGACCTCATCGGGATGTCGACGGTGCCGGAGGTGATCGTGGCGCGCTCCCTCGGCCTCCGTTGCCTGGCGCTCTCGGTCGTGGCGAACCCGGCGGCCGGGCTCGCGTTCGGGCCTCTCAGCCATGTCGCCGTCGTCGACGCGGTCGCCGGGGCCGCGGACAGAGTCGGACGGATCCTCGCAGGCGTGCTCGAGCGGCTGCCTCAGTCCGGGGTGGTGAAGTGATTCACCGGACCGTGTCCCCCACCGAGGCCCGGGGCGGTCTCGATGGCTCTGGCCACGAAGCGGATCGCCCGGTCCACGGCGTCGGCGAGGGGGCGCCCACGGGCCAGGCCGGCCGTGATGGCCGCGGACAGCGTGCATCCGGTGCCGTGGGTGTGCGGGGTCTCAATCCGGCGTCGGCGCCACAGGCGCTCCTCCCCGCCGTCCCAGAGGAGGTCCACCGCGTCGCCCACGAGGTGCCCGCCCTTCACCAGGGCGGCTTGCGCACCCAGGTCCACGAGGGCGCGGGCGGCAGCGCCGAGGTCTTCGGGGGATCGGACTTCGAGGCCCGTCAGGATCCGTGCTTCATGGAGGTTCGGCGTGATCACGCTGGCGAGCGGAAGGAGCTCGCTCCGCAGAATGGCGACGGCCTCCTCGTCGAGGAGTCGGTTGCCGCTCGTCGCCACCATGACCGGATCGAGGACGTAACCACCGAGGTGGTGGCGCCGGAGGGCTTCGGCTACCGTGTGCGCCACCGTGGCGCTCGCCAGCATGCCGCTCTTGAGGGCGGCCGGCCTGAGGTCGGTCGCCACCGCGTCGATCTGTGCGCGGACCGCGTCGGGGGGAAGGGGGTGGACCGCCGAGACCTGGAGCGTATTCTGGGCTGTGACCGCCGTGATCACGCTGGTGCCGTAGACCCCGAACGCGTGGAAGGTCTTCAGGTCCGCCTGGATGCCTGCGCCACCTCCGCTGTCGCTGCCGGCGATCGTCAGTGCGATGGGTCTCGCAGGGCCACTCATGGCCCGGACCTCGGCGGAATCGGGAGACGTGAGATCGTGCACATGGTCGAAAGGTGGAGGTCGAGATGGCTGTGAGCCAGCGGCGGGCGTCGCTCGTGCGCCGTCTCCGTAGCCGTAAGACGCGCGAGCGCGAGCGGGCTGTCCTGGTGGAGGGAGTGCGTGCGGTGACGGAAGCGCTCGGTGGGGAGCCCCGCGTCCGCTTCGCGGCGGTCTCTGCGCGCTTCGACGCGACACCCGGTGCCGCCGAGCTCCGACGGCGTCTGTCGGCCGCCGGCGTCGTTGCCGACGTGGTGGAGGACGACGAGCTCGCGGAGCTCTCGGACACCGAGCATCACCAGGGCATCCTGATGGTCTGTGCCGAGCCCGAGACATGGTCGCAGCCCCCGTCACCGGCGGGGAGATACCTGGTGCTCGACGCCGTGCAGGATCCGGGTAATGCCGGGACGCTGGTCAGAGCCGCCACCGCGTTCGGTCTCGACGCGGTGATCTCCCTGGACGGGACGGTGGATCTCTGGGGGGCGAAGGCGGTAAGGGCTTCGGCGGGAATGGCGTTCCGAATGCCCATGGCAATGATGACCGTCGAGGCGCTGGCCACGGCGACATCGGCGGCCGGGGTGAGGCTCCTGGTCGCGGACGCGGCGGGGGACGACGTCGCGCACATGGGGGGAGGCACCGGTTTCGCTCTGGTGGTCGGGAACGAAGGTACGGGCGTCCGCGAGAAGGTGAGACAGCTCGCGGCAGGGCGGGTGGGCGTGCCCATGCTCGGGCCTGCCGAGTCCCTCAACGTGGGGATGGCCGGAGCCATCCTGCTGTACGCTCTGACGCGGGAGACGATACTTGGGTGAGACCTGGCTCGTACCGCTCATCGCTGGGCTCTTCGGCCTGAGCATCGGGTCTTTCCTGAACGTCTGCTCTCTGCGGTGGCCGCAGGACGAGTCCGTGGTGTCGCCGCCGTCCCACTGCCCGCGGTGCAACGAGCGGATCCGTTGGTACGAGAACGTTCCGGTGCTGAGCTGGATCGCCCTGCGGGGCCGTTGTCGGCACTGCGGCGAGGCCATCTCGCTTCAGTACCCTCTGGTGGAGGTGGCCACCGGCCTGGTCTGGGCGGGGGTGGTGGCGGCGCACGGGCTCACCTGGGAGTCTCTGCGGGGTGGCGTGTTCCTCACGACGGTCTTCGGAATCTCCCTCAGCGACGCCCGTTTCTACATCATCCCGGACGAGTTCTCCGTGGGAGGAACGGTCCTCGGGGTAGCGATGGCGTTCCTGCCCGGGGGCGTCACCTGGCGCGAGTCCCTGGTGGGGGCTGCCGTGGGATACGGACTCCTCTTGTTCGTGTCGGTCGGTGGAACAGGGACCATAAGGAAGCTATTCCCGGGCAGGATAGAGGAGGCCGGGGTGGAGCGGGCGATGGGTGGGGGGGACATCAAGATGATGATGATGGTGGGCGCCTTCCTCGGGGTGTGGGGGGTTGCGGAGACGGTCTTCCTCGGGTCTCTCCTGGCGCTGCTGGTCTACGGACCCGTGGCGTCACTCTCGAAGCGGCTGATTCCCCTGGGGGTGTTCCTCGCGGCGGCCGGAGCCGTGTCCTACACGTGGGGTCACGAGATGCTCGCGTGGTACATGACCAGGGTGGTGGGCATCCCGATGTGACGAAGGGCGGCGCACGCACCTCGTCCGTGCGGCGGCTACGGGTCGGAGCAGTCTCGCTGGTAGCCGCAGTTCAGGCACACGAGCTTGCAGTGACGCTCGAGCATGGGCGCCCCGCAGAAGTCACATCGGAAGGGCTGCGGTGGTGGGCTCGAGGCCCGCTCCGTGGACTCGGTGCCTGAGCCGCGCCCTGCGCCGGTCCCCCCGGTGCCGTCCGGAGCCTCTCCGTCGGGCTCCGTCACGAGTCGTCGGGTCGACCGATGCCGCGAGCGAGGTAGGCGCGGGAGAGGTCGACGTAATGGGCGCCGCCGCGCTCGACCCAGCGGGCCGCGTTCCCTTCCAGCGTCTTCCTCACCTTTCCGGGAACGCCGACCACCACGCTCCTCGGGGGTACCTGCGCACCCTCGAGGATGATGGTACCGGCCGCGATCACACACTCCGGACCGATCACCGCGTTCTGGAGGA
>CAZFIS010000201.1:5240-5509 GCA_964519125.1 uncultured Gemmatimonadaceae bacterium | reverse complement strand
GTCAAAGGGGGATCCGGCGGGCAGACCTTCGTGTCGCACACGAAGCCGGGCGTGACGCGGGGCAACCACTTCCACCGCTTCAAGGTGGAGCGCTTCCTGGTGGTGCGGGGCAGCGCGCGCATCCGCGTGCGTCGGCTCTTCGGCGACGAGACATGGAGCTTCGAGGTCTCGGGCGACGCGCCTTCCTATGTCGACATGCCGACGCTGCACACGCACGACATCACGAACACGGGCGAAGACGACATCGAGACACTCTTCTGGGCGAATGA
>CAZFIS010000201.1:0-5230 GCA_964519125.1 uncultured Gemmatimonadaceae bacterium | reverse complement strand
GATCCTGGGCACCCGCCCGGAGATCATCCGCCTGTCCCGCGTCATCGCCGCGCTCGACGACCATGTCGATCACGTGCTGGTCCACACGGGACAGAACTACGACTACGAGCTCAACGAGATCTTCTTCGAGGACCTGGAGGTCCGTCGCCCGGACCACTTCCTCGACGTAGGAGCGGCGTCGCTGGGCGCCACGTTGGGCAACATCTTCGCGCGCGCCGAGGAGGTGCTGCGCTCCGAGAAACCGGATGCGGTGCTCGTCCTCGGCGACACGAACAGCGCGCTGTCGGCGATCATGGCGCGGCGCATGAAGATTCCCGTCTACCACATGGAGGCGGGCAACCGCTCCTTCGATCCCAACGTCCCCGAGGAGGTCAACCGGCACGTGGTCGACCACGTCGCCGACTTCAACCTCGTGTACACCGAGCACGCGCGTCGGCATCTGCTCTCGGAGGGCCTGCCGCATCGTCGCATCTACCTCACCGGCTCGCCCATGCGCGAGGTGCTCGACCACTACCGGCCGCGCATCGAGGCGTCCGGCGCGCTGGAGACGCTCGGACTCGTGCCCCGGGAATACTTCGTGGCCAGCCTGCACCGCGAGGAGAACGTCGACAGCCGCGAGAACCTGCGGACTCTGATCGGGACATTGCGGGGACTGGCCGAGCGCCACGGATACCCGGTAATCGTGTCCACGCATCCGAGAACGCGGGCGCGCATCGAAGAGGACCCCGACCTCGGCGTCGACGACGCGATCCGGTTCCTCAAGCCTCTCGGATTCCACGACTACAACCGGTTGCAGATGTCGGCCTTCTGCGTCGTCTCGGACAGCGGAACGGTGGCGGAGGAGTCCGCGATTCTGGGATTCCCGGCGGTGACGCCGCGCAACGCGATCGAGCGGCCCGAGGCACTGGACGCCGGTACCCTCGTCATGACGGGCTTGCGGCCCGAGACGGTCTACGCGGGGGTCGATCTGGTCACGGAAGCACAGGGGCGTGGCAGGGCCCTTCCCATGGAGTATGAGATCGGCAACACTTCTGAGCGCGTCCTCCGACTCGTGGTCGGGACGGCACACCTGAGCCACCTTTGGCAGGGGCTGCGAAGACACGACCACGAGTGATGGGCTCCGTGGGCGTGGTCCAAATCTGACGATATTCGGTCGATGCCATCCACTGTCATTATCCTCGGCGCCGCGCGCTCCGGGACCAAGTTCCTGCGCGACCTGCTCGGTGCGAGCGCCGTCGTGCGTGTCGTTCCTCACGACGTCAACTACGTGTGGCGTCACGGCAACGAGACCTATCCCGACGACGCTATCCCCGCGTCGCGCTGCACCGAAGACATCGGCCGCTTCGTTCGTCGGCGCCTGCTCGGGCTCGCGGGCACGAGTGCGGACTCGGGTCACACCGTGGTGGAGAAGACGGTCAGCAACACCTTGCGCGTCGACTTCGTGCGGGCGGTGTATCCGGAGGCGAAGCTCATCCATCTGATCAGGGACGGGCGAGCCGTGGTGGAATCGGCGATGCGTCAATGGCGGGAGAAGCCGGACTGGAGGCGCCTCGCCCGCAAGGCGATGACGCTGAAGCGCGAGGACGTGCGTTATGCCCTGTGGTTCGCGGGCAACATGGCGCGGGGTCGAGCGACAGGCCGTGGGGGCGGGCGGGTGTGGGGGCCGCGCTACCCCGGGATCGACGAGGACCTCGCGACGCGGCCCTTGTTGGACGTGTGCGGGCGTCAGTGGAGCGTCTGCGTCCAGGCCACTCTGGACAGCCTCGGGCGCGTCCCGTCGGATCTCGTGCACACCGTGCGCTACGAGGATCTCGTGAGCCGCCCGGACGCCGTGGAAGCGCTCGCGGCGTTTGTGGGGCTTCCCGACGTGGACGCCGTGCTGGAGCGGTACCGCTCGGCGCGGATCGGTGACGCGGATCGCAAGTGGCGGTCGGCGTTCGACGCCGACCAGCAGGAGCGTGTGGGTCGCGTCATCACGCCGCTGATGAGCCGACTTGGGTACGTGACTTGACCGAGCCGGTGGAGGGTGGCCGTCGCAGTCTGAAAGTCTTTTTGTCCCACCGGTACTTCTGGCCGGACACGCCGCCATACGCTTCCCTGCTGCGCACCCTGGCCGAGCGTCTCGTGGCGGAGGGACACGACGTGACGGTGTTCTCGGCACAGCCCTCGTACAGGGCCAGTCGAGCCGCCCGCCAGCCGAGCGACGAGCGTCTGGGTGGGGTGCGGGTGCTGCGCCTCGGCATGCTGTCGGAGAGAGGACGTTCGGCCGGTGTGCGACTGCTCAACAACGCGCGGTATGTGACGGGCCTCTTCGCCCATCTGATCGCGCGGCGTGACTACGACGTGATCATGGCCGCGAGCTTCCCGCCCGTGTTCGCGGGGCGGGCGGCCGCTCTCGCGGCGCGCCTCACGCACACTCCGTTCCTGTATCACTGTCAGGATCTCCATCCGGAGGTGGAGCGGATCTCTGGAATGCTGAAGGACGGAGCCCTGTTCCGGGCCCTGCGCCGGCTGGACGCCGGGACGTGCGAGGCGGCCGCGCGGGTGGTGGTGCTCTCCGAGGACATGCGAGCGACACTCGCCGCCCGCCCGGGGCTCGACGTATCCAACGTGGCCGTCGTCAACAACTTCCTCCCCGAGACCTTCGCCGCGGACGGAGATCGAGGGCCGGCGCCGGCCCTGAGCGGTGCGGGCTTCCAGGTGGTGTTCGCGGGGAACCTGGGTCGCTTCCAGGGGCTGGAGGCGGTGGTCGATGCCGCCCGATTGCTCGCCTCCGAGACGCGCATCCACTTCACCTTCGTGGGAGACGGTGTGGCGGAGCCCGCACTGAGGAAGCGAGCGGCCGAGCTCCTGGGCGGGACGGTACACTTCCTGCCGCAGCAGCCACAGGGCGCGGCGCAGCGGATCATCCGGAGCGCTGATCTCGCGCTCGTCACCTTGAACAGGGGCGTCTATCAGGTGGCGTATCCGAGCAAGACCCTCACCTACCTCGCCATGGGCACGCCGCTCGTGGCCGCGGTCGAGGCCGAGAGCGAGATGGCGCGCATGATCGAGGCCGAAGGGGTCGGCTGGGTGGCGGTCCCCGAGGATCCGCGGAGCCTGGCGAGCGTGGTGATGGAGGCCTTCGAGCGGCGACAGGAGATCCCCGAGGTGCGGGCGCGGGAGCGGGCGTTGTACGAGCGGCGCTTCGCCGCGGATCGCGCGCTCGGGACGTGGGTCGAGCTCGTGACGGACGTGGCGCACGACGCGGCGCGCAGGTCGTGATGAGCCCTGACACGGTTCTTCGGACGGTGCTCGTCGGGGTCGTGTGCGCGGTTGCCGGGTGCGGAGGGTCGCTCCAGGCGCCTTCTCCGAATTCGGACTCCCTCCGCAGCCGGACCCTGCCGGCCTGGTTCGACTCCGCGCGCGTTCAGGGACACAGCGGATTGCCGGCAGTGCGGTGGGCCAGGGAGCCCGACTTCGGCGGCGTTGCCCCCCTCTTCCTGTCGCTCGGCTTGAGAGTGTTCACGCGTCAGGCGAAGGCCAATGGGCACGGCCCGTTCTTCGTCGGGCCCGGAGCCCTGCCGGGCGCGGTGCGGCTCGGGCCGGACAGCGCGGCGATCCGCGGCGCCTTCGCGCGTGCGCATGCGGCGGGCCAGCACACGATCGCGTACGTGTGGACCAGCTCGGACTCCGTCATGGCCGCCCGCCACCCCGACTGGGTGTGCCGGGGGCCGAGCGGGCGCAGCCCGGTGCAGGCCCCGAGAGGCACGCCCCTCGACATCACGTCGGCGTACCGGGACGTGATCCTCGGGCAACTCGAGGCGCTGGCCCGGGCCGGCGTGGACGGCTTCTTCTTCGATTGGGCCCATCTGCCTCCAGTCGGATGCTGGAGCCACCACCTGGTACACGGGTTCGAGTCTCTCACGGGCGAAGCGGCGCCGAGGGTGCGTCGGCCCGACAACTCGGTCTACCGGGCGTTCCTCGCCTACGAGGGGGAACAGGTCCAGGAGACGTTCGCCTACTGGCGCGACACGATCCACCGCGAATACCCCGGCGTCGTGTTCGTGGTGAGCGTCTCGGCGCTTCCCACGTTCATGGACCCGCGTTACGAGACGGGCCTCGCCGCAGTGGGGGACGATCCCAAGACGGAGTTCCTGGCGCCCGTGCACCGGACATTCGGTGGCTGGAGGCCCGTACCCGACGACGGGTTACCGCGGGACGTTTTGATGGCGGCGGGCTGGACCCTGGTACGGGACGCCGCGGGGGGCAGGCCACCGCTCATCTGGGCAATGGGGTTCGCCGACTCGGCGCAGGCGGAGGGGTTCGTCGCGGCCGTGTTGACACACGGAGGCATCGCGAGCCTCGACGTGGCGGACCGGATCGTCGCGGGCGGCACGACCGCCCCGCACTCCACACCGCTTCCCGCTCTGAAGGCGGCCGCGTCGTTGGGCGAGCGCGTTGAGCCCGGCCTGGCGGGGACGCGCCCCTGGGCGTCGGTGGGCATCCACTTTCCCGAAGCTGCCAGGGACCGTCTGATCGCCGATCCCGGACAGGCCTATCGTCGAACGGTCGGGCCGGCGCTCCGGGCCTACCAGACGCTGCTGGCGGCGAGGATTCCGGCCCGGTTCGTGACCGACCGGCAGCTGGCGGACGGCGACGTCGCCGACCTGAAAGCTCTCGTGCTCCCGGACTCCGCCGACCTGAGCCCCAGTCAGGTGAAGCAGGTGGTCGCCTTCAGGAGGGCCGGCGGGCGCGTGGTGGACGCGGACCGCACATCCGCCTACGCGGCCGATCCGGATCCGGCACGACCGCTCCAGGTGCTCGGCGGTCCGGAGACGCTACACGTCGGGCTGTTCGTCACCCCGGACCACCGACGGATGACGGTCCTGCTCACGCCTGACTTCTCGTGGGTGAACCCGCTGGCCCTGCACGGCGTGGTGCGTCCCCAGGGGCCGCCCCCGCTACCTGTGAGGGGTGTCGTGCTCCGGCTGCCTGCGGGATCTCCTCCGATGGTGGCCGAGGATCTGGTCACAGGGAGGACGCTGGCGGTGCTCCGGACACCGCGGGGGTACGAGATTCATCTCCCATCGTTTCGGATTCTCTCGGCCGTTACCCTCACGCGGCGCCGTCCAGAAGGGGGATGAGGCATTCGTCCCCTCCACTACGTAGCGCCCTACTCCCCGTCGCCGATGAACCCTTCCTTCTCGAGGTGCAGGATGATCCGATGCGCGGCTTCCTCGGGGCTGAG
>CAZFIS010000200.1:0-5703 GCA_964519125.1 uncultured Gemmatimonadaceae bacterium | reverse complement strand
CAGAGCGCCTGGCTGTTAACCAGGAGGTTGGAGGTTCGAACCCTCCCGCCCCAGTCTCACCCTCCGGACGCGACCATCGTTGCCTCAGCTCCCGGAGGGTCCGCCCATACCCGAGGCTGCGCGCGTCTGTGAACCCGCCTTGTCGATCACCAGGACGACGCGACGGTTCTGCAAGCCCGCCTGACCGGGCCCGTGCGCACCGGGGTCCACCTGTCGGGCTCTGCTCTCGCCGTAGCTCACGGTTCTTACCTGGTCCGAGGGCAGGCCGCCCTGGGAGAGCAGGTATGCCTTCACGGCTTCCGCGCGCTTCTTACCGAGGCGCAGGTTGTAGGACGCGCTCCCGGCGGGGTCGGCGAATCCCTCCACGGTCACGAGCGCGTCGGGGTAGTACTGCTTCACCACCTTTCCGAACTGTTCGAGGACGGGCTTGTCCTCGGTGCGCAGCGTGTCCTGGTTGAACGCGAAGTGGACGGGAACGTCGAAGCGCAGGGCCGAGCCGATCTTCTCGATCTTCGTATTGAAGTCCTGACGCATCTGGTTCAGATCACGCTGAAGGCCGGCGACGCTTCCTGCGAGGCTGTCGATGCGCGTGGAGAGGCTGTCGTCGCCTTGCCTCATCTGGGCCTGAAGGTCCTGGCGAAGCGTCGACAACCTGCTGTTCAGTTCCTCCGGCTTCACGTGAGCGCATGCGGACGTCATCAGCACAATCCCAGCCATCAGGGCGACGCCCCGCTTCGATGCCGGGGACTCGATCATCATAGGCCTCCTCGAGTTGAACGAACGGTCGATCCACTGGGTAGACGCCCTCACGGCGTCCCTACCCGGCGATGATGCAGGACGCATGCCACCGTTTCGAAAGGACTTGCCCCGGGGTCGGGAAGGTGGGTAGTGTGGGGGGCCGCAGGATCGCGTCGGAGGGGTTCACAGGAGGAACGGTATGGGTGGTGCTCGGCTCGACCATGGCGTACTCGGAGAACGCAGGCTCGCGCGCCTGCTGGGCGTGGGCCTGCTATCGGTGACGGTACTCGCCGGGTGCTCGACGCTCCTGGGCTCCGCGCCCAAGCAGCAGGTCATCGAGAACACGACGTTCGACCCGAGCCTCGGCATCGATCTGGGCCAGATGCAGAAGACGCCCGCGGGCGTGTACTACCAGGACGTGGTGGTGGGATCCGGCCAGAAGATCCAGGCCAACGACACGATCTCGATCGGCTATCAGGGATGGCTGAGCGACGGAACCCAGTTCGCCCAATCCGACAGCATCGCCTTCCCGCTCGGGATGGGCGCCGTGATTCCCGGGCTCGAGGACGGCGTTTCGGGGGAGGGGGCCGATCCCATGAGGGTCGGCGGAGAGCGCAAGCTCGTCATTCCGCCGGGAATGGGCTACGGCGTCGCCGGCTACGGAAGCGTGCCGGGTGGCAGGATCCTGATCTTCGACATCGTCCTGAAGGGGATCGGAGGCGTCACCCCTTGAGGGGGACCCCCAACCACCTCAGAGCTTCGGCAGTGTGACTCCGCGCTGCTTCTGGTACTTGCCGGCGCGGTCGGCGTAGGCGATCTCCGGCTCCTCGTCACCCTGGAAGAAGAGGAGCTGCGCGATCCCTTCGTTGGCGTAGATCCTGGCCGGCAGCGGGGTCGTGTTGGAGATCTCGAGCGTGAGGTGACCTTCCCAGGTCGGCTCGAGTGGCGTCACGTTCACGATGATGCCGCAGCGAGCGTAGGTGCTCTTACCCACGCACACGACCAGAACGTCCCTCGGGACGCGGAAGTACTCCGTCGTGCGCGCCAGCGCGAACGAGTTCGGCGGGATGATGCAGGTCTCCTCGTGGATGTCCACGAACGAGCGATTGTCGAAGTCCTTGGGGTCCACCACGACGTTGTGGACGTTCGTGAAGACCTTGAACTCGGGTGCGACCCGGATGTCATAGCCGTAGGACGACAGTCCGTAGGAGATCACCCCTTCGCGGACCTGACCGGCCTCGAAGGGCTCGATCATGCCGTGCTCCACCGACATCTTGCGGATCCATTTGTCGCTCTTGATGGGCATCGCCGTGGCCGCGTTGTGGGGACCGGGTGGGGCTGACTCAGGGTTCCGCGCGAGGACGCGGGAGACCCTGAAGGGGCCCCAAGATAGGGGGGCCGGAGGGGCCGTGCAAACCAGCGAAAAATCTGGAAAAACCGGGATCGGGTCAGCTTGACACTTCTCCCGGGCTTCGGGTACCTTTTCACGTCCGTACGTGAAGGTTTTCACATAGACTTCTGCCGCATCGGCGACAACATGTCGGGAGCCTATCTCCCCCTTATTCTGCTCTTTGCGCTCTCCGCGGTGACGGCCGTCGGGATGGTGGTTCTGACCCACGTCATCACGCCTCATCGGCCCACGTCGCAGAAGGCCATGCCCTACGAGTCGGGGATGATCCCGCTGGGCGACACCCGGGCCCGATTCTCGGTCAAGTTCTACATGGTCGCCATCAGCTTCATCGTCTTCGACATCGAGACGATCTTCCTGATTCCATGGGCCGTGCAGGCGAAGGAGCTCGGCTGGGGTGGGTTTGTGGCCATGATGCTCTTCGTTGTCGTCCTGGCCGTCGGCTTGCTGTACGAATGGAAGAAGGGAGGTCTGGAGTGGGATTGAAGCTGCCCGGAGGAGGCGTCAGCCAGCGCACCGGAGGGCTGTTCGGTGCGGGGAGCCCGACGTTCCTCACCTCGAAGGTCGACTTCCTCGTGAACTGGGCCCGGCGGAACTCGTTGTGGCCCATGCCGTTCGGAACGGCGTGCTGCGCCATCGAGATGATGGCCGCGTTCGCGTCCGACTTCGACCTGTCCCGGTTCGGCATGGAGCGGATGTCGTTCAGCCCGCGCCAGGCCGATGTTCTCATCTGCGCGGGACGCGTGCCCTACAAGCTGGCCCCGGTGCTACGCCGCATATGGGACCAGATGCCCCAGCCCAAGTGGTGCGTGTCCATGGGCGCTTGCGCCTCCTCGGGCGGCGTCTTCGACGTGTACTCGATGGTGCAGGGCATCGATACGATCGTTCCTGTGGATGTGTACGTGCCGGGATGCCCGCCGAGGCCGGAAGGACTCATCTACGGCCTGATGATGATCCAGGAGAAGATCCGGGAAGAGTCGATGGCGGATCACTTCGAGCTCCGCGCCGAGGACCCCCGGAGCGTGGCTCGGCCCAACGCGTCCGCGCCCGAGATCCGGGCGCTGACGGGTCCATTCGGCAACTCCACGCGCCAGAACGAGCTTTCCGGCAGCGTGGAGACGCAAGCCACGGACCGCCCCCGAGACCGGCGCCCCTGAACGATGAGCGACGAGACCCAGGGCGGGCTGCACACGGTTGACGAGGGGCCCGTCCCCTCCGACGCGCCCCTCTCCGAAGCCGCGAGCACGCCCGCCGACCCCCAAGATCATCCCTCCGTGGCAGCCCTGTTCGATCGCTTCGGCGGGGCCGTCGTCCATCACGAGGTGGCGTCGGGCGACCAGCACGTCGTGCACGTCGAGCCGTCGCGGAACCTGGAGATCCTCGGGTGGCTGCGCGATGATCCCGAGCAGCGCTATGACCTGCTCGCCGACGTGACGGCGGTGGACTTCGGGGGAGGTAAGCCCCTCCAGGTCGTATACCAGCTCTGGTCCATTCCGCACAAGCGCGCCCTGCGCGTGAAGTGCCTCCTGGCCGTGGACGCTCTCGAGATCGATTCCGTCGTTTCCCTGTGGAACTCGGCGAACTGGCTCGAGCGTGAGGTCTACGACCTGTTCGGCATCACGTTTCGAGGCCATCCCGACCTGCGTCGCATCCTCATGCCGCACGACTACGCGGAAGGGCATCCTCTGCGGAAGGACTTTCCCCTGAGGGGCCGCTTCTCCCGTGCGGAGCAGACCCGTCGTGCGCTCAACCAGGATGTGGACCGCTTCTACATCCCGCGGGAGCGTGCGATCGGCCGAGAGCCGCAGGAGGTGACGCTTCCCCCGGCCGAGTCCGACGAGGACTCGGGCACCGACGCCTGAGGGCACGCCATGGCGCAGAAGACGGTCGAGTTCACGGTGGGTCGCACCCCCGAGATGGGGGTCGATGGCCTCCCGGCCCGGGGCCCCTTGGAGCCGTTCGACGTCGAGGAGCCCGAGCTCGACTCCGAGCATATGCTCATCAACATCGGACCCCAGCACCCCGCCACCCACGGCGTGCTCCGGTTGCTGTGCGAGCTGGACGGCGAGACGATCGTCAACGTCACGCCGCACATCGGCTTCCTGCATTCGTCCTTCGAGAAGCTGGGCGAGTACAGGACGTGGAATCAGATCGTGCCGCTGACCGATCGCATGGACTACCTGGCGCCGCTCATCTACAACTGCGCCTACGCCATGTCCGTCGAGAAGCTCATGGGCATCGAGGTCACCGAGCGGTGCAAGGTGGTCCGGGTCATCTTGATGGAGCTCGACAGGATCTTCTCGCACCTCTTGTGGATCGGTACCACGGCCATCGACGTGGGCGCCTTCACGCCGTTCCTGTACACGTTCCAGGAGCGTGAACGCATCTACCGGATGCACGAGTCGTACACGGGCGCCCGCATCACCACGTCCGCCACGCGCATCGGCGGCATGATGGCCGACCTCCCCGAGGGGTGGACCGACGAGCTGAGGCATTTCCTGGAGACCTTCCCCAACACGCTCGCCGAGGTCCACCGGCTGCTCACGAACAATCAGATCCTCATCGGGCGCATGCAGGACATCGGCGTGATCAGCCCGGAAGATGCGACGAACTGGGGACTCACCGGGCCGAACTTGCGCGCTTCGGGCGTCACCTACGACGTGCGCAAGGATCACCCGTACTACGACTACGAGACGTACGACTTCGAGGTCCCGGTGGGCGAGCGGGGGGACTGCTACGACCGGTACCTGACGCGCATGGAGGAGATGGCCCAGAGCGTGAAGATCCTCTGGCAGGCGCTGGATCGTCTTCCCGATGGACCGATCAACGTCGCGGATCCGGCCATCTCGCTCCCGTCCAAGACCGACTGCATGTCGGACATGGAGAGCATGATCCATCACTTCAAGCTCATCACCGAGGGGATCAAGGCCCCGGTCGGGGACTGCTACTTCCCGGTGGAGGGCTCCAAGGGCGAGTTGGGAATGTACGTGGTGAGCGACGGGGGGGCGAAGCCGGTCCGCTGGAGGGTTCGGCCGCCTTCGTTCGTGAATCTGGCCACGATCTCGAAACTGGCCGAGGGCCATCTGGTTTCGGACCTGATCATGATTAACGCGAGCCTGGACATCGTTCTCGGGGAGATCGACCGATGAGCGACGTTCCGTTCAAGAATCCCGGATGGGCGGGCAACACCGGGGAGTTCGACCTCGACGAGGCAACCGTGCGCGGTGACGAGTTCGTGGGTGAGCGGCCTGTGGCCGGATCGCACCCGTCGGGCTCCGCGACCTACCCGTACATGCTCCCGGACAAGGATCCCGACGCTCCCCTCTTCGAAGGCCCCTACCAGGAGCGCTTCGAGAAGATCCTGACCCGCTACCCGACCAAGCGGGCGGCCGTCATGCCGACGTTGGCATTGGCGCAGGAGGTGCGGGGGCACGTGAGCCCCGAGACCATGGACCGGGTCGCGGAGCTGCTCGACCTGGCCCCGGCCTACGTCCGGGGCGTAGCGACCTTCTACACGATGTACAACAAGCGGCCGGTCGGTCGCTTTCTCGTTCAGG
>CAZFIS010000199.1:0-5738 GCA_964519125.1 uncultured Gemmatimonadaceae bacterium | reverse complement strand
GGTCTTCTTTGGTGGAGCCTGCCGGATTCGAACCGGCGACCCTTCGCTTGCAAAGTCGTCCCGGCATTTGTGGGGTGAGTGGGGTGGGGTTGGGAACTGCATGGGTGACGGGGGATAGGGGTAGGTCCACCGCAGGTGGTGTGGGCTCATGATGGGGGAGGGTAGCGGCCGAAAAGCAGCCGTTAGCTTGGCTTGTCATCGAGGAGCTCTCCTAACGTCTTGGCCGCCTTGCGCTTGCGGCTCTCGGTGACTTTGGAGTAGATCTTCATGGTCACGCGGACGTCCTGGCCGACGCGCTCGGCGACGACCTCGGCGTCGAGGCCGGCGTCGCGCGCCAGGGTGATGTAGGTGTGGCGCAGGTCGTGGACGCGGATCATGGGAACGCCGGCGGCCTCGACCAGGCGCCGGAAGCTGCGGCGGACGTTGCCCGTCTCCACCAGGGTGCCCACGCTGGTGCTGAAGATGAGGTCGAGGTCCTTCCAGCGCGGCGCCATCGAGCGCTCGAGCGCCTGGGTTTCACGCTGCTGGTCGAGGACCCGCTGGACGTCGGAGCCGAGGTAGATGACGCGGTCGCCTCGGCGGGTCTTGGGTGGGCCGAGGACGGGCGTGTTGCCCTCGAACGTGAGGGTCCTGCGGACGTGGAGGCGCTCGCCCTCGAGGTCTTTCCACTGCAGGCCCATCGTCTCGCCGATCCGGAGGCCGAGCGTGACCATCAGGTAGAAGGCGCCGTAGAGGCGGTCGCCCTCCGCGGCGGCCAGGAACGTGCGGACCTCGGCCGGGTCCCATACGCGCGGCGTGACGATGCGGCCGCCCTTGGGGGTGTCGATCACGTCGAAGGGCGTGCGCTCGACGAGCTCGAGCCGGAGCGCCTCCCTCAGCGCGGCCTTGAAGAAGTGGTGGATGTGCTGGCGGGTCGAGGGGCTGAGGCCTGCGTCCATCAGCTCGGCGTAGAAGACCCGAATCTGTAGCGGTGTGAGGCGCTGCAGAAGGACGCCGCCCAGGGCCCCGGCGATGCGGTTGAGGTAGTTGCTGTAGAGCGCTCTCGTGCGGGGCCGCAGCTCGCGCGAGCGCAGCGCCGCGTAGCGCCGCAGCCACTCCTCGACGGTGACCTTCTCCGGGCGCTGGACGAGCCGGCTGCCGGACTGGGCCGCGATGGCGTTGAGCCTCTCGGCGACCGCCCTGCGCGTCTTGCCGCGGCAGAACTTGCGGATCTGCTTGCCGTCGCGGTCGTAGCCGAGGGTGATGAAGCCGCGCCAGGTGCCGTCCGCGAGCTCGTAGATGCTGCCTTCGCCGTTGCCTCGCCGGCCTTCCTTCGCCACGGGGATCCTCCTTGGACCATTGTTCAGGAACCGTCGAAGGAGGCCCACGCGTCCTGGGCATTGATCCATGTCTCGAGGACGCGGCAGGGGATGAGGATGCGGCGGCCGATGCGCTTGTGCGGCAGCTTGTTGCCGCGCACGAGCTCGTAGACCGTGTCGACGCTCAGCCCCAGGGCCTCGGCGGCGTCCTGGACGCTGAAGGCCAGGCGGGGCGACGTCGCCTGGGACGGCGGCGGCTGGGCTGCGGTGGCTTCGGGACGCGTGGGACTGGGCGCGTTCGGGTCGGATGTGCTACCCATGATGGTGCCTCCTTCGAAGGGCTGCTGCGAACGGACCTTCGTTGGGGTTCTCCCTCTCGATGGGAGGGCCGGCGGGGTTGGGAGACCACCCCGCCGGTCGCCTTGCTACGACTCGTATCTCGCTGGGTTGTGGACTATCACCTCCGATCACGGAACTTGGGGTGCGTCTCCCGGCCGGGACACCGGCGCGGGGCCGGTGGTCAGTTCGGAGACGGGAACTCGCCGGGGTGTGCCCTGACGAGCTCCTCGATGCTCGGTGGGGGCGGTGGGCCGTCCAACTCCTCGAGTGGGGCGCGCGAGGTCCAGATCGAGAGGATGAGCCAGGAGTCCGGCGGGACGGTATGCGGTATGCCGGCACTGCCGCCCGCGGTTGGCTCGAGCCCGTCGACCTCCAGCTTCAAGACGCTGGGGAGGTAGGCCAGCAGCGGCTGCCACGTGTCGTAGACCACCGGCAGTCCGCCGATCGTGAAGTCGCGCCAGGCCCCGGTGGTCGCTCCTTCGGGTATCCGGACGCAGGCGGTGAGGCCGGAGCCGCCACGTCTCGACAGGACCAAGGTGCGGCTTCTTTCGGCGCAAGCCGCGGTGCCGGCGGCGGCCGGGAAACCCATCATGAGGGTCGCGGCCGGGCGCTGGTTGGGACGCAACGCGGACGTAGACAGGTCGCGCGCTCGCCCACTCAAGTCGACCAGTCGGGAATCGCCTCGGGTGACGGCCAGCACGAAGCTCTAGGCCTTGCGCGGCAGCGTCACGTCCACGGCCTTGAACTCCCCGAGCAACGGCGCCACGTCCGCGAGGGCGGCGTCGTGCGGGCGGGCGACCTCGGGCGGCGCGAAGAGGTGCGTTGCGCCGAACCAGCCGGCGAAGCCGACCGCGAGCAGGGCCGCGGTGGCCCAGCCGATCGGAGCCGTGAAGATGTGGCCGAGGAAGCGCCTGTTGACGGGCTCGACCGGGCCCATGTACTGCACGGCAAGATGCTCTGCCTCTTCGCGTGCGAAGCCCTGCTTCCGCAGCTCGCGCACGCGCTCGTTCAGGTGCACGCGGAGCTCCGCCGCGGTATCAGGCCGCTCACGGCGCGGCATGCCCATGGTGGCGCGGCGGATGTAGCGGTCGACGGGGGTCATGCCAGATTCCCCTTGGTCAGGAAGACCTCCAGGGCATCGCGGAGGTCACGCCACTCCGCGCGCTTGTGGGCGAGCAGAGCGTGGCCATCGTCGGTGAGGTGGTAGTACTTGCGGGCGGCTCCGCCGCGGTCGCTCGACTCCCAGCGGCCCTCGATCGCCCGCACCTTCTCGAGGCGCTTCAGCGCCGGGTAGAGGCTGCCCTCCTTGAAGGAGAAGGCACCGTTGGTGACGCGCTGGACCTCCTCGAGGATCTCGAGGCCGAAGCGGTCGTGGTGCTCGAGGGTGGCCAGGATGGCGAGCTCGACGGTGCCGGACTTTGCGTCACGCGGCATGGCGGGTCCGATCCGGAACGGAGGGTCCATGGAGAGGATGGTGGGGAGGGTTGTGGCGCCTAGGTTCCTTGTGTATCTATATAGACAACCGAGACCCTCTCTGTCAACCCCTCGGGTCGACACACCGAGCGCCAAGCGTACGGGGACCCACTCATGACCCCGATCGTGTTGGCCACGGGATCGGTATGAAGTTCGCGCTCAGGTGAGGACGGGATGCGCGGTGCGGAGCTTGCAGGTTTTCGGCCAGGTCGCGTGTTCGATGCGTGCAGGCTTGCCCCGCATGATCCCGTCGCGCTTTAGGACCTCGAATGCTGCAGGGGATCGTGTGGTCCGCAACCGCGCTCGCCGCGGGGTCCCCGTCGAGAGCGGAGGTTGGTGGCGGACGTGCTGAGCTCCCTCACAGTGTGTTGGCCCTTCGCTCTGGCATCTCCACGTGGTAGCGCCTCATCGCGTCTGCGGCTTCGATAGCTCCGGCCGCGCGCTGGCTCAGCATTCCGGCGCCGCGTGCCAGCAGGTACCAGCCAAAGACCGGTCCCAGGGCGGCTGCGAATGCGATCCTGCTGGCGACGGCCATGCTTGATTGTCCAGTCATGCGTTTCACGGCCTTCATGAATCTGTCGCGGTCGATCCGGCCCCGTGACCAGGCGATCGCGAAGGGGTAGAGGCTTACGAAGGCGCTCAATGTGATGCCACCGCCGATTACCGCTTCGTGGCTGGGGAGCTTCCACAGCAGCTCATCGTAGTCCTCGTGCGTGACATTGAGGAGCTCGGCGTGCGAGATGCCACTCGGGATCACCATGCCAGTGTGCTCCATCATGTGGGCGACCTCGTCGGTGCTCATGATCGGTACGTCCGGGTAGTGGTGCAGCGCGCCCTCGATGTACGAGGGAGCCATTGTGGCCTTCAGGCTGTAGACGAACTGCCGGTGGTGCTCGGCGTCGGTGAACACGACGTCCGTGGCGGGCACGTTGCGGTCGGCGTGCAACTGTGCCTGCACTACGTCCCCATCCACGTTCTCCGCGTAAGTCACCATGTGCTCGAACATCTCGCCCTTGATTAGGTTCATCAGGCCCTGTAGGTGCTCGCCCGAGTAGGCGTTGAGCGCGTCGGCCATCTGGTCCGGCGTCGCTGCCCCCAAGTCTGGCATCGCTCGCCGGACGCTGTTGAGGAAGAGTTGACCCATTGGGCCGTCCAGATGTTCGGATTCCTTGGCGAGCAACCACGCCATTGCTGTGGGAACGAACACGTCGCCCCGCAACTCGGCCGGGTCGAACTCGATGTCGCCCTTCAGGAACGCCCAGGCTCTGACTCCTACCGAGCGGATCGTGCTTGGACGCAGGAGCCGCCACATCAGCATGAACTGGTGACTTAGGGTCTCGCGCGCGATGTCAGTGGCTCGATGCACGTGCTCCGTGAAGCGATCGCTGAGGCTCTCGTTGCCTGCCAAGGGCTCCCCAGAGCGTTGGAGCGCTTCGAACGTCACCCAGAAGAGGATTCCCAGGAGTGTCGTCGTGGCGAACTCGGCGAAGTAAGGTCGTTACGGTGCCGGGACCCGGTAGGAACGCCAACGTGCGCCACATCGTCCCGAAGATCTCCGAGAACACCACCCCAGTGCCGAACGCGGTGACTGCCCCCGCCCCAACCGATCGCATCAGCTCTCCGGGCGAGCGGACGTTGAAGCCCAGCAAACGCGCGATCCGGAACGCCATGTAGCTCTCCAGGGCGATTGCTACCACCAGGCCGGGGCCGATGCTCCCTGGGATGGCAGCCATTGCCGCGTTCATTAGCGCCACCGTGGTGATCGTCTGCCGAACACCGATCTCGGTCGGCGTACCCGTGAAGTCGAACAGACCCCTGAACGGTCCGAACACGAAGTCTTGCACCAACGCGCTCGAGAAGAACTGTCCGACGACTCCTAGGTGCTCGTCCAACCATCGCGACGCAGCGCCTAGGCGCTCCTCGTACCCTGCCATCCTGGACGACCAGGCTTTCGACGCCGACCCACCGCGCCCCACGCGTGTATCTGTTGCCATATCCCCTCCTGCGTACGAAGCTATCCCCGCAGCGGTGACGGAATCCTTACCGGCCGAGGTCTTGGGGCCCCTTGGGTCGATCGCCGCTGGCAACCCATGGAACTCCAGGCCCGACAACGCCCATTGTTGAGGTGCCCATCTATAGCTGTGCGGTTTCGCCTCGGGATAGGGTTTGAAGCTCCCCAGCTTGGATGGACAGATTCGGCCTGAGTTGACCTCAGGCTTTGGCGTGTCGGCTGAAGATGAGCTGCGCCAATCCCGGCTTGACTTCACACGCCGCGCCGTCCTGCTGGCCCGCTATTTGCCAAACACCAAGTTGGGGATCCACAAGCTTACCGCGGGCCAATAGGCAATCACGAACAGCGCCGCGATCATGGGGATGAGATAGACCCAAACCTCACGAACGATTTCCTCAAAGCGGATTCGGGCAATCTGGGACATGATGTACAGACCAATTCCCACTGGAGGTGTGACGAACCCAATGATCAGGCCGTAGACGAGAATTAGGCCGAACTGCACCTTGTCAATGCCGAAATTCGTGGCGACCGGAACGAGCACCGGCATCAAGATGAGCAACGCTGGCAGCCCCTCCATGATTGCGCCGATAACGATCAGCAGCACGATTACCAAGAGC
>CAZFIS010000198.1:0-5787 GCA_964519125.1 uncultured Gemmatimonadaceae bacterium | reverse complement strand
GCCGCTACGAGCTGATGTACGAGGAGTCGCGCAAGCGCGGCTCGGTCTACATGAAATTCCCCGACGACACGCCGCCGTCCGTGGAGCGGGGCGAGGACGGCAAGCTTCTCGTCACGACGGTCGACGCGCTGACCGGCGGCGAAAGGGTCTCGCTGGAAGCGGATCTCGTCGTGCTGGTCACGGGGATGGTCCCCCGGCAGAATGCCTCGCTGACCGACCTGCTCAAGCTGCCGCTCGGCAGCGACGGATTCTACAACGAAATCCATCCCAAGCTGCGCCCGGTCGAGACGGTGGTCGACGGCGTCATGATCGCCGGGGCCTGCCAGGGCCCGAAGACGTCGTCGGAGTCCGTCTCATCCGGCCTCACCGCCGTGACCCAGTGCGGGGGCATGCTGATGCGGGGGACCGCCGAGCTGGACCCGCTCGTCGCGACCGTGAACGCCGAGGCCTGCACCGCGTGCGGTGAGTGTGAGGGCGCCTGCCCCTACGGTGCGATCCACCGGATCACCGCCGACGGACGCGAGGTGGTCACGATCGATGCGACCGCCTGCAAGGGTTGTGGCGGTTGCGCCCCCTACTGTCCCGAAGACGCGATCGATCTGCTCGGCAACACCGACGAGCAGATCCGCGCGATGATCGACAACCTGCTGGAGACGTCGGCAGCATGAGCACGACCCGAGAGCCCCGAGAGATCATCAGGGAGGAGCCGCTCATGCACGGCGACATCCTCCAGGCGCTGCGCGACGGACCCCACACCGTTCCGGAGATCGCCGAGGCGATCGGCAAGCCGAGCGAGGAGGTGGTCTTCTGGGTGATGGGGATGCGTCGATACGGAAAGCTGGTCGAGATCGCCGACCCGACCGACGAAGGGTTCTTCCAGTACGCCGCCGTCAGGAAGGTCGACGAGGAGGACGCGGCCCGATGACCCCCATGACCATCAGCGAAGTCCACGCGGAGCCCTCCGAGGCGGACGTCCCGCCGCACATTGTCCGGCTCGATCCCGACCTGCTTCCCGACATCAAGCGCTTCGGTGCCGCGGACGTCTCGGCCTGTTTCAGTTGCGGCAACTGCACGGCGATCTGCCCGCTGACCGACGACGACGGCACGTTCCCTCGGCGCATGATCAGGTACGCCCAGCTCGGCATGAAGGACGCGCTCGTCTCGAGCAAGGAGCTCTGGTCCTGCTACCACTGCGGGACCTGCTCGGAGAGCTGTCCGACCCAGGCCGACCCCGCCGGCTTCATGGCCGCCGCCCGACGCTACGCCATCGCGAGCTACGACCGGACCGGGTTGGCGCGTACCCTGTCTATCCGGCCGGTGCTCGGCACCTTTGTCGCGGTGGCGCTCGCCGCGTTCTTCGCGCTGTTCATGTACGGCTCGCACGGGGCGGAGGACGCGAGGCGGCTGGCGCTCTTCAAGTTCATCCCCGAGCCTCTCATCCACCTGACCGGCGTCGTGGTGATGAGTCTGGTCGCGCTGGCCGCGTTGGTCGGTGTCGCGTCCATGGCCAGCGGGATCGCCCGCCGTGAGGGAGTCCGCCTCCGGGACGTCATCGGCGGACCCCAGGCGTGGAGGCGGTCGCTCGGTGCTCTCTGGACGGCGCTCGGCGTCGAGGCGCTCGGGCAGCGCCGCTACCGGAAGGACTGCGGCGAGGCCCAGGAGCCCGAGCCGCTCTATCGGCGTCGCTGGCTCGTCCACGCGCTGACGCTCTGGGGTTTCCTGGGCCTGTTCCTGGCGACGATTCTGGACTACGGCCTGTCGCTCGCCGGCGTCAAGGCGATCGGTGCGCCGGTGCCGATCTGGTACCCGGTGCGGCTTCTCGGAACGGTCGCGGGCGCCGCGATGGTCTACGGAACGACGCTGCTCATCTGGAACCGTGTGCACCGCACCAACCGCACCGCGAGCGAGTCGACGTTCTCGGATTGGCTCCTGCTCGCGCTGCTGTGGGTGACGGGCGTGACCGGCTTCACTATCGAGCTTGGGCTCTACCTGACCCCTGCCCCGACGTGGGGCTATTGGATCTTCCTCGTCCACGTCGCCGTGGCCATCGAGCTCGTGCTGCTACTTCCGTTCACCAAGCTGGCCCACGCGATCTACCGTCCGGTCGCGTTGTTCTTCCACGCTCTGGCCGGCAGCCGGATCGCTGAATCCGACTGACCTGGAGACCATAGATGGCTGACCTGACCAAGAAGACCCTCATCGTCTTCAGCGGCGACCTCGACAAGGTGCTGGCGGCGTTCGTCATCGCCAACGGCGCCGCGGCGATGGGCGACGACGTCACGATGTTCTTTACGTTCTGGGGGCTCAATGCCCTCCGGAAGCCGACCGGTCCCAAGGCGAACGGCAAGAGCTTCCTGCAGGGCATGTTCGGGCGCATGATGCCGCGCGGACCGGGTAGGCTGGGCCTGTCGAAGATGAACTTCGGCGGCATGGGTGCGAAGATGATGAAGATGGTCATGCGCCAGCAGAACGTCTCGACCCTCGAGGAGCTCATCGAGACGGCGCGCGAGCAGGGCATCAAGATGATGGCCTGCACGATGTCGATGGACGTGATGGGCCTCAAACCCGAGGAGCTGATCGACGGGCTCGACTACGTCGGCGTCGCCAGCTATCTCGGCGAGGCCGACGAGGCCAACGTCAACCTGTTCATCTGAGAGCGCCACCCGGAAGTCCAGGTCTCTCCGGGCGTCACCGCACCCCCCAGACGAGGACCACGAGCGCCAGGGTGTCGACGGCCACGAAGGTCCAGCCGATGCGCTTGAGGTGCCGGGGATTGGCGGGCAGCACGGAGAGGAGGAGGATCACCACCGCTTTGGGTACGACGGCCGCCACGGTGGCGCGCAGGGCGTGGCCGGGCAGCACGGCCAGGATGCCGAGGAGGCCGAGGGCGCCCACGGACCCGACCACCACGACGATCGTTGCCAGCGCCGGCGAGGCAGCCACCGCCCACCGCCCGGGCCCCCGACCTTTGAAGCGGTACTTGAGGGCGTGCACGGAGAGCGTCGCCAGGGCGAAGCACGCCACCCACGCCCCCACCGGGAGGAACGTCACCCGGGCGTCGGCGCCCGCCGCGGCGGCCATGACCGCATGGACGGAGGAGAACGTGGCGGCCACGAGAATCTCCCCGGGAAGGGACTTGGTCTTCCGGGCCAGGAGGAGGGCGCCCACCGCCGCCGCCAGGGACGCCGGCAGCACCGCCACCCGCCAGGCCTCGCCAGGGGCCGTGAACGCGAAGGTGGCGGCGGCCACGCCGGCTACCCCGGCCAGGCGGAGGAGCCTCCCTCGGGCCTGTGCTGCCTGCTTCGAGCGGATGCGCTCGCCCCGGGCCCCCATGACGACGAGGACGGACTCGTGGGCCAGGAAGCCGGTGACGGCCAGGGCAGCGAAGGCGACACCCGCCCACGTGAATCCACCCATCGCCAGGCCGGAGAGGATGGGGAAGGTGAGCATGGCGTAGGCGCCGTGCTCCCGGGGCCGGAGGTTCTGGTCGTGGGACATGGGCAGGCAGGACGGAGGTGCGTCGAGGCGATGGGTCGACGCTAGCGCGGTCGCGCGGGAAAGCAAAGAAGCCCCCGGCCCGAAGGCCGGGGGCTTCCCGTTCCGGTGCCGCGTGGCGCGCTACAGCGACTGCGCCAGGGCGATGAGGACGGCGGCCTTGTCGGCGGGGATCTTCTTGCCGGACTGGGCCTCGACCTCGTTGATGAAGGCGTTCACGTTGGCGTGCGCGCCCGTGAGCTTGACGATGAGGCTGTTCCGCACGCCGGGGGCTCCGGGCCCGCTCACCCACGCATTCACCAGCGCCACCAGGTCGCTGGTGCTCACGGTGACCGTGAAGCTCGTGGTGCCGGACCCGCCGTTGCCGGCGTTGTCCGTGGCCGTCGCGCTGTAGGTGTGGGTGCCCAGACCGAGTTGCCAGGCCGGCTCCGACACGTCGGCGCACGTCGACGACGCGACGCCGGAGAGGTTGTCCCCCGCCTGGCACTGGATGGACACGTCCTGGGACGCGCCGTAGCTGCCGGCGTTGCCCAGGTAGGTCACCGTGGGCGGCGTCGCGTCACGCTTCACCGTCACGGAGCGGGAGTCGGTTCCTCCCGCCGAGGTGGCCGTGCAGGTGAAGGTCACGCCGCCGGTGTCCGTGGACACCGTCTGGTCGTCGCAACCGGTCTTGGCGCTCACCGCGGACTCGGGGTCGGTGACGCTCCACGACACGGAGACGTCACCGACGTACCAGCCGTTGTCACCGGCCGGCCCTGTCACCGTCGGCACGATGACCGGCGGCGTGGTGTCCTGCACCACCTTGAAGGTGGCGTGGGCCGTGGCGGTGTTGCCCGCGTTGTCCGCCGCGGAGGCATCGAGGGTGTGCTCACCCAGGGAGAAGGTGTTCGCCGCGGCGTGGACCTCGGGGCACGTCGACGAAGCGATCCCCGACGTGGCGTCGGTGGCGCTACACGCGATATCGATGTTCTCGCCGTAGACGTAGGTGTTCGCGTTGCCGGTGAAGGCGATGACGGGTGGCGTGGCGTCACGCTTGACGGTCACCGAGTCCACGGTGGTGCCCGCCGCCGACGTGGCGCTGCACTTGAACTTGGCTCCGTCGGTGTCGGACGTGACCGTCGCGTCGTCACACCCGGTCTTGCCGGTCACCGTCTCCACGCTCTGGATGCCCCAGTGGACGGTGACGTCGGACGTGTACCAGTCGTTGTCACCCTGCGTCCCCGTCACCGTCGGTGTGAGCACAGGTGCGGGGCATCCGGTGACGCCCATGACGATGTCGGGCAGCGCCTTGGTCTGGGCGTTTCCGAGGGTGTCGGTATAGGCGACCTGGAGGTTGGTGATGGCGGCCCTCCCGTTCCCGCACCGCGGCGACGCGTTGGCCGACGGCGTCAGGCCCATGGTGATGTTGCGCACCCGTCGGTCCACGGGGTTCAGCGTCCACGACAGCGTTCGGGTGCCCGAATCGTACGTGGGCGTCGACGAGTCCGTGCCGTTGATGAGCACCGTCTCCGACTTGGTGGGAGGGGAGGTCACGTCGAAGTCCGGCGACACCGTACCGGTGAGGTGCACGTTGTCGATGGTGGGGTTCACGTACGTGCTGACCTGGGCCAGGACGTTGCTCAAGGCAGCGAAATCCGAGACCTGGATGACCTGGGTGGTAGGATCAGGCGTGAGGCATCTCAGCGCGCTCGGCTGAAAATCCGGACCCACGCCCACGATGATGACCCGTACCCCCATGGCATTCAGCTCAACGGGGACCTGGGACCCCGCAGCGCACGGGTTCTGGATGGTGGGCGGGTCGGGGACGCCGTCGGTGATGAGTAGCAGCAGCTTACCGTGCGTGGGATCGCCGTAGAGGCTGTACTGCTGGATGGCATCCTGGAGGGCGTCCTTCGTGTAGGTGTAGCCTTGCGTCCACGACATCTGGGACACCACGGACGTGAGGGTGGTCGGCGTCTGGTCGTTACCGAAAGACCAGATGTTCTGCACCTGCGTGGCGAACTCGATGATGCCCATCCGCGTACGTCCGTCGGGCGGATTGGGGAAGTTCGTCTGGACGAGGTCGGAGACGAAGCCTTTCTCCTGGGTCCAGCCCACGGTGCCCACGGAACCCGAGGCATCCATGACGGTCATGATGTCCAACCCGCCGCTTCCGCCGATCTCGGAGGCCAGGCTCATCTTGACGGTGGCCGCGGACTGGTAGTCGACGTTGTCGGGCGCGTCGGTGGTGGCCAGCAGGATGTTGTCGTCCGTCGACGTCTGGAGAAGGGCGGGGGAGGGAGCTGGGGGATT
>CAZFIS010000197.1:0-5808 GCA_964519125.1 uncultured Gemmatimonadaceae bacterium | reverse complement strand
TGCGAGCAGGCCGCACAGGTCAAAGCCCTCGACACCCTGCGCGCCTTCCAGCGCGATCGCCTTACCTACCGCCAGGAGCAGGTCGATCAGGGCCTTGCCGATCCCGATACGCTCTCTCTGGACCGAAACCGAAACCGCGCAGAAGGCCGAGCAGGAGTGGCTACGCGAGGTGGCGAAGCTTAAGGCGCGGGGTTGATTCTGGCACGGCCGTATAGTGGGGATACCTGGGGCGGTTCACCTTATCCCTGACGTCGTAGCGTCACCATTCGAGGTGTAAACTATGGAGCCGCACGACGTGACGTTGGAAGCCGACCAAGCGACAGGAAGTCATACGACAGTGAAAGACTCGACGAAATGCCATCACGCTGATCACTGGAAATTGCGCGGTGGTCCTGCGGGGCTCCACATATTTAACCGCGCGTCTGGCCTGAACGTCCTCATCGACGAGATCCCAGTTCCTGTCGCGCTTCATTCGCGAGCGCCTCGGCAGGTCTCCATCGCGCTCACGAACCGCTGCGATCTGGCCTGCGCTCATTGCTTCGCACCGAAATCCCGCGACGAGCTTCGGTTCGACATCGTCACCCAATGGTTGGCCGAGCTCGATTCGCATGGCGCCCTCTGCGTCGGTTTCGGCGGTGGCGAGCCGACGCTCTATCCCGAGTTCGCAAGGCTCTGTCAGCACGTAGCGCGCGAGACCGGACTCTCCGTGTCGTTCACGACCCACGGGCACCATGTCGATGGAGTCCTCGCCGAGAGGCTCCGCGGCAGCGTTAACTTCGTCCGGGTAAGCATGGATGGCGTCGGCGCGACCTACGAGTTAATTCGCCGGCGCCCTTTCCCCGCGCTTCTCGCTCGCCTTAAGCACGTCCGATCCATCTCTGATTTCGGTGTCAACGTCGTGATCAACGAGCGCACGTTGCCCGACCTCGATGAGGTCGCCAGAGTTGCCGCGGATGCTGGGGCCTGCGAGCTGTTGCTGCTCCCGCAGGTGCCGGTGCGCGGAGTCCCGGCGATTCCCCCGGAGACCTTGCAGGGACTTCGCCGCTGGGTCGACTCATACAGGGGACCTCTGAAGCTATGCATCAATGAGGAGAGCGCCGACGGCTTCGCAATCTGCGATCCGCTGGCAGAAGAGGGTAGCCTCCACGCTTACGCGCACATCGACGCAATGGGCATGCTCAAGCCTTCTTCCTACGCGGAGACCGGCGTGCAGCTCGGTGAGGGCGGTGTGCTGCGGGCGATCGACCAACTTGCCCACGACCTCGCGGAGAACGACACATGAAGATTTGGCGCCAGCACGGCTCCGAGCACTCCGCGAACCTCGTCATGATTGGGCACTTCGAGACCGCGGCCGAGGCGACCAAGGCCAAGGAGATCATTGATGCGCTGACGAACCAAGTCGACGAAGACCAGTTAAACGGAACGCTGACCCTAGGTAGCCCTTCCGATCGGTACGGCAATGAGATGCTCGATCTGCTCGGACGCTTGAACGTCGCTTCCATTGCACCGCAGGAGATCGAGCAGTTCGGATACGAGGTCAACGTCGATGTCGATGGCAATGACCTCGTCCTGACAACGGAAGAAGTCGACATCTCAGCATTCCTCAAGGTGATGTTTCTGAAGGGCGCGCGGATCGAGGTCTATTCGGCTCACAACTACCCCGACACGGCCCACGGGAGAGGCCGATGACCGTGGAGCCGCAATGCCAGCGCTGAACTGGGACATCTTCACGGGTTCGCCAGGGGGCGCCGAGACCAACTTCGAGCTGCTCTGCCGCGGCATCGTGCGCCAGAACTTCGGCAGCTTCGGCGTCTTTCGCGCCCTCGCGAACCAGCCCGGCGTCGAGTTCCATCTGAAGCTCGACAAACGATGCGACGCACTCGGTGATCCGGGCCGTTGGTGGGGTTGGCAGTGCAAGTGGTACGACCTCGCTGCCAATGGCAAGTTGGGGGCGACAAGGCGGGGGAAGATCGAGGAAGGTCTCAAGAAGACAGAGGCCCATCTTCCCGATCTCACGGATTGGGTACTCTGGACGCGCCGCACGCTAACCAAGGACGACCAAGATTGGTTCAACGGGCTCTCATCGAAGATGAAGCTCCACCTGTGGACCGGGGACGAGGTCGACAACCTCCTCAGCGGCCAGGCCGCCGTTCTCCGTAACACCTACTTCGGTGAGCTGGTGCTGACGCCGGACATGCTGAGTGAATGCCACGAGCAGGCCGTCGCTCCGATTCGAGAAAGGTGGCAGCCCGACGTGCACCACGTTGGCGAGGCCGAGCGGGAGCTGCGTCGAATGCTCGGTGAATCGGAGTCTTGGGGCGTCCTGCGCACCCTGTCGTTCGATCTGCGCACGATTGCACAGTCGGTGGAGACCTCGCCACCAGTGCCTCCCCTGCTCGCATCGCTCGTGACGGATGTCGTAGCAACCTCAAGGCAATCAGCAGACGCCTTGGACAGGGTCGCTGAAGGCATCCGAAGCGGCGATCTTGACCTTCTTCGCGATGAGGTCACCGCGCATCCACGTGCGCTCCCCGTCGACGTAGCAACAGCCCCACGGCGGCTTCGATCCGGGAGCCACCGAGCCGGTCTCTACGCGACGAACGCGGTTGCAGGTTGCCACGACGCAATATGGGCACTCTGTGATGTCGAGACAGCTTTCTCTTCGCGGGTGGTTGCGGTCCTTGCACCAGCAGGCTGCGGGAAGACCCACCTCGCGGCTCAGCTCACATCGGGAACGACTGCGCGTCCCCATGGAGTGTTGCTGCATGGCCGAGAGCTGTACGCGACACACAGCCTCGACGATCTGGCTCGCCGCATATCGATCGCGGCTCAGCCTGTGCCGAGCATGGAGGCATTGCTGGCAGCGGTGGATGCGGCAGGGCAGCGCGCTCGGCACCGTCTTCCCCTGTTCATTGACGGTCTCAACGAGTCTGAAAATCCACGGAAGTGGAAGCCCCTGCTCGCATCGTTGGAGACGACGCTCGCGAAGTACCCCTACGTACTTCTGGTCTGCACATTGCGCCCCGAGTTTGTGGACGATGCGCTCCCCGATGGAACACGTCGCGTAGAGATCGAGGACTACGGCGAAGAGACCATTGAGGCAATTCGCGAGCACTTCCGCTACTGGAAGATCGACGCCACCGACGTCTCGTTGCCTGTATATCTTCTGCGGCATCCGCTCACGCTACGTCTCTTCTGCGAGGTTACGAACCCGACCCGGCAACAGGTCGTCGGCGTCAGTGCGATGCCGGGTTCGCTTACAGCGCTCTTCGAGCGCTACCTGGAGCAAGTTAGCGTTCGGGTTGTCGAGTTGGCCTCTCGTGCACACCGGTTCTACGCGCAGGACGTGAACGCGGCTATCTCGATGATCGCCAACAAGATGTGGGAGTCGCGAAGCCGCGCCATTGGGTTCGGCGAGCTGCGAGATCTCCTCGGTGACACACAGCGCCCGTGGGACCAGAGCCTCGTGCGAGCGCTGGAGCACGAAGGCGTCCTCCTTCGTATGCCTTCGAACGGAAGCGGCGCGTTCGCTCCCGTCTACGACCTGCTGGGTGGGCACATCATTGCCAACGCGCTGCTTACGAAGCATGGACAGCTCTCCTTCGAGAGCTGGATCAAAGACCCCGCCACAACGACCTTGTTGGCTGGCGACTACAACGTCCGTCACCCGCTCGCCGAGGATGTTGTCCTATCGTTGGTCGGGCAGGTTCCTCGACGGTTTCTGGCGAAGCAGCTTTGGCAGATGGTGGACGAGCCTCTGCGTGGGCGTGCTTTGCGGTTGGTGGCACACCTCGATCCGGCGTCTCTTGACGCGGCGACGGTCGACTCCTTGCTTGAGCTCGTGTGCGAGGGCGACACCGGGCTCCTTGAGCGTCTCTGTGAAGTGCGAGGCTCGCAAAGCCATCCGCTGAACTCGGAGGCGCTGGACCGAGCACTGCGAACGATGACAGTCGCGGATCGTGACCTTCGGTGGACGGAGTGGCTTCGAAGGAACCAAGACGACGTCCTTGCTCGGGGTTGCAGTGTGCTCCGCGACATCGAGCACCTGGAGCAGCGTTGGAGGTCCGGACAAGTGCGAGCGGGCGATCTGCTGCGCGCTCGCTGGGTCATGTGGACACTCACGAGCACGGTCCGACGGCTGCGGGACCAGGCGACACGCGCGCTCTACTGGTTCGGACGCGTCGATTCCGAAGGGCTCTTCGCGCTGACCATCGACTCTCTGGCCGTGAACGACGCCTACGTAGGTGAGCGCATGCTCGCAGCCGCGTATGGCGTCGTGATGAGCCACCAGCGCGCAGACACGGAGTTTGCGGTCATCCTGAAGCCGTTTCTCGAACAGCTCGCATCTGCGCTCGTGGGGGCGTCAGCAAGCGCGCCCACGCACCACTACCTCGCACGACTCTACGTGCGGGGCATCGTCGCCTTCGCCGCGAAGTTCTATACATCAAGCCTTCCGCCCTCCCTGAGCGCCCCATGGTCGTTCGCAACGCCTGCACCCGTTCAGCCCCTCGTCGAAGGCGCTCTGGGGGCTGACGAGGCAGGGCGGACGCTCCACATGGACTTCGAGAACTACACGCTGGGGAGGTTCTTCGACGATCGCGGCAACTACGACATGGACCACACGGGGCACCAAGCTGCGGTGGCTCATGTACGCGGAGTCGTGTGGGCGCTCGGATGGCGAAGGGCGACATTCGAGGTCCTGGACGGCAGAATTGCAGAGGACGCCTATCGGTATGGCCGTGGAAATCGACCGCCTGCGGAGCGCTACGGCAAGAAGTATGGATGGATCGGCTACTTCACATATGGCGGCGTCTTGGAGGATCGCGGGCAGTTCCCGCGCGAGAAATACCCGTTCTCCGACGTCGACATCGATCCGTCGTTTCCGGAGAAGCCGCCCGCCGACGGAGACACCTCGGTTCCCGAGGCATGGTTGTCGCCAAGCGTGGAACACCACGAGAGTTGGGTACGGGAAGGCACCATGTCGATGCCGCTTAGTCTCCTTCGACGAGAGACGATCGGTGAGCACCACGGTCCGTGGCTCGCCGTCCACGGCTTCGTCAAGGCAGCCGATCGTATCCTCGGGCGCGAGGCATGGGCTTTCATCTCGTGTTTCGCGATAGACAAGATGAGCGCCCCGCTACTGTGCTCCGCGCTCAGAGCTGGGGCGCGGCCGTGGGTAGTTCGTGGCGTCCCGAGTGATGCCTACACTTTCGCAGGCGAAATCCCTTGGCATCCGAACTTCGCCTCCGTAGCCCTCGACGAGGACGCGTACCGCCAAGAGATCCGCATCGGCACTGACATGGTGAGCGTCGAGGTGCTTGCACATGAGTACGCGTGGGAGAGCTATCACAGCGAGATGAACCGTACGGGCGGCGTCCGAGTGCCATCGCATCCCTTCTCGACTTGGTTTGATCTCCGCAGCGCCCCGCAGTGCTTCGACCAGTTCCTCCCAGACGGAACCACAGCCACGATCACTCTCGGCGGTGTCGATGGGCTCGATGCTGACATCCTCTACGTTCGAGAGGACCTGCTCCGGCAGTACGCAGGCGAGCGCGCCATCGTGTGGTTCGCGTTCGGCGAGCGGGGGCTACGACCCTATCCACCGTCGCCACCGGAATGGCTTATGGAGGCACAGCGGCAAGAGGAAGACGCATGGTCCGAGGTGCTGACCGATGCAGATCTCAAGCAGAGTGCGGAACAAGCCGGGGCGAAGCCATGACCACGCCGCCCCTTAGTTGCCTGCAGAGCCAGCTGCTAACAACCGGTTGCGCGGATCGTCCTCTGCGCGGCCCGTCGCTGAAACGGCGC
>CAZFIS010000196.1:0-5861 GCA_964519125.1 uncultured Gemmatimonadaceae bacterium | reverse complement strand
GAAGTCTACGACCGGGGCCTTTGGGGCGTCAAGGGGTGAGAGGGGTGAGTGATGTGGTCCGGGCTCGTGACGCAAACCTGTTCGCGCTGGACGGCACAGTGTGGGAAGTGGAACGAGCCGAGGTGTGCGCGTCGGCAGCGTCCCAGCCGATGTTCGCCCGACCGCCTGATACGCCGGTATCGAAACGTCGGCGCATGGCGGCGAAGCCGAACATGCAGATCCGGAACGCCAAGATGTGTGGCACAGCGCCGTTACGAGCGGAACATGAAGGTGACAGGACCCCAGGCGTTGAACCAGTTAGGTTGTGGGGATTTCAGCGGCTTGAGCTTCGCCGCATTGTTCGTGCAGTTCGCGCCGTAAGCGCGCTTCGGACGCGGCTTTCCCGTGCTGCTGGTCATCGGAGCGGGATCTTTCACAGGGTCGATCTGCTAGGGTCGTGCCAGAAACTCCTGACGATTGGAGAGCGGCTACGAGTCCGGCGTAATAGGTGCGGTGATCCCTGCAACGTCGGCGCTCGTGCCGAATGCGCCTTCCTTCATCGCCAGGAACCCGTGCTTCTGCCTTTCCGTCCCAGGGCAAGCACCGTCCGCGCCAGGGCCTCGATCGCGGGTCCGAACGTGGCCTCATCTACGTCGAATCGAGGGGTGTGGTGTCCTGAAGCGAGGTCCGAGCCAATCACCGCGTAGATGGCCCTGCCGCCGTGCTCCTGTACACGGCGCATGAGATACGTGGCGTCCTCGCTGCCGTAGGCGGGGAACGGTGCCGGATCGACAACCAGGCTCCGGGTGCCTGCGGCGGCCTCATGGACGACCAGGGACAGCTCAGGATCGGAGTCGGCGACCGTCGTGCGCCCGGCCAGCTCGAACGCTACCGTGACCTCGTGCGCCAGGGCGGCGCCTTCTACCACAGCCCGGGATCGAGCGAGCAGGTAGTCGACGATGCCGTCGGTGTCGCCACGAACCTCGGCGAGCATCGTGGCCTGATCGGCAATCGTGTTTCTACCCGATCCAGCACGCAGGGCGCCGACGTTCACGCGGGAGCGCCCCACGTGGTGGCGGGGGATGGCGTGGAGACCCATCGCTGCCTGCGCGGCGGCGAGCAGCGCGTTCTTGCCTTCGTCGGGGCGTGCCCCAGCATGCGCAGATGCGCCATCGAATCGGACGTCGAACTTGGCGCTCGCTAGATGCCCGTCAACCCTCGTCATCAACTTGCCACTGGGCGCTCCCATGCCGATGTGGATGGCGATGAAGTCGTCGACGTCGTCGACGGCCCCGGCCTCTACCATGGGGAGCGCACCGCGCCCTCCTTCCTCCGCGGGCTGGAACAGGACCTTCACGGTGCCGGCGAGGTCCTCGCGGATCTCGGTCAGCACGCGCGCGAGTCCGACGCCGATGGCCGCGTGGGCGTCGTGGCCGCAAGCATGCATGCAGCCGGCTCGGATCGAGGCGAAACCTTCACGTGTGGGGTTGTGCAAGAGGGTGCCGTCCTCCTGGATCGGGAGCGCGTCGATGTCCACACGGATCGCCGTCGTCGGGCCGGGGGCGCTGCCGCGCACAGTACCGATCACTGCCGTGTGTCCCCCCTCGAAGGCGTCGAGATACTCTGCCGCCGCGCCCTGCCGGAGCGCAAGGGCGTACGCGCGCTCGAGCTCCATGGCCGGAGGGACGCCCACCCTCGCGTCAGACGCCAGCGCCTCCCGGCCTAGCTGTAACTCGAACCCGAGGGCGCTGAGTTGGCGCGCGATCAGGCTGGCGGTGCGGAACTCCGTCCAGCCGAGCTCTGGGTGCATGTGGAGGTCTCTACGGATTGCGATGGCATCGGCGGCCGCTACGGGTAGCACGGCTTGGATTTGCGCCTCGACACGGTTCATGGTCTCCTCGGATCCCCTTGACTCTTCCATGTTGACAGATTTTACTTACTTAGGTAGGATTACTAACGAACTAAACGAGAATGTTTGGGACGCTCTGTGGCTAGAAGCGATGCCGGAAGGGGGTGGGCAGTGCTGCGTGTGTTGCATGCCATACGACAACTCGGTCCGCTGTCGCGGGCCGAGTTGTCGCGCCGCACTGGGCTCAGCAAGCCTACGGTATCCAACCTGATCCGATCCCTGCAGGAAGCTGGACTCGTATCGTTCGTGGGGCACGGCAAGAGCGCCGGGGGCCGCCCACCCCTGCTCATGCAGTTCAACCCCTCGGCCGGTCACTTCGTGGGCGTCGATCTGGGCGGCACGACAGTGCGTGCGGGCCTGGCGGATCTCGACGGCAAGGTCCTTGCAACCAAACGTGCACGGACGTGCACGCAGTCTGTCGATGCCGTCGTCGAGCAACTCAATGACATGGTCAGGGAAGTGGTCCGGACCGCGGCAGTCGACTACGAGTCCGTACTATCGGTGACGATAGGGACGCCTGGAGTGATCGACCCGATCACGCGTCGACTGAGCTTCATTCCGAACATTCCGGCCCTCGAAGGCCAGAGGATCGAAGCGGACATCCAGCGCGCCGTTGCCAAACCGGTTTCGGTCCAGAACGACGTGAACCTGGCGGCGGTCGGCGAGCACGCCTGCTTCGAGGGCGGCGCGCCTTCGACGTTCGTCTTCGTGAGCATTGGCACCGGGCTGGGGTGTGGGATCGTTATCGATGGGAAGGTATTCATGGGGAGCGGCGGCCGAGCCGGCGAAGTGGGCTACCTTCCTGCCTCGGCGAGCGGTGCGGGCAATATGGAGCAGATGTTGTCCGGGCCCGGCGTTGCGGCAGTCCATCGCAGCCTTGGTGGTCACGGGGATCCGCATGCTGCGTTCGACGAGGCGGATCGTGGAGAAGCGCCCGGCAACCAGGTCGTCGACCGTTTCGTCGAGTCGCTGGCCTGGATGCTGACAGGGATCGTGACCCTTCTCGACCCGGACGTCGTTGTCATCGGAGGGGGCATCGGTTTGCGATGCGCGCCCTACCTGCCTGAACTGAAGGCCCGCTTAGACGCCGTATCGCCCTCACGTCCTGTGATCGCTCTCTCGAAGCTCGGTGACGACGCCGGGCTGCGAGGCGCAGTGACTGCTGCGGTGGCATCGGGAAGCCAACGAATCTTGGAGCACGCCTTGGGAGAGGGGGTGGGGCTCGCGACGGACTCGCGTTCAGAGTGACGCTCGTAAGGCGCATCGACGCCGACACCTCTCGTCTTGTCAGCTAGGAGCACCCGGATGTCTCGAATTCGCACACTGCTTATGATCGCTGTTCTCGCCGTCCTGGCGACGGCCGTTGCGCAGACCACGATCACGTGGTCGTTCTGGGGTGACCCCGGTGAACTTCCCCCCAATTTTGAGGTCATCAAGGCCTTTGAGGCCGCGCATCCAGACATCAAGGTCAATACGGAGCACTATCCCTGGAGTAGCTACTTCGACAAGATCCAGACGGAGATGGCTGGCGGCACGGCGCCCGACATCATGTTCCTGAACCAGATCCCGAGCTACGCTTCGCGCGGCGTGCTCGAGCCGCTGGACAGCTACATCGCCAAGGACAACTTCGCGGTCGGCAACTACTACGCTGACCTGATGAAGATCTTCAGCTACAACGGTAAGGTCTACGGGTTCCCTCGCGACAACGATACGACGGTGCTGTACTACAACAAGGACCTGTTCGACGCTGCCGGGGTCGCCTATCCCACGAACAAGTGGAAGTGGAGTGATCTGGAAGCTGCGGCCAAGAAGCTGACGAAGCAGGATGCACGCGGCCGCACGCTGCAGTATGGGCTGGCTCTCGAGAAGAACAAGTATCCGCTGTGGGTGTACCAGAATGGCGGGAGCGTCGTCGATAACCCGCTTCACGCTACCAAGTTCCTCATGGATCAGCCCGCAGCCGTGCAGGCGATCCAGTTCGTTGCCGACATGATCTTGAAGGACAAGTCGGTCCCGAGCTTCGACGCGATGCAGCAGCTCGGCAGCACCACCGAGCTGTTCAGTACCGGTCGTGTGGCTATGGTCATGACCAACGCCGCGCGCCTTCCCACCTTCGCGAAGGTCGACTTCAAGTGGGATGTGGCGCCGTTGCCCATGGGGCCGACGGGGATCCGAGCCAACACGGCAGGTGGAGCCGGCTACGTCATGTCCTCTACGTCCAAGAACAAAGCCGCGGCCTGGACCTTCCTGAAGTTCCTGTCGGGACCGCAGGGTCAGGCGATCTTCGCCAAGACGGGGTTGGCCGTGCCTGCGTACAATTCGCCCGAGACTACGCAGGCGTTCGAATCCGCTCCACCCCAGGGGGTCGATCGTCAGGTCTTCATCGATGAGACGGCCAACGGCCGCCTGTTCCCAGTGTTCCCCGGCTGGTCCGAGATCGAAGGGACGATCGTCGTTCCCGGCCTCGATCTTGTATGGAACGGCGAGAAGACTGCGGCAGAGGAACTCCCGATCATCGCCAAGCAGGCTCAGGCGAAGCTGGGCCAATAGTGCGCCTCATCGATACACACGTCCACTACTTCTGGTGGGATCGTAACCGCTCGGAGGGCTTCCTCGAAGCCCTCCGAGACAAGGCCGAAGAGATCGGGATTCAGAAGATCGCGCTTCTCGGGACGCCGGGTCCGCGAGGTCACGACCAGCTCCAGACGGCCGTGGAGACCTACCCAGACCTGATCATGGGGATGGGCTGGCTCCGCCTGGACGAAGACCCACCCAGCCTCATCGACGAGTTCGCCGACCGTGGATTCCACGGCATCAAGACGCTCGGCCCTTCTCGGAACTACGATGACGAAGCCTACTTCCGCCACTACGAGAGGCGCAGGCACGGGGTCTGCGCATCTTGTTCCACACCGGCATCCTCGGCGGACCGGTCGACTACCTTGCTGGTGGCTCGGAGGATGCCTGGAAGGCACCTCCGACAGGCGCTGAGGAGGAGAAGCTCGTCGCGAAGCTCAGCCGCGAGGCGCGCGGGAGAAGGTACGGCTTCTCGTCGGCGCGCATGCAGCCGATCTACCTGGACACCATCGCGTTCCACTTCCCAGAGTTGTTCATCATTGGTGCGCACCTCGGCTGGCCCGACTACAGGACGGCTTGCGCGATCGCGCGCTGGCGCCCCCGCCTCTTCTTCGATGTCTCGGGCGGTGATGTCGTACGGCGCCACATCATCGATGGCGGCTACATCATGAACGAGATCCGTCCCGAAAAGCTGGTTTACGGCTCGGACTGCGATCTCGACCGCATGAAGCGGGACGCGGAGGAGTGGAACCGGGCGTTCATCGAGATGGGGTTGAGTGAGGAACAGCGGGACATGATCTTCTATCGGAACGCCGCCCGCATGTTCGGAATCGAGACCTGACCATGTCAGCCCAGACCTCTCCACGTTCCCGGGCGCGGCGACCCCAGCGGAGGCTGCGTCGTGGTGAGGTCTGGGCTGCCTATGGCTTCCTGCTTCCCAATCTGATCGGCTTCTTGATCTTCACGTTCATTCCGGTGTTCGCAGCGCTCGTGATTAGCCTCACCAATTGGGATCTCCTTCAGCCGGCCAAGTGGGTGGGCCTCGCAAACTATGCGCAGCTCATGCAGGACCCACTCTTCGGACAGGTGTTGCGGAACACGGCGATCTACGTCCTCGGGACGGTCCCAGCGCAGATGGCAATCGCATTGCTGGTGGCCCTGGCGCTGAACCAGGAGCTCCCTGGCAAGCTGTTCTTCCGGACAGCCTTCTTCATGCCGGTGGTGGCGTCCACGGTCGCGGTGGCGCTGGTGTGGCGATGGATCTTCAACGCCGACTTCGGGCTCCTGAATGAGGCCCTGTATGCGCTCGGCGTGAGTCATCCACCGAACTGGCTGGCAAGCACGCATTGGGCGCTCCCCGCCATCATGATCATGAGTGTGTGGCAGCAGATCGGCTACT
>CAZFIS010000195.1:0-5862 GCA_964519125.1 uncultured Gemmatimonadaceae bacterium | reverse complement strand
CGCGACATCTTCGACAAACGGACGACGTGACCGCGCGGTAGGATGGCGCCCGGTGGATCGCCTTCTCTCCGTTCGCCGCGAACTCCTGACCATCGCCACCGTGCTGTTGGTCGGCTCATCTGCTGCGCTTGCCCAGTCAATGACAGTCGAAGCGCCGCCGGGCCAGCTCGCGCAACCCGGTGACTATGTGACGCTGGTCTTTCTCGTGCGCAGCGCTTCCACAGCGACCTTCGCACTTCAAGCCACCTCGTCCCATGGCTGGCAACTCCTGGGTCCCCAGTCCACCATCACGATCTCCGGAGGCTCGGCGGCACCAGTCGCAGTCACTCTTGAGGTGCCTCAAGACGCCTCCGCTGCGGATCCCGATGAGGTCACGCTCACCGCGGTGGGAGGCGGGCAGCAGGCATCGGCAACAGTGGCCGTCGATATCGCTCGGCACTTGAGCCTGCGTCTCGTCACGCCGCAACAAGTTGCCCTGGGTGGCGAGCTCGTGGTCACCGTGGACAACGCCGGCAACGTGACGGCGAGCGCCAGCGTGCGTGTGACCACTACCAAGCAGACCGTCGGGATCAAAACCGTCACGGTCGACCCGGGCAAAAAGGTGTCGGTGTCCTTCGCCGTCGCCGAGGAAGCGCAGTATCAGGTTCAACTAGAGCGAGGCAAGTCCGTTCTGGCTGTGAGATACGTCGATACCATCGTGCAAGGTTCGCCCAAGCCGTCGACGTTTTCGCTGTCAGGCACCACGTACGCGTCGTTGTCAAGTGATCTGACCTGGCAGGCCGCGCTTCACCTCGAGGGCCAGGTGTCCGACTACACGCACCTGAAGCTCGACCTCCAGCCCAACCAACCGTTGGCAAGCTCAACACTGCTGCAGTCCGAGCACTTCGGGGTCCAGCTGGGGGATCTGTCGACCGATCCTCTCGGGCTCCCGGCCCTTGGGGGTTTTGGCGTATCCACGGTCTTCACACCGGCATCGACAGCCCTTGAAGGCAGCGCCACCTGGCTGGGGGCGGACCGGTTCGCGGGACGCTTGGCGGTTGGCTACCGGAGGGATCTTGAGGATGTGCGGGTCGTTGCCGGTGTGGGGCTCCAGGGAAGCAACCTAGCCATCGCCGGATCGATGAACGGCACCGTGAAGGGCGGACACGCGGCACTGTCCGCTGCTTATGACGGCGAACGCCTTTCGGCCTCGTTCAACATGAACGCCCGAGACAGTACGGGCACGTATAGTGTGACCACCTCGCTCTTGGATGGCCTAACAGCATACAGCCGCTTCAGTACCTGGGGCAACTTCCGGTCAGGGCACACGACCGTGTACGTGACTGGTACGGCCGCCTTGGCGAGCGAGGCCGCGAGCCAGATCCAAGCCGGTCTGTCGACGCGTCTTGCAACCGTCGGCAACGCCTCGATCAATGCGTCCATCGCCCTGGGCGAGCCGGAGTCCTTAGCCTCAATGACCTATGGAGGCGGCAACCTCGGTCCCGTGCGCTTCTCGGTTAGTGGAGGCACACTCTATCGCACCGACGGCTCCGGGTGGGGCGCATCTGGTGACGTTCAGCTCGATGTTGGCACTTCGAGCGGCCAGCCTGGCTGGAAAGGGGGGCTGGAAGCGAGGGCCCACTACTTCCCAGCTGACGGGCAACTCCAGGGGCGCGTAAGCGCCAAGACGCTCGGCGAACTCGCACCGTACACTCTCTTCGCAAGCTCCGGCTGGGATCTCGGAACGGGCAGCGTCGGGCTGAACACGGGCGTCATATTCAGTCGAGGAAGATGGAACGTCCAGGGCAATTGGGGCGGCAGCTATGATCCTGGCTCTCTCGAGCCCTGGAGCGTCCAGCTCAAGCTGCAAGCGAGAGTCGCCATCGACGTTGTTGTACCGGAGCCGATCGTCCAGCTCGCCGGCGGCCGGAGGCTTGGCACGCTCTCGATACACGCGCAGGCTGACGGCAAGCCGCTTGCCGGTGTTGGATTGGCCGTTGGTCGCTATCGCTTGGACACAGGGCCCGACGGCACAGCGGTACTGAGGCTGCCGCCCAGCACAGTCACCGTAGGCATCGATCTCGCGAAGCTTGCCGTCAACCTCCAGCTTGTCGGTAGCAGTACCCGGACCGTCACCCTGAAAGACCGGACCACGACCAATGTGACCTTCACGCTGCAACGTACCTCGGCGGTCCGCGGCCACGTCCTCGTGGACGCGAACGGCGACGGCACCGCTGACCCGGGAGCTGGAGGCGTCAAAGCGAACCTCGTCGTAGAGGACGCTCTTGGTCAAACCCACAGCGCGACGGCAGCAGCTGATGGCTCGTACCTAGTCCGAGGCCTGCCTTCTGGCAGCACCACGATCGCGATCGCAAGCACACCCCAGGGCTCTGTAGTCGTCGGTCCTGCCAAGCGTGTCCTCAAGCTCGCCCCGGGAGGAACCGGAACGGCCAACTTTCTCGTAGAGCTTGCAACTTCACGGGCAACCGTGTTCGACAACCATGAGTTGCGCATCCGGGAGGTGATTCCCGAGGTGACCGCGGCGCCACCGGGATCGTCACCGGTCTTCTCGATCACCACAGTCGGGCACCCGGACAAGGTGGTGGCCCTCGTAGATGGGGTCACCTTCCCTGCGCGGCGCGTGCAGGCGAATCTTTGGCAGGTACGCGTACCCGTCACGAGCAAGAAGCGCTCCGTGGAGCACGTTGACGTGCGTGCCACGAAGGGGAACCAATCGACGGGCAGTTCGGGCCAAGTCGTCGTCGATCCAAGCGTGCCCTTGATGAAGGCCGCGCCGCTCGGCATCGTGAGGGCGGGGGGCACCGCACATCTCGAAGTGCACGTTCTCTTCGACGCCTCCAGCGTGGTGGCCAGCTTGGATGGCGGCACCGACTTCCCGCTGAGGCAGGAAGCGCCGGGACAATGGCAGACTGCCCTCCCCATCCCTCCGCACTCATCCGCCGGCATCCACGAGGTCAGCGTGTCTGCCGTCGCTCGCGACGGGACCACCACCAGGACCACGGTCAGGGTCCGCGTCGCGACGCCATAGCTCGTGGGTCGCATAGGTTGCCTGCCTCGTCAGCAGCTTCTGACGCCCGGGGCGCATGGGGATGTCAAGGCGATGCGACGGTATAGCTCAGGACGGCGTTGTAGGTACCGGGTTGTTCCAGACCACTGATGGCCAACGCGAAGTCCGAAGGCGTGATGACGGGAACGAAGCTGCCCCCTGTACCGTTCCCGGACGCGACCGGGGTGGGTGATGCCGACAGAGCCTTGCCGTTCAGCCGAATCGCTCCCGACGGCAACCAAGGACCCGCACTGGCAGGCGTCAGCGCGGCCAACAGCGTGTAAGAGCCTGTTGAAAGGACGTCGACCGAAGTCATCGTCGTCCCCGGACTGGTTGGCGGAAGCGTCCCCCCAATGGCCGCGTAGTACACCTGAGGCGCATTCCCGTAATTGAAGGCGAGCGTATCGCCCCCCGATACACGCACCGCGAGAAGCGGCGGGATCGTGACGCGTATAGTGTTGGTGACGGAGTTCGCGCCAACGAGTGTGTAGGTAACGGTCACCGTGTAGGTACCGGCAGGCACGGCACCCGACAGTCTGAGCCAGTACGTTACGTTCACCTTTGCGGTCTGGAGCCAGAAGCCCCAGTTTGCTCTGTACACCGTCTGTCTCGTGGTCGACAGGACCACCTCCGGCACCGCCCCACGCGCGTCCGAGGAGTAGTCGGCAACAAGCTCGAAGGGAACCGGCATGTTGGTTTGCACGACCACATGGACGTTGCCCCAAGCCTGGATGGTGAACGAGATATTGTCGGAGGTCGGGTCTGCGGCGATGCGACCCGGATTGTTCCCTGAAGCTGCGTCATAGACCTGCTGCGTCGTCGGGCTGAACGTCACCGTTCCAAGGTCCTGGGCTCGCACCGTTGCCCAGAGGGCGGGCGCCAACACAAGGACCCCGAAGACAACGAAGCGGACGCGACGCAGCATCCTACCGCTCCCTAGTTCCCGAACTGGAAGGGCAACTGCCCGACCAGCGAGCCGCCCCGCGAATCGTCGATGAGCGCCAGCGCCACGTAGTACCCAGGGGCAAGGTCCTTGGGCAAGGGCAGTGCAAGATCTCGGTCGCTCCCTCGAATGACCGGTACGTTCCCAACCGGAAGCGTAGCTACCGTCTTCCCGGACCGGTCGCGGAGTTCGACCTTGCCCGTCGCCCGCATCAGAGTGTTCCCCATGTTGCTGAGTACGAGTTTGAGAGCCTTGCCGTCCAAGTACATGTCGCTGAGCTTCGAACCCTTGGTCGCGGTGCCGGCAATCGTCACGTAGACCACGAGCCCGAGCCGCTGCTTCGTTAGGATCGCCGTACCCTTTGTCGGAGTAGGACTGGCCTGCGTCTCGAAGAAGACGACGGTCTGATAGGTCCCTGCCAAGGCCGGGTCGTTGGGCACCTGGAACGAGATCCGTACCGTGCTCGTGCCGCCCGGAGCAACCTCCACGCTGGAAGTACTTAGCGTCGCCCACGGAGTCGCGCTGTAGTCGCCCGCCCCTGGCGGAAGGAACGTCAGCTTCCCAGCACTGTCCTGAGTCCAATCGCCCGTAGACACGGTCAGCACCACTGGCTTGGTCGAGGTACTGAAGACCATCGTCTGACCGCTTACCGTGCCACCCGGAGCAACCGTGAGCGACAGCCGAGCTGGTGACAGCCCGATGTCCGCCGCTACCGCGGCGGACATCAAGGCGAAGACGGCGGTGAGGAGAATCCCTAGAAGATGGGTGCGGCTTCGCACGAAAAGGCTCCTCAGTTGGCAGTGAGCGTGTAAGTGATGTCGTAGATCCACGTGCCCGGCGTCTCGGTGCCACTGAGCTTGAGCGACACCTGGTTCCTATCGAAGACAGTCACCGGGCCTGCGCTCGGCATGATCGTCTGCGCAAGGCCCGTAAGTGCGACAACGCCAGTCGCCGTATTGACCGAGACATCGTTGAGAAGCGTATTCGACGTGTCGGGATTTCCGCCGTTGGCGCTCACTTTGATTGTGAGGGCAGCACCCGACGGATCGTTGGTGTAGGCCATCAAGCTCTGGAATTCGCCGGAAGCGTCCGGCAGAATCGGCGTCGCGGAGGCGCCAATGTTGTTGTAGACGTCGGAAGCCGACGGCTTGAAGACGAGGTCTGAGTTGGCGGTGCCGCCATTCATCTCTAGCGCAACGACCGTTGGGAGATCGATCTCCACCTGGTGACTAGCTGTGGCCGCATACGTGTTGGTCGTGGGCGAAGCCATACCGCCCTGCACGTCCGGGTTCGCAGCCAGGGCGGCGCCTGTAAGAGCGATGATTGCTGCACTTGCGAGGAGAGCGATCGTCCTTTTCATGTCTTTCCCTCCGGAATGAAACTTCGGCCGGTCGCGCTACTAGCTCCACCTGTCCCAAGCGCCCGAATACAGGATCAGGTTTCATCGCTTCCGAAGGGATCCCCACCAGCTCGATTTGGTGGGGGGTTCGTAAGACTGACTGGAGCCTAGCCAGGGCGGACTTACAGAACTCTTAGTCGGAGCGCTGTTTGTGGAGTCTTTAACGCGTCCTGGACGGGTTTGTTGGAAATCCCACAAGATCTGGCTCGCCACGGCCACTTCCGACTCGCAACAGAGTTGCCGTGCTGAACGAAGCTCCGCCGCCGGCCGGCGCCAACGCGACGAGAGCAGGCCATCCGACGGACGCGTGGGTCCCCGAGAACGCGGTGCCGCACGGCCCGAGCCCACCTCGAGCACAGCGCCGTCTATCGTGCGCCCACCATGCGCCCGCCCGCTGGCCACGCCTTCGCCACCCCACGCCCACCCCACGCCTACACTGAGGGCATGGATGATGGGCCCGAAGCCACACCCCGC
>CAZFIS010000194.1:0-5869 GCA_964519125.1 uncultured Gemmatimonadaceae bacterium | reverse complement strand
CGCGCTGCTCGTCGTAGATCCCGTTGTAGCGTCCGTAGAAGCACGAGTCGTGGTAGGCGACGCGCCCGAGGTCGATACCCGCGGGTAAGCCATGCGCCTTCACGAGGTCCGCCACCACCTCCTCGACGCTCCGAATCTCGAATGGCATGTCGCCGAAGTCGCGGTAGTCCTTTCCGAACACCTGGTGGCAGTGCGGATTCGTGACCACGAGCGTCTTGAACTCGACGGTGCCGAACAGTTCGAGGTTGGTCTGCGCATTCATCTGGAACTGGAGCTCGTTGCCCATTCTCCGGTAGTTCTCGCCGCAGCACACCTCGCCGTCACCCAGAACGCGGAAATCGACACCGAAGTGGCGGAGCACCTTGAGTGTCGCACGCGTCGTCTCGATCGAGCGATCGTCGTAGAGGCCCCAACAGCCCACCCAGAACAGCACGTCGAACCTCTCACCGGGCTCGGCCACGGGCACCCCGTCGAGCGCCTGAATCGTGTCCGCCTTCCGGTGCTCGCCGTATCCCCACGGGTCGCCCTGGCGCTCCATGTTCTGGAAGACGCGCTGGTACTCGGGCTCGATCTCGCCCGCGTCGAGCACCTCGTAGCGCCGTAGGTTCAGGAGCATCGACAGGTGATCGATGTTCACCGGGCACGCCGCCACGCACGCCATGCACGTCGTGCATTCCCACAGCGTCTGCGGGGCAATCACGTGGTCGACGAGGGGCTGGCTCTCCAACGCCACGCCCTCCACACTTCCGCCCGCGGCCGCGAAGGCCTCCCGCGCGATGGCGGCTTGCGCGCCGTGGGGCGTCCTGCCTGATGCGTGGTACTTCAGGTCCACGATGAAGTCGCGTGGATTGAGGAGCTTGCCCGTCGCGTAGGCAGGGCACGCTTCCTGACACCGTCCGCACTCGATGCACGTGATCAGGTCGAGCCGGTCCTTCCACGCGAAGTCGCGCAGCGTATTCGCGCCATACGTGTCGCCGGCCTCGAAGTCGAGTTCCGCCTCGAGGTCCATGAAGTCCATCTTCTGATGGTCCTCGAGCTGCTGGAGCACGGCGTTGAAGGGTGCGCCCAGAATGTGGAAGTGCTTGGATGTCGGCACGTAGGCGAGAAAGGAGAACGCGATGGCGAGGTGCGCATAGCCTACGTACAATCCCATCGGCGCCGCCAGGAACCGCTCGCCCAGGTGCGTGAGCGCGATGACGCCGATGAGCGCCAGCACGATCGCGGACTCGCGGCTCTGGTACGTCAGGTAGGAAGGCCGCACGACGTAGCGCCGGATCGCCAGAACCACGATCCCCAGCAGGATGAGACCCGCGAACACGTCCACCACGGGCGGCACCCAGCCGAGCGCGCCGTACAGGAATCCCCGGCCACCGACGGCCAGGCGCACCAGGAGATCGACGGTGGACACCACGAACGCCAGGAATCCCCAGAAAACCAGCGCATGCGCCCATCCCGCCGTGAGGCGCCGGCGGACCTTGCTCTGGCCCAGGACCTCCGAGAAGAAGATCCAGATCCTCCGCCCGACGTGATCCGAGCGGGCCTCCGGTCGCCCACGCCGAACGAAGGCGATCTTGCCCACGACGAACCGGGCGAACACGACGAGAGTGCCGACGATGTAGACGGCAACGGCGAGGCGGACGATCTCGGAGGTGCTCATGCGCTCCCTTCCTGGAAGGGTCCGGGCGGCCGCGGCCCGGAGAACGAACGGAACCACGGTAAGCGTAGTGGATCGACCGCCCGATCGCACCCTGGCTTCGCGCACCGGAACCGGCCGGCGCGTCCAGGCGTACGATCTCGTTCACTCCCGCCCGCACACGAGGACCCATCTCCATGAGCGACCTCCGCGCCAGCAACGTCGGCGAGCTCAAGGCCGCCGGATACGAGCCCCGCACCGTCAAGGAGGAGATGCGGGCCAACCTGGTCCGCAAGCTCCGGGAAGGAGAGGAGCTCTTCCCGGGGATCCGCGGCTACGACGACACGGTCGTGCCCCAGATCGTGAACGCGGTCCTTTCACGCCACGACTTCATCCTGTTGGGGCTGCGTGGCCAGGCGAAGAGCCGCATCCTGCGCCAGCTCGTGTCGCTCCTGGACGACGAGATCCCCATTCTGGCGGGGAGCGAGGTCAACGACGACCCGATGGGGCCGATCTCCAAGTACGGCAGGCAACTCCTGGAGGAGAAGGGCGACGCGACGCCGATTTCCTGGGTGGGCCGTGAGCAACGCTACGTCGAGAAGCTCGCCACACCCGACGTCACCATCGCCGACATGATCGGGGACGTCGATCCGATCAAGGCGGCACGGGGTGGCCACATCCTCGCCGACGAGCTCACGATCCACTACGGGCTGCTTCCGCGCGCCAACCGCGGTATCTTCGCCATCAACGAGCTCCCCGACCTGGCGGGCAAGATCCAGGTCGGCCTCTTCAACATCCTCCAGGAGGGTGACGTGCAGGTGAAGGGTTACCCCATTCGCCTGCAGCTCAACGTGATGATGGTCTTCACGGCCAATCCCGAGGACTACACGGCGCGTGGCAAGATCATCACGCCGCTCAAGGACCGGGTCGGCGCGGAGATCCGCACGCACTACCCGGAGGAATTGGACACGGGCATCGCCATCACACGCCAGGAGGCGTGGGTGGCCCGGCAGGACGTGTGCGTCGACGTGCCGCCGTTCATGGAAGAGGTGGTCGAGCTCATCGCGTTTCTCGCCCGCGAGGACAAGCGCGTCGATCATCGCTCGGGCGTGAGCCAGCGCATGCCGATCACGGTCCTGGAGACCGTGGTCTCGAACGCGGAGCGCCGCTCTCTCCACTACGGTGAGGACACCGCCGTGCCGCGCATCAGTGACGTGTACGCCGCGCTCCCCGCCATCACCGGGAAGATGGAGCTCGAGTACGAGGGAGAGCTGCAGGGCGCCCAGAAGATCGCGCGGGAACTCATCCAGGAAGCGGCTTCGCACACCTTCCACCTCAGGGCCGGCGGCGCCGACGTCGACGACATCATCGAGTACTTCGAGGCCGGAGGCGTGCTCCAGGTGGGCGACGACGCCTCTGCGGACGCGTGCGTGAAAGGCTTCGAGGCCGTACCGGGACTGCTCGAGCTCGTGGAGCTCGTGGGGCTCGCCCCCGCGGACAAGGGAGATGGGACCCGCGCCGCGGCGTGCGAGCTCGTGCTCGAGGCTCTGGTCGCCCAGAAGCGCATCAGCCGGAGCCCGGGTGGCTACACGAAGGCGCGTCACGAGGGATCGTCGGGCACGGGGTACCACGGCTTCGATCCGCTCGGCGGGATGAGCGTGTGATGAGCGAACCCGGACCGCTCTCACCCGAGCAGCAGGCCGAGCTCGCCGACGCGAAGGAGCGCGCCAAGCCGCTGCTCGGGGCGGCCCGGACGGCGACGTACAACATCTGGTCGATGGGCATCTTCGCCGCGTTCACGATCGTGTTCGGCCTGTTCAGCTTCACGGCGATGGCGCTCGGCATCGGGTTGGCGGCCGTGACCTGGAACGAATACCGCGGCCGACGTCTCCTGAGGTTGTTCGACCCCGAGGGCCCCCGCCTGCTGGGACGCAATCAACTCGGGCTCATGGCGATCATCGTCGTGTACGCGCTCTGGAGCATCTACCAGACGAGAGCGCACCCCGACGCCGAGTTGGTGCAGATGGATCAGATCCTCGGAGGCGACACGAGCGGCCTCGTCGCGTCCCTGACGACCATCGTGTACCTGGCGGTCATCGTCGCTACCGGGTTCTTCCAGGGCCTGATGGCACGCTATTACTTCAAGCGCGGTCCCATGGTCGAGACGTACGTCCGGGACACGCCGGAGTGGGTGATCGAGCTGCAGAGGGCAGCCGCGCTCGACTGAGCTGCCGTCTCGGCGGCGCTGGACCACGTCTCAGGGGACGTGGTGGTTCTGGTCGGCGGCGACGCTCACGTCCAGCCCCCGGTGAGCTGCGACCGGGTTTCCTCCACGGCGATCCTCCACACGGCACGAAGCTCCTCGTCCGGGCGCGTGTAGTACCCGCCGAAGCAACCGTCACCGAGACGCTGGCGGAACTCCTCGGGTGTGAGGTCCTCTCGGCCGGTCAGGTCCACCGGCTTCTTCCGTCCGGCGGGAGGCTCGACCCCGTCCACGCGCGTCCACCCGAACCCCTCCATCCACGACGCGTGAGACGCTTCCGGATCGATGGCGCGCACGGCGGCGAGGGTGGCGGGCGCCCGCCACCAGTCGTACCACTTGAGCGTCGTCGCCTCCTGGCGCCCGGCCCACCGCTCCACCGCGTCGTGGACGACGGCATTCCCACCGTGGCCGTTGACGACCAGAATGTGGCGAAAACCGTGCAGAACGAGGCTGTCCAGGATCTCCATCAACACGCGCTCGTAGGTCGCCGCGGACAGCGACACCGTCCCCGGAAACGCCATGAAGTACGGCGTGACGCCGTACGCGAGCGCCGGAAAGACCGGAATGCCGAGCGGCTCCGCGGCCTCGACCGCCACGCGCTCCGGCAGGATCGCGTCGACCGCGAGGCTCAGGTAGGCGTGCTGCTCCGTGCTCCCGAGCGGGAGCACGCACCGGTCGTCCCGCTCGAGGTACGCTTCGACCTGCATCCACGTCAGGTCCCGGATGCGCATGGGATTCGTCTCCCTCGACGGCTCAGCCCGGAGGCCGGTCCGGTGATCGTGAACAGGACAGTGCGGCCGCGGCGGCCCGCGCGATCTTCTGCTGGGCGACGGGCAGAGCGACGCCGGCGGCTCGGTCCGGCGAAACCCACCGGCGGCCGTCGCCGCTGCTTCCCTCCCCCCGGAGAAGCACCGGCCGGTACGTCGCCTCCAGGTGTGTGAAACGATGGCGTACCGGCTCGAGCGTCCGTGGCGCGGAGCCGTCCACGTCGGCCCCGGCCTCCCGGGCCGCCGTCCGTGCCGCATCCTCCAGGGAGTCGCCCTCGGCGAACTCCGCGGCCGGAAACGACCACATTCCCCCGAGCAGCCCGTCCTCCGGCCGGCGTACGACGAGGACGCGCCCGTCGCGGTCGGCGACGACCGCGGTCGCCATCTCCCGCGTCGGCACCTTCCGGCCTGCCGACGGCGCCGGCCTCCCCGCCTGGGTGCCTCGTGCGCGAGCGTCACACCACTCCGCCACGGGACAGCGCGCGCAGTCCGGCGTCCGCGGAGTGCACGTCGTGGCGCCCAGGTCCATCAACGCCTGGTTCCAGTCTCCGGGACGGCCGAAATCGACGAGCCGCGATGCCACGGCCCTCAGCCACCCGGGGGACGGCTCGGACTCGTCGAAGAGGCGCGCGAGGACCCGGCGCACGTTCCCGTCCACGGCGGGGACGGCTTCGCCGAACACGATGCTCGCGACGGCCCCGGCCGTGTACTCCCCGACGCCCGGCAGAGCGCGCAGCGCCGCGTAGCCCACCGGCAGACGTCCGTCGTGTCGCTCGCGCACCACGGCCGCGGCGCGATGGAGGTTGCGGGCCCTGCGGTAGTAGCCCAACCCCTGCCACTGGAGGAGCACATCGTCGAGTGATGCCCGGGCGAGCGTCTCCACGTCGGGGAACCGCTCCAGCCACGGACCGTAGTATCCCATGACGGTCTCGACGCGGGTCTGCTGGAGCATCACTTCGGAGATCCAGACGCGGTACGGGTCCGTCTCGCCTCGCCAGGGGAGATCTCGACGGGTCCGATCGTAGTGTGAGAGGAGGGCCTCGCGGAGCTGGCGCACGAGATCGTCGGGTACATTGGGTGCGGGGCGCGGGGCGTCGGAGATCATGGCGGGAAGGTACTCCTCACATCAGTGATTCGCCTCATGCGCTTCACGACCTACTCGAAGTACAAGGGGCGTTGGCTCGACGCCCTCAACCTCGAGTCCCT
>CAZFIS010000193.1:0-5887 GCA_964519125.1 uncultured Gemmatimonadaceae bacterium | reverse complement strand
TCTGGCAGCAGGGCCCCGTGATGCTCCAGATGCTGAACATGCTCGAGAACGTGCCGAACATCGCGAGCGAGGGTTACAACTCGGCGCGCTACATCCACACCCTCTATCAGGTGATGAACCTGTGCTACGCCGACCGTGACTTCTACTACGGAGATCCGTACTTCCCGCCGAAGGAGCCGGTCGAGGGGCTGCTGTCCAAGGCGTACGCCAAGGCACGCTTCCAGGAGATCGACTGGAAGAAGAACGATCCGGACGTGAAGCCCGGGGATCCCTATCCCTATCAGAATGGGACGAATCCGTTCAAGAAGCTTCTGGCGGAGTGGGATCCTCAGTCGTTCGTGCCGAAGGACACGACGCGGAGCGGAGGGCAGGATAAGGCGCCCGGCGCGGCAAAGCGGGACACGTCGAGCATGGCGGGGACCATGCGTATGTCGGGTACGGCGGAGTTCCTCCCCGAGCACGCGACCCGCGCCGACACCGCGTTCGCCGCGCAGTTCTACGCCGGCACGACGTCGATCGAGGCTGCGGACTCCGCGGGATGGGTCGTCTCCGTGACGCCGAGCGGTGGGTGGGTCCCCGCCGTGATCGCGGGACACACGGGTATCGGCCTCTCGGAGCGCGCGCAGAGCTTCGTCACGCGCCCGGAGGACGGGCCGTACAACGTGATCGAGCCGGGGAAGCGGCCACGCGTGACGCTGACGCCCACCATAGCCACGAAGAACGGTGTACCCTTTCTCGCCTTCGCCGTGCAGGGCGGCGACTCGCAGGATCAGAACCTGCTCCAGTTCTTCCTGGACGTCGTCGAATTCCACATGACCCCGCAGGAGGCGGCCGAGGCGCCGAACTTCAACAGCTACCAGATGCGCTCGTCGTTCGGGCAGCACGAGGACGAGCCGGGCGCAATGCTGGTGGCAACCTCACTTCCCGATTCGACGCGTGCGGCGCTCCGCGCGATGGGCTACAAGCTCCGCTTCGCTGAGCGCACGTCGGGCCCGATCAACGCGGTGATGTTCGACACCCGGCACCACACGATGTGGGGTGCCTCGAGCAATCACGGCGAGGACTACGGGATCGCGTGGTAGGAGGGACGGTGCGCCGCCTGGTGCCGATCGCCTTTGTCACCGGCCCGCCTATGGCCGCTCGCGCTGCAGGCTTGCACCGCCCTGGGCCTGCGCGCCGACGTCACTGACGCGGTAGGCCACCAGGTCTGGACCCGCCGACTGATCGTGCACCGGCGCATGGCGGACCAGCGCCTCTCCAGTCTCTTCGATCGTGGAACCGACCTCACCGGCAACATCGCCGATGCGTGGCGCGTGCAGATCGACGCTCAGATGGCGGTGGTGCATCCACCCAGGAGGATGGCGAGGGCTACCGCTGGCAGCCCGTAGGGGAGGGATCGGTGCGTAGCGGCCTCCTTGGAAGCGACCGGCCGTAGCCGCTCGGGCCCACCCGCGTGGCCCGCTATCGCACCGCGCTGACCGTCCACGTGGACGTCGATGACACGTGGAATGTCCGGCGACCCGACTTGGGCGTCACCTCGTAGAACAGGATCGACAGATCCTCTCCGAATCGTCCCATCGACCGCAGGATGCTCGAAGTGTCGGACTCATTGCCGGTGTGCGACTGTATCTCCGCGCGGAGGTCCGGATCCGACAGCGCGGTGCAGCGGGAACGGGGGATCGAGAAGGAGGTGGCCACAGCTTGTCTCCGGAATGGGCGAGGCTCGGGACCAACGTCGGAGCCCGCGAGGTGTCGGATCGGGAAGCTACGGAAAGTGTCGCTCCGAACGAGAGCAGCGCGGTCGGGAGACGACAGGGGTCAGTGCTTCCGGCGGCGTGGATTGTTGGGCCGGGGCGGGGCGTCATCCCCCTTGTGACGATACGTGATTCGCCCTCGCGACATGTCGTAGGGAGACAACTCCAGCGTAACCCTGTCCCCCACCAGCACGCGGATGTGGAACTTCGACATCTTCCCGGCGGCGTAAGCCAGGACGACGTGGTCGTTCTCGAGGCGCACGCGGAAATTCTGATCCGGTAGCACTTCGGTCACCAATCCTTCCAGTTCGATCGCTTCCTGCTTGGCCATGTTACCTCGTACGGGCGCTCGGCCCAAACAAACGAGAAGACGCTGGCGACAGCACCGCGGAAGTGCTTGCCGCCAGCGTCGGTCGCGGAGGGCTACGGCCCCCGCCGTAAGAGAAGCCTAACGGCACGGGAGGGTGGCCGTCGACACCTGGGTCGCTCCGAGCGTGTGTGGGTGCCTGCCGCTAGATTGCAGGCATGATCCTGACACAGACCGAGGAAGTCGTCGTTCGCCGTGCAGTGGCCGCGTATCGCGAGATGCAGAGTAAGGCCACGAAGGGGGTATTCCAGGGCGTGACCGCCGACCAGATCCTCGAGGAGCTGCACCCGACACCTCTCCGGTGGGTGGCGCTCGCCTCCGTGGTCATCGCCCGGGCAGAATCCAACTCCGCGACTCGCCGCTGACCTCTCAGCGCCGGCGTCCGCCGGATTGGCGGCGTCGGGGAAGCCCGCGGTCGGCGCCACCACCCTCACGGCTCGCCTTGGCGACGGATCTCGCCCGATCCGCGGCCTTCCGGGCATGGATCGCGGCGATGCGCTCGCCGCGCGGGATCTCCAGGGGCGCGTCAGGCGCGGCGCCGTAGGCGAAGCCCTCGAGACGCACGCGACGAAGCTTCGATGTCACCATGCGCTCGATGCGCTCGAGATCGGCTTCTTCGTCCGGCGCGACCAGCGTGATGGCTCCTCCGGTGGCCCCGGCCCGTCCGGTGCGTCCGACCCGATGGATGTAGTCCTCGGGTGCATTGGGGATGTCGAAGTTCACGACGTGGCCCAACTCCTCGACGTCGATGCCGCGCGCGGCGATGTCCGTAGCGACGAGGACCTTGAACTCCCCGGCCTTGAAGCCCGCCAGCGCCCGGGTGCGTTGTGACTGGGACCTGTTCCCGTGGATTCGCTCGGCGGGTATGCCATGGCGATTGAGGAGCTGCGCGAGTCGGTTGGCCCGGTGCTTGGTCCGGGTGAAGACCAGGGCATCGTCCATGGTGCCGCCCTTGAGGAGCTCCACCAACAGTTGCCCCTTGAGCGACGAAGGTACCGGGTACGCCGCATGGGTGATGCCATCGGCCGGGGCCGCTTTGCGCTGGAGGGCGATCTTCGCCGGCGAATGGAGGATCTCGCGAGTGAGCGCCTCGATGGGAGCCGGCATCGTGGCGCTGAAGAACAGGATCTGCCGCGGCTTGGGGAGGTGGCCCAGGATTCGCCTGATATCCGGCAGGAAGCCCATGTCGAGCATCCGGTCGGCTTCGTCCAGGACCAGGTACTCGAGCCCGTGCAGCGTGGCATAACCATGCTGGAAATGGTCCAGCAGGCGACCGGGAGTGGCGACGATGACGTCGACGCCCCTCCGGAACGCCGTTTCCTGCGGGCCCATGCCGACCCCGCCGTAGATTGCGGCTCCCTTCAATCCCGTGTGTCGGGCCAGCCCCCGGAGGTCGTCCAGGATCTGAGCGGCCAACTCACGCGTTGGGGCCAGGACGAGCGCCCGGGTCGTACCCCGGGGGCGGTCCACCAGGTTGTGCAGGATGGGCAGAAGGAAAGCGGCTGTCTTGCCGCTTCCCGTGGCGGCGCAGGCCAGCAGATCCCGGCCCTGAAGGGCCTGAGGAATGGCCTGCGACTGGATGGGGGTCGGGCATACGAAGCCCAGGTCCTCGACACCTCGCAGGAGGGTCGGGTGCAACTCGAGGGCAGAAAAGTTCAAGGATGATCCGCGTGGGGGGCGCGCAGCAGGCCGGCCGGTGAATCCGGCCCAGAAGGCAGGCGCATGGTCTTTCAGCGAGGGACGGCCCCCGGAACCGGGGGCTCGAGGTGAGAATTCCCGCAGGCTGGAAGGTAGCGGGAAGTGCCGGTGTGCGTCAGTGGGCAGGACGCCGCGGGTCTCTCAGGGGACTCGATAGACCACCGAGTTGACGTTCATCCCGGCACCGACCGACGCGAACACGACCACGTCGTCCGGGTTGAGCCGTTGGTGGTCGAGGCGCTCATGTCGCATCAGGTCCAGCAGAGTCGGGAGCGTCGCCACCGAGCTGTTGCCCAGCCAGGAAATGGTCATGGGCATGATACGCTGCGGGATCTCGGCCACGTCGTAGAGCTTGAAGAGCCTGTGCAGGATCGCCCTGTCCATCTTGGCGTTCGCCTGATGGATGAAGACCTTCGTCACGTCGGTGAGTGTGAGCCCTGCACGGTCCAGGCTCTCCTTCACGACGCCGGGCACCGTCCGCACGGCGTACTGATAGAGCTGTCGCCCATGCATCTTCAGGTAGAGCTGATCCGACGGACGCCCGGGGGCGTACGACGGCCCCATGCGCAGGAGCCGTGCATACTCCACGGCGTCGGAACGCGTGAGGTGGCCCAGGATTCCCACGGGCCGGTCGGTTTCGGTCGCCTCGAGCACGACGGCCCCCGCGCCATCGGCGTAGAGCATGCTGTCGCGGTCGCCGGGGTCGCACACGCGGGAGAGCGTCTCGGTGCCGATGACCAGGGCTCGGCTCGCGTCGCCGGAGCGAAGGAAGTAGTCGGCGTGGATGACGGCCTGCAGCCAGCCGGGACAGCCGAAGGGGAGATCGAAGGCGACGCACCACGGGTTGTCGATCCCGAGGATCTCCTTGATGCGCGCGGCCAGGGTCGGGCAGAAGTCGAGCCGCAGGTTCTTCGAGTCCACGTCGCCGAAGTTGTGGGCCACGACGATGTAGTCGAGCGTCTCCGGGTCCACGTCGGCATCCGACAGGGCGGCCCGCGCCGCGGCGGCGCCTATGTCGGAGGCCACGAGGTCGTCGGTCACGTACCGGCGTGCCGAGATCTCCGTGATCTCCCCGAACTTCTCGATGACCCGCTCATTGTCGGTCGGGTCGATGGGACGTCCGTAGTCGCGAAAGAACTCGTTCCGCAGGAACGCCCCGTTGTCCACCACCCGGGTCGGGAGGTAGCTGCCGGAGCCTGTGATGACCGAGCGCCGTGCGGTTCGGGTGGACATGGATCTACCGTGGAGGGGCAGTGGAATCGAAACGGACAGAGTAGGGATCGTGGGCCGGAGAGTCCAGAGTCCTGGAAGCAACGAAGGCGGCAGGTCTGCTCGACCTCCCGCCTTCGTTTTCCTCCGAACCACCCGGCGATGTGACGGTGACTCAGTCCCCGTCACACCGCCGACGCGGAACGCGCCTTAAAGCTTGACGACGTTCTCCGCCGCGGGGCCCTTCTGGCCCTGGGTGACGTCGAACTCCACCTTGTCACCCTCGCTCAGGGACTTGAATCCCTGAGCCTGGATGGCCGAGTGGTGGACGAAGCAATCCTTGCTTCCGTCGTCCGGCGTGATGAATCCGAAGCCCTTCTGATCGTTGAACCACTTCACGGTGCCCGTGCTACGCATTTCCGACTCCAGTTAGTTGCCTTGGTCCTCGGTCGGAGTCTTCGGAAGATCCGTAGCTGCCGACAGCTGACCCGCGCGGTCGTTCCCCCGCGCCGGGGTGTGGCGACGTGCCACATACAAGAATCGGGAGCGCCGGACGTGGCGCCTCCCGATTAGATTCTAAGAAGATGCTGTATACAGTCCATCCCGCTGCTGTTAACTGCATGTAAGGTCGCGCCAGAGGGGCCGTCCGTCAAATGGTTTCTTCCGCGGCCCGGGCTCACGGCCCACTCACGGCCCGCCGGGCCCGGGGCCGGAGCCGTAGATCTGGTCGAGGTCGTACTGCTCGGTGACCCGGGACGGAAGCATCTCGACGATGCCGTCACAGGTCGTGGGTCACCCTGGGAGGCCAGGCGGCCCGCAAGGCGTTCAGCACGGCCAGAACGTCGATGACTTCCTGGGT
>CAZFIS010000192.1:0-5910 GCA_964519125.1 uncultured Gemmatimonadaceae bacterium | reverse complement strand
TGCTGGAGGACGCGGGTGCGCAGAGCGTGGCGTGGGCGACGGCCATGAGCCCCGGACCGGCCAACGAGTTCGGCCAGGCCTTGGCGTTCATCGTGACGAGCAACGACAGCTCGCTGTTCGCCACCCAGCCGGCGATCAGCTCGACCGGCACGCTGACCTACACACCGGCGTCGGACTCCAGCGGCGTGGCGACGGTGACGGTGACGCTGGCGGACAACGGCGGCACGGCCAACGGCGGTGTGGACATCTCGGCGTCCCAGACATTCACGATCAGCGTGGCCGCGCCCGTCGTGTATGTGGCGAACCACGGGGCCAGTTCCGTCAGCGTGATCGATGGCAGCACGGGCGTGGTGAGAAAGACGATCTCCGTGGGGTTGACCCCCAGTCAGGTCGCGTTCACACCGGACGGGCTCACGGCCTTCGTCACGAACACCGGCGGTCAATCCGTCTCGATCATCGATGTCGCCAGCGGAACGGTGGTCAAGACGGTGCCTCTGGTGGGTAAGAGTCCCTGGGGCGTGACGGTGTCACCGGACGGCACGAAGGCCTATGTGGCGGATGGTTTTTTTTCCAAGACGGTCTCGGTCATCAACGTGTCCAGCCGCACGGTCACTTCCACGATGCAGGTGGGTAGTGCCCCGTTCGGCGTTGCCGTTTCGCCAGACGGAACCAAGCTCTTTGCGGGTCTCGGCAGCGCGGACAGCCTTGTCGTGGTGAACACGGCGTCGGGCTCGGTCACAGCGCGAGTCGGCTTGAGCAACAATTCCTATTCGGTTGCCGTGTCTCCCAATGGAGATTCGGCATACGTCGCGATTACCGGTGGCAACACCGCGGCAGTGGTCGATGCGACGACGAACACGGTCACGACCACGGTGCCGCTGGCATTGTCCGCTCCCTACCAGATCGCGATCTCACCGGACGGCACCAAAGTCTACGCCGCGGCCTTCACCCCCGATGACAAGGTGGCCGTCATCGACGCGGCCACCCACGCGGTGACATACATCCCGGTCGGTGGCTACCCCGAGGGGGTGGCATTCTCCGGAAGCGGAGCCAATGCCTATGTGACGAACAGCGCCGACGGCACGGTCTCGATCATCAACGTCGCGAGCGCGACGGTGAGCGAGACCGTGACGGTCGGCAGCCACCCTGCTGGGGTCGCGGCCAACTACTGATCGAGGACGGACCACCCCTCGTCGCCAGCTCCCGCGCGGTATGTACCGCGCGGGAGCTGCTGGTGAGAATGCTCCCTGATCACACCACGCTGTCACGGCGACTGAAGAAGCTCAAAGACATTCGCGCGCGCAGGCTATGGGCGGATGGGGTGCGATCCTCGCAAGCGCAGCGTGGTCGAGAGTACTGTCTACCGGTACAAGACGATCATCGGTCGACGGTTTCGAAGTCGCACGTTCGCTGGGCAGCGCGTTCAAGTACATCCGGCGAGCAAGGTCCTCCATACGATGATCGATTCAGGGATGCCCGACAGCCACCGAGTGGCCCGATCTCCGCTCGCGGGGGGGAATCTGTCCTCAGGTCAGAGCCATGCAGCAACGCCTCGCCGCTGATCGCGCCGGGCAGCGTCGCGTCGCGCTGGGCAGCGTTCCCGCCGCAGATCAACGTCGTCGCAACGGCGATTCTGTTGTTGAGCGTCGCGGCGCTCGTCGCTACGGTATGGTGGCAACAACGGACTTCCCACTCGGACTGACATGACCTCCTCCGCTTTCCGCCTCCGGTTCCGCTGCCGCACCCTGTTCGTGCTGGCGGCGGCAGCCGTCGTTCCGGCCCGCGCCCATGCGCAGTCGGGTGCCCATGTGGACCTCCCCGCCGCCCGCGCCCTCATCGCGCGCGTCGTCCCGACCGGCGCCGCCGGTTTCGAGGTTGCCGCGATTCCCGACAGCGCCGGTCTCGACGTGTTCGAGGTGGAGAGCCGCGGCGACAAGGTGCTGCTGCGCGGCTCGTCGGGCGTGGCCATCGCGTCGGCGCTCAACTGGTATCTGGAGCACGTGGTCGGCGTGAACGCATCGCTGCCTCTGAAGCCGATCACGCTGCCCGCTCCCCTGCCCCGGGTGCCGGCACCGGTGCGCGTGAGCACCCGCTATCGCATTCGGTACTTCTTCAACTACTGCACCTTCTCGTACTCGATGGCGTGGTACGACTGGCACGACTGGCAGTCGATGATCGACTGGATGGCGCTCAAGGGGATCAACGCGCCGCTCGCCATCACCGGCGAGGAGGGCGTGTGGCGCGACGTACTGCGCGAATTCGGATTCAGCCGCCAACAGATCGGCGCATTCCTGGTTGGTCCCGCCTACCTGCCCTGGGGATGGATGGCCAACATCGACGGACTCGGCGGTCCGCTCCCCGATAGCTGGATCGACGGCCACGTGGCGCTCCAACGGAAGATTCTGGCGCGGGAGCGCTCGCTCGGCATGACCCCGGTGCTGCAGGGGTTCACCGGGCACGTGCCGAAAGTCATCACGCAGGTGATCCCGGGTGCGCAGATCCATCAGACCGGCGACTGGTCGGCGGGATTTCCCGGCACCTATTTCCTGGATCCGCACGACTCGCTCTTCCAGCGGATGGGGCGCCGGTTCATCCAGAGTGAAACGCAGCTCTTCGGCACCGACCACCTGTACGCCGCCGACCCGTTCAACGAGATCAACCCGCCCTCCAACGATTCCACATTCCTGGCCGGCGTGGGCGGCGCCATCTACTCGGCGATGCACGCAGCCGACCCGAGCGCCACCTGGGTGATCCAGGGGTGGTTCCTGGTGAACGACGCCGACTTCTGGAAGGATCCGCAGGCCGAGGCGATGCTGGGCGCCGTGCCCGACGATCACATGATCGTGCTCGACCTGTGGGACGATGCGGCGCCGCTGTGGAAGAAGCGCCACGCGTTCTACGGCAAGCCGTGGGTGTTCGACGTGCTGTACAACTTCGGCGGCAAGGTGAACGTGAACGGGAACCTGCCGCGGATAGCCGCCAATCTGGACAGCGCGATCGCGAGCCCCGAGCACGGACGAATGGAGGGGCTCGGGATGACGATGGAGGGGTTCGGCAACAACCCGATCGTCGAGGATTTCGTGATGGACCAGGTGTGGCGCCGCCGCGTGCCCGACGTGACACCCTGGACGCGGGCCTACATCACGCGCCGCTACGGCCGGTTTGACGCGCACGCGTGGAGCGCGTGGCAGATTCTACTGGCCACCGCGTTCAAGTCGGCGGCGCAGACGGGCAACTTCCTGGCCGAGCGGCCGCAGTTCTATATGAAGGGACGTGCGTACCGCACGGGGCCGATTCCGCCGTACGATCCCAAGCGGCTCACCGCCGCGCTCGACTCATTGCTCGCCGCGGCGCCCGCGCTGGGCGGCAACGATGCCTACCGCTACGATGTGGTCAATCTCACGCGACAGGTGCTGGGTGAGCTGGGGCTTCCGCTCGTGGATAGCGTGCAGGCGGCGTACAAGCGCAAGGACCGCGCGGCGCTGCTCGCGGCGGAAGGCCACGTGGAATCGCTGCTCCGCGACATCGACACCCTGCTCGCCACGCGTCCTGAGTTTTTGCTGGGCCGGTGGATCGCCGACGCGCGGCGCTGGGGCACCACCGACGCCGAGCGGCGGCTGTACGAGTGGAACGCCCGGAACATCATCACCCTCTGGGGCACCAAGTGCACGGAGGGGCAGAACGACGACCTGAACCTGTACGCGTTCAAGGAGTGGGAGGGGATGTTCACCTCGTACTATCTCCCGCGCTGGCAGGCGTTCTTCAAGGATCTGAACGCGTCGCTCGCCAGCGGCACGCCATTCGACCGCAAGCCGTTCGCGGCCGCGTCGTGCACATGGGAACAGCACTGGTCGCACGAGACGACGCCAACGTTCCGCACGACGCCGACCGGCGACCCGGTGGCCACGGCCGAGCGTTTGATGAAGAAGTGGACTCCAGTAATGGCAAAGACGTCATGAGGATGCTCATCCCACCTGGACGAGGGGCCCAGCTGGCTTCAAGGCCGTCGCCCGCACTGGAGGAGAGCCATACAACAACGCCGCGTTGACCCTGGGCTGGGACGGTACTAGGTTCGCGAGTGGAACTATTGTCACACCCAAGAAGGGGGGACCGTGTCCACACTGTCCAGCACCACGCGGGCCCAGGGGGCCTCGGTTGTGACCACGCTCCCCGCTGAGGTCGTCCGGCGGCTTGGCATTCCGGCAGGTCAGCGGCTGGATTGGATCGAGGACGGACTCGGGGGGTTTCGGGTCGTTCCTCATTCGGAGGAGCTCGCAGAAGCCATCACTGCCCATGAAGAGATCATGGCCGAGTACGACGGAGTGTTTCGCGAGCTTGCGAAGTGAGCGATGACCCGGTCGTGGAAGAGCCGCAGTCGCTCACGGAGGCAATGCTTCTGGTGATCCATGCCCAGCAGATCGAGCGGTACGGCGGAGCGCACGGTGTTCTTGACCAGAACGTCGTGCGCTCTGCCCTTGCACGAGCCATTCATCGGTCGGCGTACGACGAGCAGGCCGACCTGGCGGATTTCGCCGCAGCCTACCTCGTAGGATTCGCGCGTTCCCAAGGGTTCAACGACGGAAACAAGAGGACCGGCCTCGCCTCGTCGCTCGTGTTTCTTCGCCTCAACGGCCGCGTGCTCCATGTCCCAGGAAAGGAGCTCTATGCCCTGATCATGCAGGTCGCCACGGGCGACGTACACGATGAAGTGGTCGCGGCCTATTTCAGGTCACGCATGGATCTGTCCACCTAGCGGGGAGCCGCGTTATGCGGAAACCCCGGTACGTACTGGGCTGATCCTTTACACTCCCGCGCTCGGGGAGGAGGCCTCCCCTTGGGAGACCTCCTCCCGACGGAGCCCGCCGCCGCCCCCTACCGCATCACGTTGACGCCCGTGGCGTCCTTCAACTCCCGGATCACCTGGCCCAGAGGCACATGCACCAGGTGGAGCCCCTGGCCGGTGAAGGCGTTGGGGTCCAGATCCCCGTCGTCGTCGCAGTCGAAGGCGCCGAGGTCGGACACCGTCGTGGAATTGCCCTGCCAGATGTTGTCGCCGGTGGTCACGTCGAAGTACGCGCCGACCCCATTGCCGGAGAGACGATTGGCCCGGAAGACGTCACCGCACGAGTTCAGGACGTAGATCCCCGCCTCGGCGGCCCCTGTCACCTCGTTGCTGCTGTAGAGGTTCGCCCCGAAGGTGAAGGGTCCCACGTCACGGTCGCCCGCCGGCCGGCCGATGACCAGGAAGCCGTCGAAGACCGATCCCGTGGCCTGGTTGTGGGCGATGTCGGCATCGAAGAGGTTGATGACGGAGACGCCGTTGGCCCAGGGGCCCGTGACGACGTTGTCCCGGATGACCGCCCCGGTGGCGTCCCGCACCCGGATGCCCCCGAAGCGCACGTCCGTGGAAGCGACTTCGGCCACGACGGTGTTGCCTGTCACCACGGCTCCGGTGGCGTTGCCCTGGAGATGAACGCCCGTCTGCGTCGGAACGGTCGCGGTGAAGTGGTTGTCCGAGATGAGCGCATCCATCACGACACCCTGCAGGAAGACACAGCTCCCCGCACCGCAGCTTACCGTGTTGTCCGTGAAGCGAAAGCCGTGGGTATCGCCGCCGACGTCGACCCCACTCGTCACCCACGCCGCGCCGCTTCCGGGGGCAGCGTCGAGATCGAGATGCGAGATGGTGACGTCCGGAGCGCTCACGTCGAAGATGTACCAGCCGGCGGCGGCTATGAGTCCCGCGCCGGGGGTGGCGCTGGTGACGGTGATCCCCGGGGATGTGACGAGCACCGACTGGCTCAAGGTGATGCTGCCGTCCACCCCGATGACGTCACCGGGGTGGGCGGCGGCCAGGGCGGCGTTCAGGCCCGCTTCGTCGGTCACCACCACGGTCGGGCCCTGGGCGGC
>CAZFIS010000191.1:0-5964 GCA_964519125.1 uncultured Gemmatimonadaceae bacterium | reverse complement strand
GGTCCGTACACCGGAGCAAGGACGATTGCCAGGCCGATATTTGCCAATCCCGCTGACAGGATGATCATGTTGAAGACCCTGTCCCTTCGATGCGGCAAGAGCCACTGGATACCGAGAACGTTGCTCACGGCCACTAGTGGGGGAAGGAGCGACAGAATGCGCAGTACTGGCACCACAGGCTCATAACCCTTGCCGAACAAGACGGAAACGATCAGCGGAGCCCCCAGAACCAGAACCCCCCCGAGAACCAATCCGCCTAGCGCCATCAGCCACAGACTCATGGCAGCGAGATGCGATGCCGCCCGCCTATCCGTCTCGACCAGCCGATTCATTCTCGGAAACAGGGCATTCGAAGCGGGTGTGAGCATACCCAACGCGGCTCTGGATACACGTTCAGCACTTCCGTAGAATCCAACAAGTGTCGGAGACACCAACAAGCCCAGGACGAAGGCATTGGCCGTTGTATATAGGCTGACAGATGCCTGGAACAAGAACATGGAGGTTCCCTCGCGAAGTGCAACGATGGTGGTGCGCACAGTTGGTAGGCGGAAACGGATTCTCCTATACATGAGCCCAAGATTGAGCAGCGTTGTCAGGCTTGCGCCCGCTGCTCGGAGGATCACTACCTCTGCGCTGCTCGACGTCGCACGAATCAGCACGAAGATGCCAATGGTGGCCACAACCCCCCCAAGGATCGTGTTCAACGCAGGACGGCGCATTCGTTCTGTTCCTTGGAAGTACCAGAACGGGTTGAAACCAGTGGTTACGCTCAAGACCCATGCGGCCACAAGGAGAACTGGATGCCGGTGAAATGTCGGTACGAGGATGAAGGCTGCATAGGATGCAACTGCACTGGCAACGGAAAGCAGTACCTGTGCTCCCAGCACTCTCGATGCGACATCGGCGTGATGATCGGCATTAGCTTGCTCTCCTGCGATATCTCGTGTGGCGGATAGGCGAAACCCGTACTGAACGACCAGACTCGTCCACCCCGAGAAAGACTGGGCGAAGATGACCAAGCCCCACTCGGCCGGCCCCAACACGCGCGCTAAGTAGGGTACGGCAATGAATGGTAACAACAGATTGGTGAACTGGACACCGTACAGGGACAACGCATTCTGGAGGATTGAGTGGCGAAGAGGATCCTTCTTCATTGGGCTCCGATTCGCTCAACTTGATTTCGATGCTGCAGGCATGCTGCGGGGTCCTGAGGTAGTACGGTGGATTGCTGGCCTGTACGGGCACTGCCAAGCACGCACATGGGGCCGTGCTTCACTGGTGCGAAGAGGACATTCCCGCACGCCAGGGGGGTGGCGCAGGCTAAGTCGCTTCTGTATCGTACGGATCGAGGTTGCCAGGGCGGCGGGTGGAACTGGCGTGGAGTTGCGCACGGGAGTTGAGGTGAGAGCGACGCCGGCCGCCGAATTCGCTGGGCCTTGCGGCTGCCTGATGCAACTTGGCTAATCTCGCCCCGGACGTGGGCCGGCACACTCGAGCAAGGGGCCGGGGCGGCCGCCAACTGCCCCATTCCCAACTCGCATCGAGCGGGACGACACATTCTCAGATCAGTAATGGACTCCACAAGCCTTATCTGGTCACCGAATCCAAAGACGCAAGCGGCTTGCCTGGGCGGGTTGAGAGGTACTGCGCGGGCCGAGTGTGCCCGGCGGTATGGGGTGGTCACCGTCGCCCAGCCTCTTCTGGCAGCGTTGCGGAATCCGTGACGCGGGTGCGGGTGGAAGGCGTGAGTCGGTGCATACCTCGACAGTGGTGACCTACGGCGGTCAGGATGCGAGCCGCTACACGCCGTCGTGTCGTGATGGCTCGAGCAACTCACGCAAGTACTTGCCATATCCGTTCTGTTTGAAAGCTTCCGCCAACCTCTTCAACTGGCTCTTCCCAACCCAGCCGTTTCTGAACGCGACCTCTTCGGGGCAAGCGACCTTCAGCCCCTGTCGTGCCTCTATGGTCTCGACGAAGTTCGCGGCCTGCAACAGGCTGTCATGGGTGCCCGTGTCGAGCCATGCCATTCCGCGGCCGAGCATCTCGACGTGGAGGCTCTGGTCGGCAAGGTATCGACGATTGAGATCGGTGATCTCGAGTTCGCCACGTGTCGACGGCTTGAGCGTACGCGAGAATTCGACGACTCGCTCGTCATAGAAGTAGAGGCCTGTTACGGCGTATCGGCTCCTCGGTGTGTGCGGCTTCTCTTCGAGGCTGAGCACGCGGCCATCGGGAGCGAACTCCACGACTCCATAGCGCTCGGGGTCCCGAACGTAGTACCCGAAGACCGTCGCGCCAGGGCTGCGCGCGACGGCGCTCTGCAACTTCCCTGTGAAGCCATGTCCGTAGAAGATGTTGTCACCCAGGATGAGTGCGACCCGGTCCCCGGCGATGAATTCCTCACCGATCAAGAAGGCCTGAGCAAGGCCCTCAGGCCTCGGCTGCTCGGCGTAGGCGAGCTCGATGCCCCACTGGCCTCCATCGCCGAGGAGTTCCCGGAAGAGCGGCAGGTCCCGAGGCGTGGAGATGACCAGGATCTCGCGGATGCCGGCGAGCATCAACACCGACAGGGGATAGTAGATCATCGGCTTGTCGTAGACGGGTAGGAGCTGCTTGCTGATGGCGAGCGTTGCCGGGTAGAGGCGCGTCCCGCTGCCACCGGCAAGGATGATGCCCTTCACCTCAACGCTCCCTCTGCAGCCAGTCGACGAACACGCGCAGGCCCTCGTCGAAAGACGTACCAGGCGCGTAGCCGAGCAGCTCCCTGGCCCGCGTGATGTTCGCCCAGGTGTGGAAGACATCGCCGGCCTGCGGAGGGAGGTACTCCCTCGCGGCATTCCTGCCGAGAGTCCGCTCGATGGTGGCGATCATGGTCTCGAGCGGGACGGTCCTGTCGTTGCCGAGGTTGATGATCTCGAAGCTGTCCGCATCCAGATCTATGGCGGCGCGAGTCCCGTTGATGATGTCGTCGATGAAGGAGTAGTCGCGGCTGGAGGTGCCGTCGCCGTAGACGGGGATCGTTTCACCCTGGAGGATCATGCGCGCGAACTTGTGGATGGCGAGGTCGGGCCGTTGGCGCGGTCCGTAGACCGTGAAGTAGCGCAGCGCGACGAAGCGCATGTCGTACAGGTGACTGTACACGTGGCCGAGGAGCTCGCCGGCTACCTTCGTGGCGGCGTACGGGCTGATGGGACGCAGGACGCAATCGGACTCGCTCCAGGGGGTGTTCGAGCTGGTCCCGTAGACGCTGCTGGACGAGGCGAACACGAACTGAGGCGTCTGCCACTCGCGCGCGGCTTCGAGGAGCGTCTGGGTGCCACCGATGTTGTTGTCCTGGTATCCCGTCGGGTCCTGGATGCTGGGTCGAACGCCGGCTTTGGCAGCGAGGTGCACGATCACGTCGACGGGTCGCTCGGCACACCGGGCGAGGTCGGAAGGGTTCCTGATGTCGCCTTCGAGGATGCGCAAGCGAGGATCGTCCACGTGGCGTGCGAGGTTCTCCGACTTGATGCGTCGCGAGTAGAAGGGGTCGTAGTTGTCGACGACGGTGACGGTCCAGCCGTCCTCGCTCAGAAGCCGGTCGACGAGGTGGCTGCCGATGAAGCCGGCCCCGCCTGTCACGAGTGCATGCCTCAACGGCCGACCCCAACGTATTGGAAACCGGCTCGACTGACGGCCTCGGGGGGAAGGAGGTTGCGGGCGTCGACCAACAGCCGTCCCCGCATGCGTTCGAGGAGGTCCGCGAGAGGCAGGTGGCGGTACTGATCCCAGTCGGTGAGCACGATCAGCGCGTCGCAGCCCGTGGCAAGGTCGCGTTCGTCGTCGCAGTAGTCCACGGCGAGATCCGGCCGTGCGTGTTCGAGGTTGGGCAGGGCGATCGGATCGTGCACACGCACCGACGTCCCCATGTTCAGGAGCCGTTCGATGACGGTGATCGCGGGAGCGTCCCTGACATCGTCGGTGTTCCCCTTGAAGGCGACCCCGAGGATACCCACGGTTGCCCCACGCAGCACCTTGAGCTGTTCTTGCAGCTTTTCGACGATGTGGTGCCTCTGCCTACGGTTCACGTCGACGGCGGCTTGAACGATCTCCATCGGTTGGCCGTACGTGGCCGCCGTGGCGATGATGGCGCTTGTGTCTTTGCCGAAGCAACTGCCTCCCCAACCGACACCAGCGTGCAGGTACCGGGGCCCGATGCGGTCGTCCAACCCGATGGCCCGAGCGACTTCGGTGACGTCGGCGCCGATCCGCTCTGCGAGCCCTGCGAACTCGTTGATGAAGCTGATCTTGGTGGCGAGGAAGGCATTCGCAGCGTACTTCGTCAGCTCTGCGCTGGTCGGTGTCGTGGTGATGAGCGCTGGAAGCATGTAGCGTTCGGGTCGCGGCGTGCCCGACGGCGGCTCGAAGGTCTGTTCGAGCAAGGGAGCGTAGAGCTCGCGCAACGCTGCGACCGCGTGTCCGGCCTCGGAACCGATGACGATCCGGTCGGGGTAGAGGCTGTCGCGGATGGCGCGACCCTCGGCGAGGAACTCGGGGTTGGAGGCCACGCCGATGGTCGCGACGACCCCCTTCGCCTCGAGGGCCCGAGCCAGGATGCCGTGCACGTGGCGGGCACTGCCGATGGGTACGGTCGACTTGTTGACGACTGTGACGTTGCTCCCGTCTGCGATGCGATCCGCGATCTCCCGTGCGGCTGCGTCGACGTAGCTGAGATCGGCGTCTCCGTTCTCCTTCGTTGGCGTACCCACTGCGATGATGACCACTTGTGTACCGTCGAGGCTGGGCAGGTGCTCCTGGGCGACGAAGCGGTCCCGAGTTCCTCGCAGCATCTCCCCGAGCCCAGGTTCGTGGATCGTGGGTTCACCCCGTTGGAGGCGTTCCACGATGTCGGGATTCTTGTCCACGCAGATCACGTCGTGCCCGATGTGTGCAAGGGTCACACCGGTGGTCAATCCGACGTAGCCCGCGCCAACGATGATGACCTTCACGCCGGCGCCCCTAGCCGACCGAGGCCGTTGCGTCCCTCGGTCACGGCTCCGCACCAGTCCCGATGGTCGAGGTACCACTTCACCGTCATAGCGATCCCTTCTTCGAAGCTTCGATCAGGCTTCCAGCCCAACTCCCGATGGAGCTTCGAGGCATCGACCGCATACCGGAAGTCGTGTCCCGGCCGGTCCCGCACGAATGTGATCAAGTCAAGGTAGTCCGTACTGGACGGTGCGAGCTCGTTCAGGATCCCGAGTACGGTGCGCACGACCTCGAGATTGCTGCGCTCGTTCGAGCCCCCGATCAGATACGTCTCACCGGGCGTTCCGCCGTCGAGTACCGCCGTCAGTCCGCTGACGTGGTCCTCGACATAGAGCCAGTCGCGGACGTTCGACCCGTCGCCGTAGACCGGCACGGCGTCGCCGGCAAGCGCTCTTAGGAGCGTGAGCGGGATGAGCTTCTCTGGGTACTGGTAGGGCCCGTAGTTGTTGGAGCAGTTGGTCACCAACACGGGAAGGCCGAACGTGTGATGGTAGGCGCGCGCCAGGTGGTCGGCTCCGGCCTTGCTGGCCGCGTAGGGGGATCTGGGTCGGTAACCGCTACTCTCGGTGAACGTGCCGTCGCTCCCGAGGCTGCCGTAGACCTCGTCGGTGGAGACCTGCAGGAAGCGGAAGGCCGCACGCTCGGGCGCGTCAAGGGAGGCGTGGAGCTTCCGTGACGCGTCGAGCAGGATCTGAGTGCCCAGAACGTTGGTCCGCACGAACGCTTCCGGATGGTCGATCGACCGGTCCACGTGGCTCTCGGCGGCCAAGTGCAGAACGGCGTCAGGACGCTCCTCGGCGAAGAGATCGTGAACCGCGGGTGCGTCCGTGATGTCGAGCTCGACGAAACGATGGTTGGGCGCGCCTTCTACGTCGGCCAGGTTCTCGCGGTGCCCGGCGTACGTCAACGCGTCGATGGTGACGATGCGGCGGT
>CAZFIS010000190.1:0-5968 GCA_964519125.1 uncultured Gemmatimonadaceae bacterium | reverse complement strand
ACTGGGAGGTCGAGCCGCGCTACATCCCCATGCGCGAGGGCCGCTACGTCATCACGCCCGAGGACGTCCTCGAGCGCATCGACGAGAACACCATCGGCGTGGTCGCCATCCTCGGCACCACCTTCACCGGCGAGTTCGAGCCCATCGAAGCGATCCACGACGCCGTGGTCGCGCACAACGCCGCCCACGGCCTGGCCGTGCCGCTGCACATCGACGCCGCCAGCGGCGGTTTCGTCGCGCCGTTCATCCACCCCGAGCTGCGCTGGGACTTCCGCCTGCCCAACGTCGTCTCCATCAACGCCTCCGGCCACAAGTACGGGCTGGTCTATCCGGGCGTCGGCTGGGCGGTTTGGCGCAGCAAGGAACATCTGCCCGAGGACCTGGTGTTCCACGTCAACTACCTGGGCGGGGACATGCCCACCTTCACCCTGAACTTCTCCCGGCCCGGCAACCAGATCGTCGGCCAGTACTACAACTTCCTGCGTCTGGGCCGCGCCGGTTACACGCGCATCATGCGCAGCCTGCGCGACACGGCCACCGAGCTCGCCGCCCAGATCGCCGGACTCGGCCCCTTCGAGCTGCTCAGCGACGGCAGCGCCATCCCGGTGTTCGCCTTCCGCCTCAAGGATGCGTCGCGTTACTCGGTCTATGACGTCTCCGACCGCCTGCGCGCCGGCGGCTGGCAGGTGCCCGCCTACACCATGCCGCCCGATGTCGAGGATGTCGCGGTGCTGCGCGTGGTTGTGCGGGAGGGTTTCTCTCGCGACATGGCTGATTTACTGCTGACCGAGCTGGCCAAGGTCATCGATGGACTGGAGAACTCGCCGCCGAGCGCGCCGAAGCAGGCCACCGGGGGCTTTCATCACGGCTGAGTGCCGAGGAAGCGTCGCTTCGGCGCCGGACGGGCTCCCGATACCGGCACACGCCGCGTGCTCGTAGCGGTGCAGACCCGGAACCAGGTCGTGGCCAACGAGGGAAGTGCCTCGCCTCTCGTCGTGGTTTGCCCCCCTGCGGGGAGTCGGCGATCTTCGGGAGCATCCCAATCCAACAACACCGCGCGCACCAACCCACCCGCCAGGCGGAGTGGTCGCACATTGTAGGTTTCCGTGGATCATAGCTGGTCTACAGCGCATAGATTCGTCCTCCTCGTCCCCATCCTCCTGTACGCCTGCTCGGGGACGTCCTCGTCTGTCACGACATCGCCCGACGAGGCCCTCGTGCTGGACGGCAATGCGTGGGTCGATTTCGGCGATCCGGGGTCGGCCTTCGACATCGTTCCGGGGGGACGGCGCACCTTCGCCCTTTGGCTCCGGTACACGCGGCCGGCATACCACGCGAAGATCCTCGACAAGATGGGAGCGGACGAGGGCCCGGGCTTCGCCATCTTCGTCGAGCCGTACAGCACGTCCTTCGGCTTCTGGTACAAGTCCGGCGTGCCCATCGATGCCACCGGTTACACCAAGGCCGGCGTAGCGGGCACCCACCGCATCGGCGACGGCGCGTGGCACTTCGTGGCGGTGGTCCAGCGCGACACCCTGGCGGAGGGCTACGTCGACGGGAAGCTCGATTGGCAGGCGGACATCTCCAAGACCCTGCCGGGGATGGCCAACGACCAACCTTTGATGCTGGGCTGGAACGGATCCGACGTGGTCCGCTTCGCCGGCGAGATGGACGAGCTGTCGATCTGGAGCCGGGCTCTGAGCGCCCGGCAAGTGCGCCATCTCATGTACCATCGGCCCGATGCCGATGCGTCCGGCCTCGAGGGGTATTGGCCCATGGACAGCGGCGACGGCCAGGTGGTCGTGGACCGGAGCCCTCACGGTCGTAACGGCATCGGCACGGGGATCACGCGTGCCCCGGCGACGCGCCCGCTGGCGCCACCGCTTCGGGAGCGTCCCGCCTTCCGGGTCCTGGTGGGCGCTCTGCTCCTTCTGGCGCTGTACGGGCTCATGCGCATGTACGCATGGCGTCTCCAGCGCCAGAAGCGCCGTTTGGAGCGCCAGGTGTCCGAGCGGGTCGCCGACCTCGCCCGGACCATCGAGGAGAAGGACCGGGCGCTGGATACGGTGGCGGCCCAGGCCCGGCGCCTGGAAGACCTGGACCTCGCCAAGCGCCGCTTCTTCACGAACATCTCCCACGAGTTCCGCACACCTCTGTCCCTCATCATCGGCCCCCTCAGCGACCTGGCGAAGACGCGCGCAGACACCTGGGACGACGAGCTCCGGCGCACGGTGACGGTCGCGCTGCGCAACGGGCGCCGGTTGGGGCACCTCACCGAGCAGATCCTCGACCTGGCCCGCCTGGAGAGCGGCGTGCTGCGCATCGAGGCCGCGCCGCTGAACCTCACGGTCCTCCTCGGGGAGCTCGCCGAGGCATTCCGTCTGGGGGCCGAGCGCCGCGGGGTTCGCTTCGAGGAAGCGCTCCCCGGCTGCCCGGTTGCGGTGTTCGGAGACTCGGAGCGACTGGAGACGATCTTCGCCAACCTCCTGTCCAACGCCATCCGCTTCACGCCCGAGGGCGGCACCGTCCGATTGCGGATGACGGCGTCCGAGACGTCGGTGCAGGTGGAGGTGTCCGACGAAGGACCGGGGATCCCGGCCGACCAGGCGGAGCGGATCTTCGACCGATTCTACCAGACCTCCCTGGGAGCGGAGGGCCGGGGCAGCGGGATCGGATTGGCCCTGGTTCGGGAGTTGGTGCAGCTCCACGGCGGCGACGTGGCCCTGGTTCCCGGGCAGCCCGGGGAGGGGGCGCTCTTCCGCGTACGCCTCCCTGTCCACTCCGGCGCCCTCGACGTGGTCCGGCAGCGCTCCTCATCCACGTGGGGCGCCGTGGCCCCCGGCGAAGATCTCACGGAGGTCTGGCGGATCGAGGCGGTGCCGCAGGAGTTCGATCGCGCGCTTCCCCCCGTCGTGCTGTTGGCGGAGGATGATGAGGATCTGCGCGCCTACGTCGCCTCCCACCTCTCCCGGAGCTACCGGGTGCTCGAGGTCGCAGACGGACGCTCCGCGTTGGCACTGGCGCGGAAGCACGTCCCTGACCTCGTGGTCAGCGACGTCATGATGCCGGCGGTGGACGGCATGAGCCTGCTGCGGCAGCTGCGTGACGACCCGGATCTGGACACGGTGCCCGTGGTTCTCCTCACGGCCCGCGCTGAGGTGGAGGACCGGCTGGAAGGCCTCGACCTCGGCGCCGACGCCTATCTGGTGAAGCCCTTCGAGCTCGCAGAGCTCTCCGCCCGCGTGAAGAACCTCCTGGAGCAGCGGAAGCGTCTCCGGCAGCGGGTCCTCGAGGAGGCGGCCCGAGCCGCGGATGAGACGGCGCCGGTGGGAGTCGGAGAGCCGCCGGCGGCGGCTCTGGAGGCGCATCTTCGGCATGCGGTCGAGGCCCATCTGGGAGATTCGGGCTTCGGCGTCAGCGAGCTGGCCGCGTGCGTGGCCATGGAACGGACGGGGCTGTACCGCCGCATGATGGAGGAGCTCGAGATCAGCCCCTCCGACTACATGCGCGACATCCGCCTCCAGAAGGCCTCCACCCTGCTGAAGGAGGGCAACACCGTGGCGGAGGTCGCCTACGCCGTCGGGTACGAGAGCTTCTCCAGCTTCTCCCGGGCCTTCAAGGAGCGCTTCGGGGAGACGCCTGGCAGGTACGCCCGGTCGGAGAGAGGGATGGACGTCGCCTGACCCCAGGTGGGACGAGACGCGTGTCCCGTCCCACCTGGAGTCGATGGAGTTCGATCTCGTCGCGTCGAATGCCTATTCAGTGACTGGGCACTTCATGGGCCGCGGCGATGTCGGATTGCAGACGTGTGACACCCGCTCCCGCTTCCTGGATGTATCCATCCGCGACCTGCACCATCGCAGGCGTGGGCGGAACGAGCGCCAGATCCACCTGGCTCGCAATGGAGGTCAGCCAGGAGCGTAGCCGGCCGGGATACACCAGCGCGCCCTCACCGGACTGGATCTTGAGGTCCACCAGATCGTCGATGTCACGGTTCAGGTCGTCCAAGGCCTTCGTCGCCTGAGTACTCGCCACGCTCTTCTTGGCGACCGTCTTCTGGAGCGTGCCGCGGGCGTCGATGGCCTGGTTCAGGGTGGTGTCGAGCTGGTTCACCGCGTCGTGGAGCCGCATCAGCAGGTCGAAGCGCTGCTGGAGCTCGGCCTGCGTGGTCTTCAGGCGCGGGTCCAGCTCGACCACGAACGGCTGCTTCTGCGTGCTGTCGCCGTAGGCCAGCGTGACGTAGTAGGTGCCCGGCATCACTTCCGGACCGACCGGCGTGGCGGCCGAGAAACCTGAATTGAAGATGCCCTTCACGTCCACCGCATTCGGGTATCTCAGATTCCACTGGAAGCGGTTCATCCCGGGTTTGATCACCGCTCCCCGGTCTGCGCGTCCCCGTCGCGCCATCGAGGGACCGGACGAACCCTCCGCCGCGCCGTGCGCCGTCGGGTGCAGCGTGTAGCTGCGGACCAGCTTCCCATCCGCGGTGGTGAAGCTGAGCTTCACAGGCACGTCGCCTTTGTAGGTGGCCGGAACGTGGAAGAACACCGCGACGCCGGGCGCGAGGCGGCTACCTCCCCCCCGGCCGTACCCGCCCCCCGGACCCGATGTCAGCCAGGCCTGCTGCGGCTTGAACAGGTAGGGCGACTGGCTCGCCACCTTGGCGGCTCCCACCTGCTCGAGGAACTGCAGGTCGTCCAGCACCCAGAAGCCACGGCCGAACGTGGCGAGCACGACGGCATGCTGCTTGGGCTGGATCTCCACATCGCTCACGCGCACCGCCGGCAGATTGAGCGTCAACGGCTGCCACTGCTGGCCTCCGTCCAGGCTGAAGTACGCCGTCGCGCTGGTGCCGGCGAACAGCAGATTGGGCTCGTTCGGGTCCTCCCGCACGCTCTCGACGTACTGGTCGTCGGGCAGCCCCGTGGTGATCTCCGTCCAGTGCTTGCCGTAGTCGGTCGTCTTGTACGCGTACGGATGGAAGTCATCCCAGTCGTACCGGCTCGCCGACACGTAGGCGGTGCCCACGTCAGTGTGCGACGGCTCGATGCAGGTGATCGTGGACCAGGTCGGCAGCGTCGGCGGACGCACCTGGCTCCAGTGCGCACCCGCATCGGTGGTCACATGCACCAGACCGTCGTCGGACCCCGTCCAGATCACGCTGTCCGTGAGCGGCGAAAAGGCGATCGAGGAAATCGTCCCGAACATCTCCTCGCCGGTCACGTCCGCGCTGATCGGGCCGCCCGGCCGACCCTCCTTGGTCTTGTCGTCACGCGTGAGGTCGGGGCTGATGACCTTCCAGTGGGTGCCTTCGTCGGTGGTCTCGAACACGACGTTCGCGCCCATCAACAGCTCGTTGGGGTTGCCGGGGGCGAACACGACGGGATGATGGATCCAGCCATAACGGTATTTGATCTTGGACCCCGCCAGACCGAACTGGTAGGACGGCCATGGGCTCACGTTGGTGACCGACGCCGCCCTGCGATCTTCTCTCCACTCCTTGCTGTAGTACCCGCTGCCGTAGGTGACCCAGGGCCGGCCCGGTGTCGGCACCACCCAGCTCATCTCTCCGCCCCGTATGTTCGTAAAGACCGACGGAGGGGCGGCGCTCGACCCCTCGACCGAGCTCCGGTCCTGCTGCGCGCCGTAGATGTGGAACGGGAACTGACCGTCGAGATTGGCGTGATAGAACTGCCCGGTCGGCTGGTTGTCCTCGGAGCTCCAGGCCTGCCCACCGTTCTGTGTGACGGTCGCGCCGCCGTCGTTGCCTTCGATGAACGTCTGGGGATCGTTCGGGTTGATCCACAGCACGTGGTTGTCGCCGTGCGGCGGGTGCAGGGCGGTCAGATTCTTGCCCCCGTCGTGCGACACGTACAACCCGGCGTTGGGCAGGTAGATCGTGTTGGGGTCCTTGGGATCCACGAACACGGTGTTGTAGTAGAAGGCGCGCTGCGTGATATCCATGCTG
>CAZFIS010000189.1:0-6001 GCA_964519125.1 uncultured Gemmatimonadaceae bacterium | reverse complement strand
TGGAGATCTACGTGTGTCCGTTCCCCGACGCGCGGGACGGGCTCTATCCGATCTCCAGCGACGGCGGCACGGAGGCCGAGTGGTCGCACGACGGGCGCCAGCTCTTCTACCGCAACGGCGCCGGGGAGATGATCGCCGTCGACGTCACCACCGGCTCCACGTTCTCCGCGGGCGCGCATCACCGGCTCTTCGACGCACGCGGGTACCTGGCCAACTTCCAGAGCCACTTCTACGCGGTCACGCCCGACGACCGCCGTTTCATCATAGTCCGTCCGGTGGCGGGCTCGGCGAGTGCCGCTCCACCGGCCCACCTCGTGCTCGTGCGCAATTGGCTGCCCGAGCTGCGGGCGAAGCTGAAGGGGCAGGGGGGCTCGTGAGCGGGTCTGTGGATCGCCTCGCCGCCGCCCTGGCCGACCGCTACTCGATCGAGCGTGAGCTCGGTGAGGGGGGAATGGCCACCGTCTACCTGGCCGAGGACCTGAAGCACGACCGTCAGGTCGCGATCAAGGTGCTCAAGCCGGAGCTGGCGGCCGTTCTGGGCGCCGAGCGCTTCGTGGCGGAGATCAAGACGACGGCGGCGCTGCAGCACCCCAACATCCTGCCGCTGTTCGACTCGGGCACGGCCGACGGGCTCCTGTTCTACGTGATGCCGTACGTGGAGGGCGAGTCGCTGCGCGACCGGCTCGACCGCGAGAAGCAGCTCGGCGTGGACGAGGCGGTCCGCATCACGACGGAGGTGGCCGAGGCACTCGACTACGCGCACTCACACGGGGTGGTGCACCGCGACATCAAGCCCGAGAACATCCTGCTGCACGCGGGCCGTCCGGTGGTGGCGGACTTCGGGATCGCGCTGGCGGTGAGCGCGGCGGCGGGTGGGCGCATGACGGAGACCGGCCTGAGCCTCGGCACGCCGCACTACATGAGCCCGGAGCAGGCGACGGCGGAGAAGGACATCACGGGCCGCAGCGACGTCTATTCGCTGGCGAGCGTGCTGTACGAGATGCTCACGGGCGATCCGCCGCACACGGGCAGGACCGCGCAGCAGATCATCGCGAAGATCATCGCCGAGGAGGCACAGCCGGTCACGAAGCTCCGCAGGTCGGTGCCGGCGAACGTGGCGGCCGCCATCTCCATGGCGCTCGAGAAGCTGCCTGCGGACCGGTTCGAGAGCGCGCAGGCGTTCGCCGACGCCCTGGCGGATCCGCACTTCTCGGTGGGGAAGGGTGGCGGGGTGGCCACAGCGGCACCAGCCCGCCGGCGCGGCCTCGTGCTCGGTCTCGCGGTCGTCGCGGCCACGACGACCGTGGTTGCCGCGTGGTCCCTTCTCCGGCCCGGTTCCGAGCCGCCGGTGATCCGCTACGGCCTCGACCTGCCCGCCAGCCAGTCCCCCAGCTGGGACGGCTTCGTGGTCGGCGCGCCCGACGGCTCCGCTCTGGTCTATCAGGGCCGCGGAGGTGCCAACGGGGAGCGCCGGCTCTGGGTGAAGCGGCGCGACGGTCTGCATGCGGATCCCCTTCCGGGAACGGACGGTGCGACCTCCGCGGCCGTCTCTCCCGACGGGCGCCGACTGGCGTTCGTGAGAGGCTCGGATCTGCTCGAAATGTCGCTGGCCGGTGGTACGCCGACCCCACCGCTGGCTCACGACGCGTCCAACGTGGACGGGGCCGTGGCGTGGCTCAGCGACGGCACGCTCGTATACGCCGCCGTCGACACGGGAGGAGCGCACGTGTTCGAGCGGCTCGCTCCCCCTGAGGGCACGCCCACGCCCGTCTGGCGCTCGGAGACGCTGATCTCCAGGATGCTCACACCGCTCCCCGACGCTCGGGGTGTGCTCTTCCAGGGGTGCGCGGAACCGTGTGTCGACGCGAACCTCTGGGCGCTGGACCTGCGCACGGACTCGGTCCACGAGATCCGGTCCGGGGCGCGGGTGGGATACGTCGTGGGGGGCGATCGACTCGTATGGGTCGATGATCAGCAGGCCGCCATGGCGGCTCCCTTCGACCTGACCACCCTACGGATCACCGGTACCCCGACATTCGTGTTGGACACGGTGTCGTTGGGGCAGGGCACGAACCCCTACTTCTGGATCTCTCCGAGCGGTGGCACGCTGGCCATGCAGGCCGGTCAGTGGGCGGACCGCACGGCCCTCTACCAGTTCGTCTGGGTCGACTCGACCGGGCGGATCACGCCTGTGGACACCACCACACGGTTCGAGGTCGCGCAGCGGGCCGCCGACTTCGGGTGGAGACTCTCGCCGGACGGCCGCCGGGTGGTCGTCGGCGTCCACACGTCCTCGGGAGACCAGGTCTGGATCAAGACGCTGCCCGAGGGTCCCATGTCGAAGGTGACGAGCCGCACGTCCTGGCGGCCCCGTTGGCGGCCCGACGGCCGGCACGTGACGTTCGTCGGAGACAGCGGCGTGTACCTCGCGCGGGCCGACGGCACCGGCTCCGACTCGCTGCTCTGGAGAGGACGCTTCGACGAGGGTGTCCTCTCTCCCGACGCTCGCTGGCTGCTGGTCCGTGCGGGTGCGTCCGGTCCCAACGCCGGAGGCCGCGACATCCTCGGGGCCCGCCTGGGCGTCGACACGACGCTGGGGCCCGTGGTCGCCACGCCCAGCGACGAGATGGCCATCAGCCTCTCACCCGGCGGTCGCTGGCTGGCGTATCAGTCGAACGAGACCGGACGTCTGGAGATCTACGTCCGTCCGTTCCCGGTGACGCCGTCCGGAGGTCGCATACAGGTGTCGGCGCTCGGAGGGAGCGGCCCGCTGTGGTCGCGCGACGGCCGGACCCTCTACTACCTTCGCGCCGACGGAGAGATGATGGCCGCCTCGTGGCCGCCGTCTCGTGACGGACGCCCCGGTGTTCGGGAGCTCTTCCACCTGAACCCCGGCCTCACGAACACCTGGATCAACGCCCGCTACTACACCCCCTGGGACGTGTCGCCGGATGGACGATTCCTCATGGTGCAGGAGGTCGGCGGAGGCAGAAGTGAGCCCACGCAGCTCATCGTGGTCCGGAACTGGGACCGGGAGCTGCGGAGGAAGATGGGGCGGTGAGCGAGCGACGATCGTCCGGGGAGCAGCCCATCGAGCGCCTGAGCGCCGCCCTGTCCGACCGCTACTCGATCGAGCGTGAGCTCGGCGCGGGCGGAATGGCCACGGTCTACCTGGCCGAGGACCTGCGCCACCGCCGTCCGGTGGCGATCAAGGTGCTCAGGCCCGAGCTCGCGGCCACGCTCGGGCCCGAGCGGTTCATGCAGGAGATCGAGATCGCCGCGCGGCTGCAGCATCCGCACATTCTGCCCGTTCACGACTCCGGAGAAGCCGGCGGGTTCCTCTTCTACGTGATGCCGTTCGTCGAGGGCGAGTCGCTGCGCGAGCGGCTGACCAAGCATGGCGAGCTTCCGGTGCACGAGGCGGTGCGGCTCGTGGTCGAGGTCGCGGACGCGCTTGCCTATGCGCACGCCCACGGCGTGGTGCACCGCGACATCAAGCCGGAGAACATCATGGTCTCCGGTCGGCATGCGCTGGTGATGGACTTCGGGGTGGCCAAGGCGGTGAGCGAGGCGGCCGACCGGAACCGGTTGACCACGGCGGGGGTCGCGCTGGGCACGCCCACCTACATGGCTCCCGAGCAGGCGAGCGCCGATCCGAACCTCGACCAGCGCGTGGACGTCTATGCCCTGGGCGTCCTCGCCTACGAGCTGCTGAGCGGGGGCCCGCCCTTCGGCGGGGGCACGGCGCAGCAGATTCTGGCGGCCCAGGTGACGACGACGCCCGAGCCGCTCACCACGCGGCGGCCGACGGTGTCGCCGGCGCTCGGGTCGGTCGTGATGCGCGCCCTGGAGAAGCGTCCGGCCGACCGCTGGCAGACGGCCGAGGAGATGCTGGCGCAGCTCGAGCCGCTGGCGACGCCGAGCGGGGGGATGACGCCGGCCGGAACCCCGCCGGTCCGCGGCGGGCCGCGGTTCCGGTGGTCGCGGCCGCTGCTCATCGCCGCGGGCGTGGTGGCGGTGCTCGCGATCGCGGCGACGGGGATCGCGCTCTGGCGCCGTCCGCCTCCGGTGGCGCAGCTCGGAGCGGCCGCGCGGGTGACGCGGAGCGCGGGCATCCAGGAGATGCCGCGCGTGACGCCCGACGGCAAGGGTGTCGCCTACGAGCTCATCGCGCCGGGTGATTCCGTGGAGAGGCTCGAGTATCGCCGCACGGGCGGCGGCGCGGCGGTGCGGCTCACGGCCAACGCCATGCCGCTGGCCTGGTCGCCGGACGGAAACAACCTGCTGATCGCGACGGCTCGCGGGCTCGAGAGCATCCCGGCGCTGGGCGGTCCGAGTCGGCTCCTGGTGGCGGGTGCGCAGTTCGGCACGTGGTCTCCGGACGGGCGCCGCATCGCGTTCGTGAAGGGCGATTCGGTGATGGTCCGCGCCGAGGACGGGCGCACCACGCTGCTCGCGCGCTCCATCGATCCGCATTCGCCGACGTGGTCGCCGGACGGCAGGTGGATCGCGTTCGTGTCGGGCAACGCCATGTGGTTCCACGGCTGGAACATCGCGTTGAGTAGCCTCCAGCTCGTTCCGGCGGCGGGAGGCCGTGCGATCCCGTTGACGGCGGGAACCTCGATGGACCAGAGTCCGGTATGGGCGCCCGACAGCCGGCGCCTCCTCTTCGTCTCGAACCGCAACGGCACGCGCGACGTCTTCCAGCTCGACCTGGGCTCGGACGGCCACCCGACGGGCGCGCCGATCCAGCTCACGCATGGCCTGAACGCCTCGCTCATCTCGCTCACCCCCGACGGGAAGACCCTGGCCTACTCGGTGGTGACCGACCACAGCAACGTCTGGAGCGTCCGGGTTCCCGCCCATGGCTGGGCGTCCAGCCGCGATGCGACCCTGGTGACGACGGACCGCGAGCGCATCGAGAGCTTCGACGTCTCCCGCGACGGCAGGTGGCTCGTGTTCGACTCGGATCGCTCGGGACTGCAGCAGATCTTCCGCCGTCCGCTGGCGGGCGGTGAAGTGCAGCAGATCACGCACGACACGATCCCGGCCTTCGTCCCTTCGCTCTCACCCGATGGCTCGAAGGTCGCGTTCCACGTCATCATCGGCGGGCTGCGCCGTGTATTCGAGACGACGACCGACGGCAATGGCACGCCCGTGCAGGTCTCGCCCGGAAAGGGCACCGACGAGTTCGCTCCCTACTGGTCGCCCGACGGTAAGCGGGTCGCGTGGTGGGAGGGGCCATTCGGCGAACAGATCGAGCCCGTCGATTTCGCGGTGCGCACGTCGCGGGGCTGGAGCGCGGCCCGGACCGTGCACGGCGCCGCGCCGGGAGACTCGATCTGGCCGGTGTGGGTCGACAGCACGTCGCTTCTCGGTGTGGACTCCACCACCACCCGGCTCATCGCGGTGTCCGTGGTCGGGGCCCGGGACCGTTTCCTGGCCGAGCTGCCGACGCCGCCGGGTAGGAGGTTCCGGATGAACGACGGCGTCCCGGTGCTCTCCACGGACGGAGGTGCGATGCTTCTTCCCTACTCGCTGGAGCGCGGGGGTCGCACCCTGAACGGCCTCTACCGGATCGCCCTGGCGGACGGCCGCGTCCGCGACATCCTCCACTTCGACGATCCCCTGCATCCGCACCGCATGTTCCAGCGTAACACGGCCGAGGAGGGCGGCCGTCTCTACTTCACGCTCGAGAGCCCGGAGAGCAGCGTATGGACAGTGGCGATTCGGGGCCTGGCGAAATGACGGACGTTCTCGGGGGCGTCGCACGGCTGCATGGCGCCCGACCGTACGGCCATCCGCCGGCCTCCGGGACTGCATGCGGAAAGGCCCCGGCCGGGCTCATGCCCGGCCGGGGCCTTCCGTCGCCAGGGATCTATTAGACGCCGGCGGTTTCCTCCACCTCGGCCTTGATTCCCGCGGCCTCCTCGAGCATGGCCGTCGTCAGCGACTTGGGCCGCTCGATGGGATACCCGAGCGCCCGGTCCCACGTGATGTT
>CAZFIS010000188.1:0-6005 GCA_964519125.1 uncultured Gemmatimonadaceae bacterium | reverse complement strand
CGGGGAGCTGCTTGAGCCCGTGCAGGTTCTCGAACGTGTCGGTGAAGCCGTGGAAGCCTCCCTCCTCGAGGAACGAGCGCAGGCCGAGCTCGATGCGTGCCGCGTCGCGTAGCGAGCCGTGCTTGGAGCCTCCCTTCTCGAGGCCCGTCATGAGCGTGTAGCTCGACGCGTACTCGTCGCAGAGCGCGTCGACCTGGGCGTCCGTGACCGCGTCCAGGTGCGCGACGACGTCGCCGAGACCGTAGCCGTTCACGGCGTACCCGAGACGGCGCTCCGCCTCGACCTTGTCGCCCTCCGTGACGGCGACCTGGCGCATGTTGTCGCCGATGCGCGCGATCTTCATGGACTGGCTGTCGTGCCACCCGGCGGCCGCGCGCAGCCAGGTGGCGACCTTCTGCTGGACGCCCGCCTCCTTCCAGTGCCCGACCACGACCTTCCGGTTCATGCGCAGCCGCGCGCAGATGAACCCGAACTCGCGCCCGCCGTGGGCCGACTGGTTCAGGTTCATGTAGTCCATGTCGATCGTGGACCAGGGGATGTCGCGGTTGAATTGGGTATGCAGGTGGCAGAGCGGCTTTTGGAGCTTGCTCAGGCCCGAGATCCACATCTTCGAGGGACTGAAGGTGTGCATCCAGGCCACCAACCCGATGCAGTTGGGTGTCGCGTCCGCCTCGCGGAGCACGGCGCTGATCTCCTCGGGCGTCTTGAGCACCGGCTTGAACACCAGCTTGACGGGTAGGGCGCCCGACGCGTTCAGCCCCTCGACGATCGCCTTCGAGTCCGTGTCGACCTGCTTCAGCGTCTCCGGGCCGTACAAGTGCTGGCTGCCTGTGATGAACCAGGCTTCGAAAGGTGCATGATCGATCATGGGATTCGATTCCGAACCTGAGTCGTGTGACGGTGGACAGGACGAGGAGGCGCCCCGAAGGAGCAGGACGGTAGGTCAGCGGGTCGGCGGGTGCAAGGAGACGGTGCGGGAAAAGCTCACAAGACGGCTTCTGGCGTGGAACCGGCTCGACCAGTGTCGTGCACTTCACGACCGCCAAAATGGAGGGACCGGACGTCTCCATGGGCGCGAAGGCGACGCGACGGGCAGGCACGACGGACGGCCCGTGGGCGGCGATCCTTCCCGCGTCGTCAACGGTGCGACAACAAAAGCCTCCGATCTGGTGTCTCAGAGGCTGGACCCGTGGGGTGGTTGAGGAGGATGGCGCTCTGCTTGCTCCGGTAACATCCGACTTCCCATCCTCCCGAGCCTCCAGGCGGCATGGGCCTGGCTTCCGCTCCACGGGCGATGATCCTCCCACTCATCCCCGAAGAGACATCTCGTATTCCTCGGTACCCGAAGATCGGGCGACCTCATGACGCGCACTCGCCTTCTCCTGGCAACCATCTCGTCGATTCTCCTCCTCTCCCTCTTTCCGTCCGGCGTCCAGGCCCAGCAGAGCCCGGGCCCGAAGCGCCCGCTCCGGGTCTTCCTCGACTGTCATCGCTGTGACTTCGACTACTTCCGCCGTGAGGTGGGCTTCGTCGACTACGTGCGGGACCGGACGGAGAGCGACGTGCACGTACTGGTGACGTCGCAGAACACGGGATCGGGTGGCCGCGACTACACCTTCGAGTTCATCGGCCAGCAGGATTTCGCCGGGCGTGAGGACACGCTGCAGTACGTGTCCGGGCCGGACGACACGAGCGACGAGGTCCGGGCCGGGATGGTGCACACGTTCGAGATGGGCCTCGTCGGGTACGTGGCTTCGACCTCCGTGGCGTCCGACATCGCCATCAGCTATCAGCCCACCTCTAAGGGTGCCGGTGCCACGAGCGCGGAGGAGGATCCCTGGAACCTGTGGGTCTTCCGCGCTCAGTTGAGTGGCTCCATGCAGGGGGAAACCCAGCAGGGGGCGCGCGCCGTCAACGGCGCGCTTTCGGCGGGGCGGACGACCCGGTCGTTGAAGGTCAACATGAGCGCGCGGGGGAGTTGGAGCCGACAGCGTTTCCAGCTCAGCGACACGACGACGTCCGTCTTCACCTCGCGCAACTGGGGCGTGGATGGGTCGGTGGTGTGGAGCCTGGGGCCGCGCTGGTCGGCGGGGGCCCGCGCCACGCTCGGGGGGTCGACCCGCCGCAACCAGCTCACGGCTCTCCACGTGGGGCCGGCCATCGAATTCGACCTGTTTCCGTACGCCCAGTCGAGCCACCGTCAGATCACGTTCATGTACACGATCGGGCTCGCCGCGTATCGCTACGAGGAGGTCACGCTGTACGGTAAGACGGCCGAGACGCGGCCCGAGCATACGCTGGACATTTCCGCGGATTTTCAGCGCCCCTGGGGAGACCTGTACGCGTCGCTGTCGGGGACCAACTATCTGGACAACTTCGCGCAGCACCGTATCGACTTCTTCACCGGGATCTCCGTCCGTCTGACGCGCGGCCTGAGCCTGGGCGTGCACGGAAGCGCGGCGAGGGTCGAGAACCAGATCTACGAGCCGCGCGCGAGCGTTTCGGAGGCCGACATCCTGCTGCAGCGACGAGAGTTGGGTACGAGCTATCGTTTCTCCCTGAATGTGGGCTTCAGCTACACGTTCGGCTCGGTCTTCAACAACGTGGTGAACCCCCGCATGTGGGGCGGGGGAGCCCACCACTGAGGCTGGGGCGATCGCGGTTCCGCCAGGTGTCGCCTACCTTGTCGCCGTGTGAGGGGTGGGGCGTCATTGCCCCTGGTGGATCCGATCCACGCCACAGGAGGCACGGGTGCGCAGTCAACCGTTCTTCGTTCCCTCGGTGATCTTCATCGTGATCTCGATTCCTCTGGTCCTGCGCCTCATCCCGCCGAACCGCTTCTACGGCGTGCGCACGCGCCACACCCTCGCCTCGAGGGAGGGTTGGTACGCGGCCAACCGGTTCGCAGGCATGATCCTCATCGTGGCGGGTGCCGTCTATCTCGAGGTGGCCCGGCTCTTCCCGTACACGCGCGGCGCGCCCGATGACTTCCGCGTCTGGCTCATCCACCTGGCGGCGTTCGTCCTCCCGCTGGCCGTCGTCCTCCTCGCCGTGAGACGCAAGGTCAGGAGTCTGTGATCAGGGGCGCGCCCTGGTGGCGCGCTGCGACCGATCCGGCGGCCAGGGGCGCTACCTCGTCCTACCTTTCCGTCAGCTTGAGCAGCACGCTCGCGTGGGGCGCCAGCGTTGCGCGCACCGAGTCGTCGACCGGGGCCAGCGTTTTGCCGGTCCACAGGTCGATGGGTATCGCGTGCTTCAGGCCGAGCTTCTCGAGCGAGACGCTCACGGTCGCCGTATCCTCCGTCGTGTTGAAGAGCGCGACGTAGCGGTCGTCTCCGGTCGCGGCGTCGGCCGCGTAGACCGGATAGTCGCCTCCGCGCACGAGCCGGTTGTCGCGGCTGTGCTGGTCGACCTCGAGGACGGCGCGGTTCGTCATGAGCGACGTGGTGCATGCGTCGTTGTCCGGGAGGTTCCCGCCCATCATCAACGGGGAGCGGTAGATCGACCAGAGCGTCATCATCGTCCGCTGCTCGTCGTGCGTCAGGCGACTCGGGCGATCGAGCTCGCTCCATGGGCCTCGGCTGCTCTTCGGGTATCGCGCCGCCAGCCTGCCGAGCGGGAGCATGTCGAGGTCCGGCCAGTTGCCGGGCCGGGAGCGTCCGACCCACGCGGCGGCGTGCTCGAAGTCGATCTTCAAGCTGCGCCAGTTGTCCCAGACGTCGTCCGTGAGCCGCCACATGTTGGCGTTGTCCGCCAGGAAGTCGGCCTGGGGGAGCGGTGCGGGCCCGGGAGACAGGGACAGCACGATCGAGCGCCCCGAGTGCTCGATCGCTTTCGTGTAGCCGGCGATCTCGGTCCCGTGCCAGGGGCGCAGGATGTCGTCGACCTTGATGAAGTCGACGCCCCAGTTCGCGTAGAGCTTCAAGAGTGAATCGAGATAGGCCTGGGCGCCGGGCTTCGACATGTCGAGCCCGTACATCCCGTCGTCCCATGCGCACGTGCTGGTGGTATCCGCGATCTGGTCGGCCGTGTAGGGGGTGCCGAGCACCGGGGAGTGCTCGCGCACGGCCTGGCGCGGGATCCCCCGCATCACGTGAATGCCGAACTTCAGGCCGAGAGCGTGCACGCTGTCGGCCAGCGCCTTGAAGCCGGCCCCGTTCGCCGCGGAGGGGAAGCGGTTCGGGTCGGGAAGGAGTCGCCCGTAGCGGTCCATGCTCAGGTGGTAGCGGTAGCTCCCGTCCGCGTTGAACTCACGGTGCTGGTAGTCGCCGTGCAGCGGCGTGGACCAGAGGAAGTCGACCACCACGTAGGTCCACCCGTACGCCGCGAGATGCCCGGCCTCCCAGTGTGCGTTGGCCAGCATCTCGGCCTCGTTCACGGTCCAGTTGTAGTAGTCGTAGCTGTTCCACCCCATCGGCGGGGTCGGTGCCGCCCGGACGAGGCGCGCGGGCGTGGCGGACTGCGCCCCCAGCGGAGCCGCGACGACGAGCGTGAGCGCGGCGACGAGGAAGGGCGCAATCCGGCGCGCGGCCGGACTGCGCTCCCCGAGGTGCGTGGTCGTCATGGTCATGCGGAGGCTCTCTCGAGTGCCTGGGCGAGGTCGTTGCGGATATCAAGCGGAGCTTCGAGTCCCACGGAGATCCGGATGAGCCCCGGATCGATGCCGACGGCCAGGCGCTCCTCTTCGGTGAGCTTGGCGTGCGTCGTCGAGGCCGGGTGGGTCACGATCGTCCGGGTGTCGCCGAGGTTGGCCGTGAGCGAACACATCTCGAGCGCGTCCAGGAATCGCCGTCCGCGCTCGAGGGCGCCTTCGATCGTGAACGTGAGGACACCTCCACCCGCGGACATCTGACGTACGGCCAGCTCGTGCTGAGGGTGGGACGGGAGCCACGGATAGCGCACCGACGCTACGCCGGGCCGGCCCTCGAGCCAGCCGGCGAGCTCGAGCGCGCTGGCCGAGTGCCGCTCCATCCTCAGGTGCAGCGTCTCGAGGCTCTTCGACAGCACCCACGCGTTGAAGGGGGAGAGGGAGGGGCCGGTCGCCCGGCAGAACGCGAAGATCTCGGACACGAGGTCGGCGCGTCCCACCACCGCCCCGCCCAACACCCGCCCCTGGCCGTCGATGAACTTCGTGGCCGAGTGGACGACGAGGTCGGCCCCATGCTCGATCGGACGCTGCAGGACGGGCGTGCAGAAGGAGTTGTCGACGGCCAGCAGCAGGCCGCGCCGGCGCGTGAGCGCTCCGAGCCATTCCAGGTCCACGAGATCGAGCGACGGGTTGGTCGGCGTCTCGACGAAGACCATGCGGGTGGTGTCGCGGATCGCGGGCTCCCACGCGTCCGGGTCGGCGGCGTCCACGTACGTGGTGTCGATGCCGAGGCGCGGAAGGATCTTCGTCAGGATGCGGTGTGTCGATCCGAATACCGAGCGGCACGCGACGATGTGATCTCCCGCCGAAAGCAGGGCCGCGAACGTGGCGAAGACTGCGGCCATCCCGGACGCGACGGCGTGTCCCGCCTCGGCATCCTCCAAGACGCGGAGCTTCTCGGCGAGCTCGGCGACGTTGGGGTTCGTGAAGCGGCTGTACACGTCGCGCGTCTTCTCGTCCGCGAAGGTGGCGCGCATCTCCTCCGCGTCGTCGAACACGAAGCTCGACGTGAGATAGAGGGGGACCGAGTGCTCGCGGTGCTGCGAGAGGTCTGCCTGGATCCTGACCGCCCGGGTAGGGGGTCGCTGTTCGTCCATTCCGTGCGCGCTCCGTTCGGGAGGGGTCGCGGAGGAGATTACGGGCTCGTGCGGGGCACCGCGAGCACGCGCTCCGCGACATCCTACGTGAGGAAGAGCCGGTACGCGTCGTTGTCGGGCTCCGCGGAGTACGGATAGCCGACCGTGCCGAGAAACTCGTGGAAGTCCTCGCGCTCGGCCTCGGGGACCTCGAACGCCGCGAGCACCCGGCCGAAGTCGGCGCCGTGGTTCCTGTAGTGGAAGAGGCTGATGTTCCACCG
>CAZFIS010000187.1:0-6027 GCA_964519125.1 uncultured Gemmatimonadaceae bacterium | reverse complement strand
GACGACGACCTCCCCGCAGCGCCGGCTGAAGTCGAGCTCACGATCTCGGGCCTCCCGGACGGAGACGCAACACTCACGCACTGGCGCATCGACCACGAACACAGCGATGCGTTCGCCCTGTGGCAGGAGATGGGCTCGCCGCAGCATCCGACCGCCCGGCAGTATCAGGCGCTGGAGCAAGGCGGGCGACTCCACACGCTCGAGCTGCCCCGGGCCATTTCGACGGACGGGGGCCGGGCCAGGGTGCGGTTCAGCCTCCCGCGGCAGGGCGTCTCGCTCATTCAGCTCACCTGGTGACCTTCATGAAAGATCCGGTCCTCTCCCGACGTGACATGATCAAGCAGCTCGGCGTCGTCGGCGCGGGATTCGCCCTCACGCGCGGCGGCGTGCTCCGCGGCGCACCGGACGACATCGTCGTCAACGGCCAGGCCGTCGAGTTGGCCGTGGCGTCGCTCAGCGCCGCCACCGTCCGCCTCACGCTGCGTCCCATCGAGAACGGATCCCCCGAGCCCCTCCCCTTCACCGGAGCGCTCGTGACGGACGACGAGGGATCGGTCGTGACGAGCGGGCGCGACAGCTCCGCGTTCCGACACGTGAAGGCCGGCGACTTCGTGGTGCGCTTCGGCGGCCACCCGCCGACCATCGACGTCGAGACGGCGGACGGCCGGCCCGTCCAGACGCTCGCGCTCAGCGCGACGGACCCGAGCATGACGTTTCTCCTGCCTGAAGGTCCGCTGCTCGGGCTGGGCGAAGGTGGCCCGCAGTTCGACCGGCGCGACTCCGTGGAGCGGATGAGAAACGGCCAGGGCGGCTACCAGCTCGCGACGCACGGGACGCGAGCGCCGGTGCAGTGGCTCGTCGGCACGGACGGCTGGGCGATGTTCATCCACCAGCCGTACGGCGCGTTCGACTTCACCGGCACGGACGGCGTCTTCACGCCGCACGACGCGAAGCCCCAGCCGCTCGACGTCTTCGTGGTCCGCTCCGACGATCCGCGCACGATCATGCGCGAGTACGCCCGCATCACGGGGACACCGGAGCTCCCCGCCCTCTGGTCGTTCGGCTATCTCCAGTCGCACCGCACGCTCGCCGGCCCCGACGAGGTGATGGGCGTCGCGCGCACATTCCGAGAGAAGCAGCTCCCGTGCGACGGGCTCATCTACCTCGGCACCGGCTTCTGCCCTTCGGGCTGGAACACGGACAACGGGGAGTTCACCTGGAAGAAGGAGAATTTCCCCGATCCGAAGAAGATGATCGCCCAGCTCCACGACGAGCACTTCAAGGTCGTGCTCCACGTGGTGCTCGAGGGACACGAGCTCACGGGCACCGTGAACGACCCGTGCACCACGAGCCCGCCGCTACCGAGCGGGCGCACGCCGGACGGGCACTGGCCGCCCGACCGGGAGGTGGCGTGCTACTGGCCGTTCCACAAGCCACTCATGGAGGAGGGGGTGGACGGGTGGTGGCCGGACCAAGGCGACGGGTTCGACGGGCCCTCGCGCTTCAACCGGCACCGCATGTACTTCGAGGGCTCGCAGCTCTACCGGCCCGACGAGCGGCCGTTCGCGCTGCACCGCAACGCCTCGCCCGGCGTGCAGCGGTTCGGGAGCTTCATCTGGTCGGGCGACGTGAGGAGCCTGTGGGAGACGCTGCGGACGCACGTCGCCGTTGCGATCAACACCTCGCTGTCGGGCCTCCCCTACTGGGGAACGGACATCGGCGGGTTCATCCCGACGGACGAGCTCACGGGCGAGCTGTACGTGCGCTGGTTCCAGTTCGGCGCCTTCTGCCCGCTCTTCCGCTCGCACGGCCGCAACTGGCATCTGCGTCTGCCGTGGGGATGGGACGGCGGCGACGGCGGTCCGGACGAGACCCGTGGTTGGAAGCCCGCGCCCGAGGAGCTCCACAACAAGCAGGTCGAGCCCATCTGCAAGAAGTATCTGGAGCTGCGCTACCGGCTCCTGCCGTACCTGTACACGGCGGCCAAGGACGGACAGGAGACCGGCATGCCGATCCTGCGCGCGCTCTGGCTGCACGACCCGACCGATCCGGTCGCGGTCTCGCGCGGCGACGAGTATCTGTGGGGCGACGCGATGTTGGTGGCGCCCGTGGTCGAGCACGCGGCCAGGTTCCGTAGAGTCTACCTTCCGCGCGGCTCCTGGTACGATTTCTGGACCGAGGAGGGCGTGTTGGGTGGACGGGAGTTGGAGCGCCGCGTCGACCTCGAGACGACGCCGCTTTACGTGCGCGCCGGCGCGATCATCCCCATGGGACCGGTGAAGCAGTATGCCGAGGAGCCGAGCGACGAGCCGCTCGAGCTCGTCGTCTATCCCGGCTCGGACGGCTCGGGGAGCCTCTACGAGGACGATGGCCACACGTTCGACTACGAGAAGGGCGCGTACATGCGTGTCGACATGACGTGGAGCGACACTACGCGTCGCCTCTCGCTCCGCCTGCGCGGGGGCTCCCGCATGCTGGAGCCGAAGGAGCGCACGTTCCGGGTGCGCGTGGTGGGCGAGAGCGCGACGCACGAGGTGCACTTCGACGGATCCCCCGTCGACCTTCAACTCTGATCGGCACGGAGGGCTCCCCATGAGGTCTCGTGGACTGCGTATTCTCGATGTGACCTTGGGCGCGGCCCTTCTCGCGGCCGGGTGCACGGCCGAGCGCAAGCCGGCCGAGCAGGGCGCGACGATGCCCGACACCATGCACGTCGCGGCCGCCGGGGCGACCGAGGAGCACCCCGGCGTCGTGAAGGTGAACGGCATTCCGTTCACCTACTTCGCGGAGGGCGGCGGCCCGAACACGTGCGTGATCGTCGGGGACGGGCTCCCCTTCTACCGCGTGGTCTCCGACACGCTCAAGGCCCACATACGGTTCGTGAACCTCAACTCGCGGCTCACCACGCCCGAGGCGCAGGTGGGCGACGTCAGCCACATGACGATGGACACGCTCGTCGACGACGTCGAAGGGGCGAGGAAGGCACTCGGTCTCGGAAAGATCTGCGTGGTCGGCCACTCGATCTCGGGCCTCATCGCGCTCGAGTACGCACGCAGATATCCCCACAACACGACGTTCGTCGTGATGCAGAGTACGCCGCCGTTCTACAGCGACAGCCTGGGCCGGGCCGACCGCGACTACTGGAACGCGCACGCCACGCCGGAGCGCAAGGCAGCGCGGGCAGCCGCGCGTAAGCGTGTCCCCCAGGACTCGATCAAGAAACTCCCCCCGAGCGAGGGAGCGATCCTCTCCTACGTGAACAATGCGTCGACGTACTTCCACAACCCGCTCTACGACCCCGCGTGGATCTTGAAGGGCGACTACTGGAACGAGCCCGCCTGGGGCCAGCTCTTCCAGGTGATCATGAAGACGTACGACATCGCGAACGGGCCGCCGATCACGACTCCGGTCTTCCTGGCGCTCGGCAAGGATGACTACTCCGTGCCGTGGACGGTGTGGACGAAGAGCGAGCAGGCAAAGATCGGGAACCTGACCGTCTACACATTCGACGAAAGTGGGCACTACTCCGCACTGGAGCAGCAGAAGCTGTTCGATCAGCGGCTGCTGGGATGGATGGCGGGACTGAAGTAGACGGACCGACCTGGACCCCCGACCGCGTGGAGGAGTCGTGATCACCGCCACCCAGCTTGCTCCCGATACGACGGCGGCCTTGCGGCTGCCCGGCGTCCTCCACGGGATCTCCACCCATCTGTCCGCGCACCCCGTGGCGTTGGCCCTCGCCATCCTCCTGGTGGGCCTGATCGCCGCCGTCGCGGCACGCACCATCATCCTTTTCGCCGGCCAGAAGGTCACGAGTCGGACCGAAACGAAGCTGGACGACGAGCTGCTCCGGCTGGGCGCCGGGGTGACCACGCTGGTGGTCGTGTACCTGAGCCTGGCGGCCGCAGTCGAGGCGCTGCCCCTGAGCGCGGGCACCTCGACGATCCTCGTCCGCGTCGTGGTCAGCCTCCTGATCATGCAACTGATGCGCGCGGGGCTCCAGGCCATCCCCATCGGACTCGACGTGTTGAGCCGCATCCGGGACCGCTTCGCCATCGTCGAAGAGCGCACCGTCCCGCTCTTCGACCTGGGGCTGACCATCATGGTGGTGGGGATCGCGGTCTACGCCCTGCTCCAGGTCTGGGACATCAACCCCGTAGGGTGGCTGGCATCCGCCGGAGTGGTGGGCATCGCGGTGGGCTTCGCCGCACGTGACACGCTGGCCAACCTGTTCGCGGGGTTCTTCATCATCGCCGACGCACCCTACCAGGTCGGTGATTACGTGGTTCTCGACAGCGGCGAGCGTGGCGAAGTCACGCGGGTCGGTATCCGCTCCACCCGTATGCTGACACGCAGCGACGTAGAGATCATCATTCCGAATTCGGTGATGGCCGGCACCAAGATCATCAACGAGTCGGGCGGCCGCTGGGTGAAGTTCCGCATCGGGTTGGCCGTGGGTGTGGCCTACGGCTCGGATGTAGACCGCGTCGTCTCGCTGCTGGAGGAGGTCGCCCACGGGCACGCCACCGTGTGCAAGGATCCGGCGCCGATGGTACGCATGCGCGGCTTCGGCGACTCGAGCCTCGACTTCGAGTTGCTATGCTGGGTCGGCCATCCCTCCGAGCAGGAGCTGGTGACGCACGAGCTCTTCATGAAGATCTACAAGGCCCTGGTCGCCGCAGGAATCGAGATCCCGTTCCCGCAGAGGGACCTCTGGGTCCGCGGCATGCCCCGCGAGCAGGAGCCCGCCTCGTAGTGTCCTGTCCCGGGAGTCCGTTTGGCACCGAGGGTGTCGCGCCGCCGCCGTGGAGGTCAGTCGGCTAGAGCCGTCCGACCCTATTGCGCCCCGGCGGCACCTGCCCCAGGCTCACGGAGTCCAGTCCCCGATCCTTCGTGAGGCACCACCGTGATACGACGCCTTCTCATCGCCTTCGGCCTCCTGGCTCTTCCCGTGACGGTCAGCGCCCAGGGCGCTTCTCGTGTGTTCACCCACGCCGATACGCTGCGCGGCTCCAACGGACCCGCGCGGGCGTGGTGGGACGCCAGCTTCTACGATCTGCACGTGCGGGTCATGCCGTCCGACAGCACCATCCGCGGCTACAACGCCATCACGTACCGGGTGCTGAAGCCGGCCCAGGAGATGCAGATCGACCTCCAGGAGCCGATGGTGGCCGACAGCTTCGTGCAGGACGGCCGTGTGCTCCAGACCCGGCGCGACGGCAACGCGTTCTTCGTCACGCTCCAGGCTCCCCAGCGCGTTGGAGACTCCAACAGGCTGACCGTCTACTACCACGGCAGGCCGCGGGTCGCGATACGCCCACCATGGGACGGGGGCTACATCTGGCGCACGGACAGTCTCGGCAACCACTGGGTGGCCACCGCCAACGAGGGCATCGGGGCCAGCGTCTGGTGGCCGCTCAAGGACTACCTCGCCGACGAGCCGGACAGCCAGAACATCGCCATCACCGTGCCCGACCCGATGATCGACGTGTCCAACGGGCGGCTGCGCGCGGTGATTCCGAACGCGGACGGCACGACCACGTACGACTGGTTCGTCACGGAGCCGATCAACCTGTACGACGTCGAGGTGAACGCGGGCGACTACACGCACTTCAGCACGATCTACCACGGCGAGGACGGCACCCTCACCATGGACTACTGGCCGCTCACCTACCACCTGGAGGCGGCCGAGCGGCAGTGGAAGCAGTCCCTGTCGATGATGAAGTGCTTCGAGCACTGGTTCGGCCCGTACCCGTGGTACGAGGACGGCTACAAGCTCATCGAGGCACCGCACCTCGGCATGGAGCACCAGAGCGGGGTCGCGTACGGCAACCACTTCGAGAACGGGTACCTGGGCCGCGACCTGTCGCACACCGGCCTCGGGCTCAAGTGGGACTTCATCATCGTGCACGAGAGCGCCCACGAGTGGTGGGGCAACAGCATCACCGGCAAGGACCCCGCGGACATGTGGGTCCACGAGAGCTTCGCCAACTACGCCGAGAGCCTCTACGAGGAGTGCCAGGACGG
>CAZFIS010000186.1:0-6042 GCA_964519125.1 uncultured Gemmatimonadaceae bacterium | reverse complement strand
GCCCCTGGTTCGGAGAGCCCCGGTGGTGTCGGGAGACACCGACACCCATCCGATAGAACCAGTTATCTGCCACTGAGGGCCAGAGCGGATTGAGAAGATCAGTCGTTGACTCTGGAGGCCGCGAGGATGCGATTGAGAAGATCAGTCGTTGACTCTGGAGGCCGCGAGGATGCGGTTGATGCGAAGGTCAGGGATGCGCTCGAAGTGACGGACATTCCCGGTAACGAGTTCTAGGTCGTGGTAGATCGCGGTAGCTGCGATCTGCAGATCGGCGTCCGGCAGGATGTTGCCGGTTTGTTCGAGATGTGCGCGCACCTTCCCAAACACGCGAGCAACCGAGACGTCGAAAGGAAGGGCGGTGACAGCTGGGAGTACGCGATCCTCGATGTTCTTCAGGTGGCGCTCTCGGGCAGAAGAGCGGTAGGCTCCCTTGAAGAGTTCTCCGACCGTGACCGCGCTGGTGAACTGGTCTTCTCGAGGAATCGACTTGAGCCAGTCCAGGTACGGTTGGAGGGGACGAGGGCGGAGCAGTTCAGAGATGGCGTCGGTATCGAAGAGGTAAGCCACGGTGCTCAGTCCAGAGAAGGGCCACTGCGACTCCCAACGCGGGACGACGTCTCCAGGATGCGGAGGAGGTCGTCAGAGTCCTCCCAACCGCCGGCGAGACTCGCCAATCCACCATCCGGACCGGCCGAGCGGAGGCGCTCGAGTGTCTGAAGTTCTTCCGGGCCTACGAGCGCAGCCACGGCTTGGCCATGACGCGTGATGACGACCGGGTCGCCGCGTTCAGCAGAGCGGATATACTCGCTGAGCTTGGCTTTGACTTCAGCAATAGATCGTACGTGTGACATAGGCTCCTCCAGCCAACATGGTCAAAATGACCATAATGACCATAACTCGGGAAGTCAAGTCAACCTGGGGGCCCTCAGCAGCAGATAACAAACAAGTTGCGCCTCCGCCGCGCTGCGCGCGGCTCCGGGGAACACCGGCGCAAGGCGTGTGAGGGTTGGATGGGAGTATCTGAAGAGTCGCCGTGTATGAATTCTCCACCCTTGCGGAAGCGCCGCCGTCGCAACTCTAGGAACGTTATGGGAAATGGCTGGGACGGCAGGAGGTCGGGGAAGCGGCGGATTCGGGAACATGAGGGCGCTTGCGGCTGTATGCCTTGTGATGCATAATGCCACGTATGGCATATGAGGTAGAGGTAACGGACGAGTGGCTGGGGTGGTTCGACCAGCTCACGGCCGCCGAACAGGAGGAGATCGCCGCGACAGTCGGCCTCCTCGAGCGCCTCGGGCCGCATTTGCCATTTCCGTACAGCACTGGAGTGACGTCGTCGCGACATTCCCACATGGGGGAACTCCGGACACAAGTGCATGGGAGGCCCTTTCGGACGCTGTATGCGTTCGATCCGAGACGAATGGCGATTCTCTTGGTGGGGGGTGACAAGACCGGGGATGATCGGTGGTACGAGGTGTTCGTGCCACGGGCCGACGATCTGTACGACGAGCACCTCAGGATCCTCAAGGAGGAGGGTCTGATCTAATGGCAACGAGCTTTCGCAAGATCCGAGAGAAGATGGACCCGGAGCGGCAGGAGCGGATCCGGAAACGGACGGAAGAGCTCCTGGCGGAGATGCCGCTCCATGAGCTTCGTCAGGCGAGGCAGCTTTCGCAGCAGGAACTGGCAGAGGTGCTGGGCCTCAACCAAGCGACGATCTCGAAGTTGGAGCGGCGGGCCGACATGTACCTAAGCTCGCTGCGGCGCTTTGTCGAAGCCATGGGCGGCGAGTTGGAGATAAGCGCGAAGTTCCCAGAGGGACGCGTGCTCATCCAACTGTTCGAGGACCTTGAAGCCGAGAAGAAGGCTGCGAAGGTATGATTTGCCGCGCTTGTATGTGCCCAGGAAGCATGTAAGCCGCCACTTCCCATAACAAACGGTGGCCGGCTGCGCGGCCTGCGGCCGCTCCGCGCAACTGGCGCGCACACGTTGCGCTTCTAGGAGCAGGCTTGGAGTCTTAGGCGTTGTGCTGAGCTGAGCCATCGGAGCGCCAGTTCGGCAACTCTAGGAACGTTAACGGACATCGCCTGAGACGTGCGGGGTTGGAGAGGCCAGAGTAGATTTTCAGCATGAGCTCACGACCCTTGGACACAGCACCCGCGGTCTGGTCTCGGTATGAGGCTGTCCTAGACGGGTTGGATGGACCGGGACGGCTCCGCGCTGCTGTGGAACTCAGCGAAGCAGTGCGGGAGTTGCGACTGGCGGGGATCCGGTCGCGGCATCCGGACTTCAGCGCGCGCGAGGCTGTTGCACGGCTGGTAGCTGAAGACTACGGGGTGGAGTTGCCCCGCGGGAAGTGACGCTCACAGCCTTCCTTCAGACGGTGATCAGGGCCCTGGACGAGGCAGGGGTTTCCTACATGCTGACCGGGTCTCTTGCAGCGGCATTCTACGCAGTCCCGCGAGCCACCCAAGACGTGGACGTGGTGATCGAGACCGAGCAGGAGGGGCTTGACCGTCTCGTCGATGGGGTGCTCGCGGCGGGGTGGTACGTCGATCGGGCGGCAGCGGAAAAGGCGTGGCAGGGCCACGGTCAGTTCAACGCAATCGATCCCGAATCTGGATGGAAAGCGGACTTCATCGTCCGTAAGGACCGTCCATACAGTCGGGAAGAGTTCCGACGTCGGCAGCGCATCTCGCTGCTCGGCGTGGAGCTGTCTGTGGCGAGCCTTGAGGACGTGCTGATCACGAAGCTCGAGTGGGGGCGCCTGGGGGACTCAGCTCTGCAGCGACGCGATGTGGTACAGCTCCTGGAAAGGACTTGGTCACGTCTGGATCAGGCCTACCTGCAGAAGTGGATTGCCGACCTGGCCCTAGACGGCGAGTGGAAGGCGGTCCGGGACCGCATGACCGGCGCCGAGTAGGGGGGCTGGGAAGCCACAAGCTGCGACGTCCGTTAACATACGAGTTGCGCCTACGCCGCTTTCGCGGCTCCGGAGAACACCGGCGCGTGAGGCGGAATGGGCCGCGGGAGGCGTGGGGGATGGTCGCTGCAGGTGCCACGCTCCCACGTCGTGCCGCGCCGGCGTCGCAACTCTAGGAACGTTATCGGCAATAGAGCTGCAGAATCGACGGGGGCGTCCCAGGTGGAATCATGCTCAACGGGACATGCTGAAGGAGTGAGGGGTAGAGTAGATTCTAGAGCACTCAACGGCGGGGGGCTCCCATGGCAATGAAGAGGGAACAGATCGAGGCTGAAGCGAGGCGTTTGCCTCGAAGAGAGCGTGCGCTGCTCGCTGAGGCTCTCATCAGCAGCCTGGACGATGAGGCTGAGGTGGAGCAAGCCTGGGCAGAGGAGATCGCCCGGCGAGTCGAGGACCTGAACAGCGGTCGAGTCAAGTCGATCCCGGCGGAAGAGGTGTTCGCAGAGCTTGACGGACTCTTTGAGAAGTGACGGCGCGGCGGATCCACTTCCATCCCGAGGCGCGTCGGGAGCTCCGCGCTGCCGTGGAGTTCTATCGGAACGAAGCCGTCGGGCTCGGCCGCGACTTGGTACAAGAGGTGCGTGCCGCAGTGGGCCGCCTGTCTGAGTGGCCCGAGAGTGGGTCACCCGATTAGAATGACGTCCGCCGCGTGATCCTGGCGCGCTTCCCATTCACGGTCGTCTACCAAGTTCTTGCCCAGTCCATCGAGATCGTCGCTGTGATGCACCAGCGACAGAAGCCGGGTTATTGGCACGGTCGCACATGAGTGAGCTGACGACCACGCTCTACTGCCGATAACAAACAGTTTCAGCACGCGGTCGCGGTCGCGGCCCTTTGGGACATCCGCATGATTGCATCGGTGGCCAGCTTCTAGCGAACGAAAAGGTTGTGGGCTACAAGTGGGTGCTCATAAGCAACGCGGCCGTCTGAAACCTAGGAACGTTATCGGCAAGCGCAGAAGGCGATTTGATTCCCAGAACAAGAACCGTATGAAGCAGAGATGAATGCGGGTCGCGGGTGTGGATGGCCCGATCGAGAGGAAGTCATGTGCGGGAATCTTTGGAGGCGGTCGCACGGCGACTCTGGCGGGTGGTCTTGCCGTTGTGGCTATTTCCAGTCTAGTTCGGGTTCGTTTCCCCTAGGATTGAGGCTGCCGTAGGCCCCACCATCGGCTGGCGGGGCTTCGCAGTTGTGCCGTTCCTACTGTCGTCTGTGGGTCTCGTGCGGTGCCGGCTGCGCCAAGACATTCGGTACCGCGACCTTGCGGTCCTCGGGATCGTAGGTCCGTAACGGAAGTGGCGCCCCGGTATGAAGGTGGGCAGGGTCACAACGGAGCGTGCCAGCCGATAAGATGTGCTACCGGCCAGCGGTCGAACCGCGAGAGCCATCTGGTTCCACTAAGAGCCCTGGACTCAGGGCCAGCGAGATATGCTCCGAAAGAAGGTGCTACAGAAGGATGTAGCCGCGTTGGTCACCGAACTGGAAGCCTCGGGGGCCAAGGAGATCCGGCGATCCGCCGTCGATGTTCGAGGAAAGGTTACGGTACGGTGGAAGGAGTCGGCGGAAGAAGTTGAACGGTACGCCGCAGCGCGTCGCGCTTGGATACCGGAGTTGGTTCTTGCGACGATCTTTGTTGTAGTCGTTGTGGTGTTGCTGGCGCTGGCCAGGTAACGGTCTGCGGCGCCAGCTGATAACCTACGAGTTGTGCCTGCGCGGCCTGCGGTCGCTCAGGAGAACACCGGCGCGCGACGAGAATGGAACGCAGGAGGCGCGAGGTTTGATCGCTATCTGTGCCACGGTGGGACGTCGTGCCGCGCCGGCGTCGCACCTCTAGGAACGTTATGCGCCACGCAGGTTGGATGAGAGTGGGAGAGCCTGGCGCCCGGGCTGGTGTTGTTGAAGACAACGAAAGGGAGCATTAGAGATGGGTCTCTTCAGAAGTCTCCTCAGAGGGCTCGGCGGCAAGGAAACACGCCTTGACTCAGCTGGTACAGCTGAAGAAACAGCGGCAGAGGAACGACAGCGAGAGACGGCGCCACCAATCACGGATCAACAGGTGGAGGAATCCGAGACAGGACCGGACCCCAGTGGTTTGAGTCCCGAGAGTGCCGATCCGTACACTGCCGCTCTCCAGCGCGTCCGGCAGCTTCAGGAGGCCCGGGACATCGAAGGGCTGGTTAACGGTCTGAGTGACGAGTGGATGGGTGTTGATGCGCAGGGAGCACTCCGGGACATCGGCGCACCTGCGATCCCACTGCTCGTCACGGCGCTCAGGATCGAGAAAAGCAGCTACTTGCGTGAGGTTATCGTCAGGATTCTGGGTAGAATCGAGGACGTCGAGGCAGTGGAACCGCTCATCGAAACACTCAGAGATGAGGACGACCAAGTACGCTTCGCTACCGTCGTGGCGCTCGAATCGTTTGGTGATCCGCGTGCCATTGAACCGCTGGCAGTGGCGCTTGGACACGATGTGCCAAAGGTGCGCCTCGCGGCAGTAACGGCCCTAGGGAGAATATCGGATCCGCGTGTCGTTGAGCCTCTCATCACCGCGCTATCGGTAGATCTGCATCACAACGTCCGCTCTCTTGCGGCCGAGATGCTTGGCAGCATTGGCGACGAACGAGCGATCGAACCGCTGAAGACTGCCCTCAATGACGGCGATGAGTGGGTCCGTGGGGTCGCCAAAGAGGCTCTGAGGAAGTTGATGGGTTGAGGAGAAGCCTGAGGGGCCATTCCATCCATTGGGCTAAGGGTCCAGCCGTACGCAAGATCCACCAGGCAGTGGCTGTCATCGGAGAAGCGCAGCGCATAACTGGTCTGTTGCCGGCTCCGGCCGCCTGAAGGCGGCCTTCGACCCAACCGGCCTTTTTGCAGGCGGGGCCGGGGGTGCTCGCTCTCAGTCGGGTCTGTCGCTGAGCCTGGGAACCAGACGGTTGAGGCCGGTTCGGCAACCGCTGAGGCGTTAGCCGACATTCGACCGGCAATAGGCCCGGGGGCGAGATTCGCAGCATGGTTCAGTTCGATGAAGCAGGGCTTGCGGCGCTGTGCCGGCGCCATGG
>CAZFIS010000185.1:0-6121 GCA_964519125.1 uncultured Gemmatimonadaceae bacterium | reverse complement strand
TGCCCGCCACGTGGGCGAGGGTGTCCAGCCCCACCAGGTCGGCGGTGCGGAAGGTGGCGCTCCCCGGACGGCCGATGGCCCTGCCGGTGAGCTTGTCCACCTCGGCCACCGTGTACCCGTCCTCGAGCATGATCTGGAGAACGTGGAAGATGCCGAAGCAGCCCACGCGGTTGGCGATGAAGTTGGGGGTGTCCTTGGCGTGGACGATGCCCTTGCCCAGGACGCGGTCCCCGAAGTCGGAGAAGAACTCCACCACGGCTGCGTCGGTATCGGGGCCGCGCACCAGCTCCAGGAGCTTGAGGTAGCGCGGTGGGTTGAAGAAGTGCGTCACCATGAAGCGTGGACGCAGCTCGGTTGGGAGCGCCTCGGAGAGCGCCGCCGCCGACAGGCCCGACGTGTTGGACGTCAGCAGCGCGTGGGGCGCCACCCAGGGCGCGATCTTCTCGTAGAGGGAGCGCTTGATGTCCAGGTTCTCCACCACCGCCTCGACGATCCAGTCGCACTCCGCCAGGCGGGGGAGGTCGTCATCGAAGTTGCCCACCTCCACCAGCGCGGGCGCCCGGGACGAGGAGAACGACGCCGGCTTGCTCTTCCGGGCGCGCTCCAGCCCGGCGCGGACCAGGGCGTCCTTGTCGTCGCCTTCGCGGGGTGGGATGTCGAGCAGGAGGGTCGGGATGCCGACGTTGGCCAGGTGCGCGGCGATGGCGGCGCCCATGACGCCGGCGCCCAGCACGGCGGCTCGTCCGACGCGGTCGGGTGCGGGGGAGGATGAGGAGTCCTTCACGACGGGTCTCCGGTTGGAGTGGCGCCGAAGCCCCGGGCGAGCATCCCCGCCACGGGGTCCAGCGTCGACATGAGTGCGAAGGTGCGCTTGGAGCGGAGCCATCCGGTGACGACCTCGTCCAGGGCACCGAAGAACAGCTGGCGGGCGAGGCGCACGTCCAGGTCGGAGGCGAAGGTGCCCGCCTCCACGCCGGCGGCGATGACGTCGCCGATGAGGTCGAAGTACGCGGCGACGCTGGGGTGGATGCCCTCGGCGAGAAGCGGATCGGGCTCGCGGAGGTGGATCTGGAAGACGGTAGCCAGAGCGCGGTTCTTTGCGAAGAAGGCCAGATGCAGCTCGGCCAGCAAGCGAAGTCGCGGCACCCCGGGCTCGGCGGCCGCCAGGGCCGGGCGGCACCGCTCCATGTACTCGGTGAGGTGGCGTTGGAAGAGGGTGACCAACAGGTCCTGCTTGCGCTCGAAGTACAGGTAGATGGTGCCTGTGGCGACGCCCGCTTCCCGGGCGACCACGGCCATGGTGCTGCCGTGGTATCCCTGGCGTGCGAAGACGCGCAGGGCGGCGCCGAGAATGCGGTCCTCTTTGTCGCGGTTCGCCGTGGCACCGGCCACCTTCGGCATGCCGTCTCCTGTCCGGGTCGCTCCGCCATCATCACTGAATGAATGTTCATTCATTTTCTAGCGGAGGTGCCCCGAGGTCAAGGGGGAGACGGATCGCGGTATGCGGCCCTCCGCCCGGTGGACCGCCCAGCACGTCAACGAAGTCGTCACGGCCCCAGGCTCGCCGTGGCAGAATCCTTCATGTGTCGCTCGCGGAACGACACCTCGACCTTGGTCGGCAGCCGGATGTGATGGGTCTGTCACCCGTTTGGGCGATACCTCCCGTCATCGATCCGCGGTACTCTTCGGATGAGGCATGTGGCTCCTCTCATGGTCGGCTCTCCCGCGATTCGTCGACGAATCAAGGAGATTGCGAGTCATGTCAGCCAAGGAGCTCGGATTCGACGTCGAGGCGCGGGCGCGCCTCCAGAATGGATGGCGTTTCCGCGATACGCGGGAGTGCAGGGGTCGAGGTTCGAGGTCTCCCTCCTGCATCCCGCCTTTCAGGAGGTTGTCCCATGGACCTGAATGCTGCCATTTCCAGCATCAACTACCTGGCGGTGCTCGTCGCGACGATCGCGGTCTACGTCCTCAGAGCGCTCTGGTACTCCCCTCCCCTTCTCGGAAAGCTGTGGACGGCCGCTTCGGGACTGACGGAGGAGAAGAGCAAACAGGGGAACCCGGGGCTGATCTTCGGGGCGTCCTTCGTTCTGGAGCTGGTGGCGGCCTTCGTCATGGCGATGTTCATCGGTACGCAGGGAACCCTCTCCTCCGGTCTTCAGGCCGGCTTCATGGCCGGGCTGTTCTGGGTGAGCACGGCGTTGGGGGTCGTCTACCTCTTCGAGCGGCGCTCACTCAGGCTCTGGCTCCTGGACGCGGGCTACATGACGTTGGCGTTCACGGTCATGGGCGGCATCCTGGGGGCGTGGCACTAGGCCGGCCCCGGCGTCCTCTCCTGACGTCCTGTCGCCAGGGTGGGGATCCTGATCCGAAGGAGTACTCCCATTGAACGATTGTGGGGTGCCTCGTCTCAGGTGATCGTCAGAGGCGCGCAGTGCAACCGAGGGCGGGTACACGCTGGTCGTACCGATCCTGATCGCCATCGTCGTCTATGTGATGCTACACGCCGCCATCAACGGACTGCTCCGGATGGTCGGCCACCGCAAGACGGTCATCTAGTCCACTGGGGAGGGGAACGGCCGTCGGAGGACCGGACCCATTACGATTGCTCGTTCCGAAGTAGCGGGCGCACCGGAAGACGGTGCGCGCGGTCATGATTCGTATGCGCTGAGGGTGCGCCGTCCTTCCCCCGTGAGCCGATGGGGGGAACATCCGGCGTTCCGGGGCGGTAGAGGGGTCAATCCTCTTCAGCCGCCACGGGTCCCGCTCCGTCGGGGGGCTCCCTACGCTGGGCAGGCATCCGCAAACCTGCCCCGGAACCGTGATGACCGGGCCCCTCTTCTTCCTGTTGTTGCTCGGTTTACCCCTGCCCGCCCTCGCGAGCCCAGCGCCCGCTCCGGCGGTCGCCGAGCACACTGCCACCGCCCTGTACCGCGAGATGGGCCTCAGCGGCATGCTCGACCGTGCCGTCTTCGTCGCCGGGTACCGGAGCATGGAACGGCACGGACTGCGGACCAGGATGTTGGCCATCGCCGACATGACCCAGCCCAGCACCGCCAAGCGCCTGTACATCTTCGACATCGTCGCGAAGCGGCTGGTCCTCCGCACCTGGGTGGCCCACGGGCAGAACTCCGGCGGGCTGATGGCCGAGCATTTCAGCAACCGGAACGGCTCCCACGAGACCAGCCTGGGACTCTACCGGGTGGGTGCCGAAGTCATGAGCGGGAAGCATGGGCCCGCTCTGCTCCTGCGAGGGTTGGACAGGGGCAAGAACGACCAGGCCCTCGCTCGCGAGGTGATCATCCACGCTGCCGACTACGTGAGCGCGGGGTTCATCGCCGCACACGGTCGGCTGGGCAGGAGCTGGGGTTGTCCCGCGGTTCCGCGAGCGCAGATGCCCCGCGTAGTCGATCTGCTGGCGAACGGCGGATTGCTGTACGTATACGGCGGCTGAGCGGCCCCGTATGTAGCGCGATGTTTCGCCCGGCGCGGCCATGACGGCGCGCGGCCCAAGAGCGAAGCTCCTGCTTCCGGTTCTCCTCACCCTTCTGGTCACACGCTGCTCCAAGGCACCGCCCGAGCCCACCCTGGCCGAAAAGGCCCTGGCCATCGCGGCGGTATTCGAAACGACGCACCCCTACAGCGCTCGCAAGGTGGATTCGCTGGGGCTCACGGCGTTCTTCGACAAGTATCCGGGATATCGCTCCGACTCGGCCTCCGTGATGGACTTCTACCGGAGGCGGGGCATGCAGTTCGCCTGGATCGTGCGCGACTCCCTCACGGCCAGCGCCGGCGCGTTCGTGGCGCTGGCCGGTGTCGCCCATACCGGCGATTCTCGAGCCAACGCACAGGGTCCGAGTCTCCGCGAGCTCTATGACCAGGGCTTCGCCGAAGGGACACGCGTCCCCTCGTGCGACAGCTGCGCCATCGACCTGGAGCTGCGTCTCACCGCCGAGTTCTTCCGCTTTGCCGATCGCCGTTACGATGGCTATCTGAGCCGGGATCTCCGTGAGCTGAACTGGTTCATTCCCCGCGGCAAGAAGGATCTCTCCCGCCTGTTGGACTCGCTGGCCGTGGGGAAGATGGATCTCTCCGCGTACGAGCCCATCAACCCGCAATACCAACTGCTGAAGGCCGCCATCCGCAGGAACGGTGTTCTGGCGAATGGGCCGTGGCCGGTCGTGGCGCTCCCGGCGGATCTGCACAAGATCGAGGCAGGCGACACCGCCGAGGTGATCGGCTCCATCCGCCACCGCCTGCACCTGCTCGGTGACCTCGACACCGACGGCGTTTGGCCCGTCTACGACAGCACGATGGTGCGTGCCGTGGAGCGCTTCCAGATGCGCCACGGCCTGGACCCCGACGGCATCATCGGCCCCAACTTCCTGCGCGCCATGAACGTGCCGCTGGCCGAGCGCCTGCGCACCATGCTCATCAACATGGAGCGCCTGCGCTGGATGCCGGAGGAGCAGCCCCCCGACGTGCTCGTGGTGAACATCCCCGAGTTCCGCCTGCACGTGTATGAGCGGGGCCGGGAGGTGATGAGCATGGGCGTGGTCGTGGGCAAGAGCGCCACGGGAACGGTGATCTTCGCGGACACGCTGTCGCAGATCGTGTTCAGCCCTACGTGGTCGGTACCGGCGAGCATCACGCGGAACGAGATCCTGCCCAAGATGAGGAAGGACCCGGACTATCTCCGCAAGAACGACATGGAGATCGTCGGTGGCACCGCGTCGCAGCCGCTGATCCGCCAGAGGCCGGGGCCCGGCAACGCCCTGGGCCGGGTGAAATTTCTCTTTCCCAACAGTTACAGCATCTACATGCACGACACGCCTTCCCAGGGTGCCTTCGCTCTCGAGAAGCGGGCGTTCAGCCATGGCTGTATCCGACTGAGCCGACCGGAGGAGTTGGCGGATTACCTATTGCGGGACGATCCGAACTGGACCGTGAAGCGCATCCACGAAGCCATGTACGGCGGGCGAACGATCACCGTGCGGTTGAAGCACCGGCTGCCCGTGAGGATCGTCTACTTCACCGCCTGGGTGGACGCCGAGGGGCGTCTGAACTTCCGCGATGACGTCTACGGGCACGACGAGCGGTTGGCGCGCGAGCTGTTCATCGAGCAGTAGATACCGGGATGCGGGGGCCGGCCGGCGCGGTGGTGGCCCCTCCGCCCGCCGCGACTTCCCTCCTCGGCAGGTGGCCCGGACTCAGTGACACGAACGGGCTACGTGGAGGTCTCATCCTTTCGGGCCATGCCCGCTCAAGAGGAACGAGCTAACCTCCAGTATCCGTCTACGGTCTCGTGTCGATGCGGGCCGCGACTCCGTGACGCCCTGGCGGAAATATCGGGCGCCACCAGGAGGGAGCCCCATGGCCAAGCGAGCCCCGGCACGCGCAGCAAAGAAGCCTCACCCTACACCTCCACTGAGCAAGGCGCCCACCGGCATCCAGGGGTTGGATGAGCTCACCGGTGGCGGTTTGCCCAAGGGCCGGCCGACCCTCCTGTGCGGCAGCGCGGGATGCGGCAAGACGCTCATGGCCATGGAGTTCCTGGTGCGGGGCGCCCTGGACTCCGGTGAGCCGGGCGTCTTCATGGCGTTCGAGGAGAGCGGCGATGAGCTGGCGACGAACTTCGCCTCCCTCGGCCACGACCTCCCGGCGCTGATCGCCAAGAAGAAGCTGTCGATCGAATCCGTCCTCATCGAGCGCAACGAAATGGCGGAGACGGGCGCGTACGACCTGGAAGGGCTCTTCATCCGGCTGGGACATGCCATCGACAGCATCGGCGCCAAGCGCGTGGTGCTCGACACCCTGGAGGTGCTGTTCGCAGGGCTGTCCGACACCGCCGTCCTGCGCGGCGAGTTGCAGCGCCTGTTCCGCTGGCTGAAGGCTCGGGGCATGACGGCGATCATCACCGCCGAAAAGGGCGACGAGGGCCTCACCCGCCATGGCCTGGAGGAATACGTCGCCGACTGCGTGATCGTCCTCGACCACCGCGTGGAGGGCCAGATGGCCACGCGGCGACTGCGCATCGTCAAGTACAGAGGGTCCACGCACGGCACGAACGAGTATCCGTTCCTCATCGACGAGGGCGGCATCTCGATCCTGCCCATCACGT
>CAZFIS010000184.1:0-6136 GCA_964519125.1 uncultured Gemmatimonadaceae bacterium | reverse complement strand
GGCCCGTCGGATGGCCGCGCAGCCCGGCCACCTCCTGCCACGTCGCACCTCCGTCGCCCGAGCGGAAGAGCGCCGCATCCTCCGCCCCGGCCCACACGACATCCGGATCGGTCAAGGACGGCTCGAGGTGCCACACGCGCGTGAACTCCCATGGGTGTGGCGTCCCGTCGTACCACTGGTGCGTGCCCGCCTCGCCGGCGTAGGTGAACTCGTTGCCGACGGGCTCCCAGCTCCGGCCCCCGTCGTCGGAGCGCTGGATGAGCTGCCCGAACCACCCCCGGGTCTGCGAGGCCCAGATCCGGTCCGGATCGGCCGGAGAACCCTTGACGTGGTAGACGTCCCAACCCGGAAAGTGGGGCCCGTCCACCGTCCACTTCTCGCGCTTTCCGTCCGAGGTGAGAACGAACGCGCCCTTGTGCGTACCGACCAGCACCCGCACACCGCTCATGGCCCGCCTCCTTGAGTCGTGTGAGAGCGCCATGATACACCTCGACCGCTCTCGATGTCGACGCTCCGGTTCGCCCACCCTTGACGGGAGCGGTAAGAATCCAAACACTTCCCCGCCTCCGGCCACCCCCCGGGAGGCATTCCGTTACCGCGCTCACTGCCGCTTCGGCCACTCACGGATCCGAACCGCACGCGAGCCGAACACGAGGCGGCACGGTGGCCCGAATTCAGGAGAACGACGGCAGCGGCGAGACCTCACGCGGACGCTCCTCGTCCGCCCCCTCCGAATCCAGATCCGAGCCGAAGCGACCGGCGATGACCGACGTGGCCCTCCTCGCCGGCGTGTCCCACATGACGGTCTCGCGCGTCATCAACGACGCCGGAAGCGTCACCAGCGAGACGCGTGCCAAAGTGCTGGCGGCCATCCGGGAGCTCGACTATCACCCGAATTACGCGGCACGCACGCTCGTCACCGGGCACTCCAAGACCCTCGGCGTGGTGGCGCTCGACTCGACGCTCTACGGGCCCGCCAGCATGCTGTACGGGATCGAGAACGCCGCCCGGGAGTCCGAGTACGCGATCAGCATCGTCAGCCTGCGGGTGCAGAACCGCACGTCGATCGGCGAAGCGATCGAGCGACTCCGGGGACAGGGTGTGGAGGGCATCATCGTGATCGCCCCGCACGTCACCGCCGTGCGCGCCCTCCAATACGTCCCCAAGCACGTGCCGGTCATCGCCGCGCAGGGCGGAGCGGGCAACCCGCTGCGGGGCGTTGCGGTGGATCAGTATACCGGCGCATGCCTCGCCACGGAGCACCTGCTCGAGCTCGGACACACGACGGTGCGCCACATCGCGGGCCCGGTCGGGTGGTTCGAGGGTCAGGAGCGCGAGCGGGGATGGCGGGAGACGCTCAGGAAGGCCGGCGCGGTGGTCACGCCGGTGATGATCGGGGACTGGAGTCCGCGCTCGGGCTACGAGCTCGGGCGCGAGATGGTGAAGGATGCGGACGTCACGGCCGTGTTCGTGGCCAACGACCAGATGGCGCTGGGCGTGCTGCGGGCCTTCGCCGAGGCGGGTGTGCGTGTTCCGGACGACGTGAGCATCGTCGGCTTCGACGACACTCCCGAATCGGCCTTCTTCAACCCGCCGCTGACCACCGTCCGTCAGGACTTCATCGAGCTCGGACGGCGCACCGTCACCCTCCTCCTCGCGGGCATCGACGGACGTGGCCCGCAGATCCTGCCCAGCGTGACACCGGCGCTGATCGTGCGCCAGAGCACGAGCGCGCCCGCACGTCGAGCGGGCTGAAGCCGGAGCCGCTTCACATCGGCAGGTAGCCCCCGGCGAGCGCCGCGAACTCCTCGGCCTGGGCACTCGCCCAGCCGGCGTCGCGCCCCAGCTCCGCGGCGAGAATCTCCGCCACGGCGGGAGCGGCCTCCCGTGCGGCTCGCGCATCCAGCAGAAGCGAGCGGGACCGTCGCGCGAGCACGTCGTCGACCGTCCGGGCCATCTCCCGACGCGCGAACCACACCACCTCGCCACGGCGGAGCGAGAGCCTGGGATGCACGGGCTCGTCCAGGCCCGACCCCGAGGCGACGAGCGCCTCGATCTCCGGCGCATCCGACCCGTACTCGGCCCACGGGCCGAACTTCTCCGCGTGGCGGTGGAAGCCGTGGATCTCGAGGTCGCGCGTCACGCACTCCCGCGCCTCCAGGTCGCCGAGCGTCTGCGCCATCTCCACGGTGTCCTCGGCCATCTTCCGGTACGTGGTCCACTTGCCGCCCGCGATCGTCAGGAGCCCGGCGTCCGAGACGCGCAGGGCGTGTTCCCGGCTGAGCTCCGAGGTGTCCTCCGCGCCCTCGGCCGCCACGAGGGGACGCAGCCCGGCGAAGACGCTCAGGACATCGCTGTGGTCCGGATCCTTCTCGAGATAGCGGCGGGCGTGGGTCAGGATGAAGTCGACCTCCTCGGCGAGCGGCACGGGTTCGAGGCACGGTCCATCCACCGGGGTGTCGGTCGTGCCGATGAGCACGCGGTCGAGCCACGGGATCGCGAACAGGACGCGCCCGTCGTCGGTGTGCGGCACCATGATCGCGGAGTCTCCCGGCAGGAAGGACCGGTCGAGTACCACGTGCACGCCCTGTGACGGCTGGATGATCGGACGGGCGCCGGGCTCGTCCATGCGCCGGATCTCGTCGCTGAAGACCCCGGTCGCGTTCACGACGACGCGGCCGTGCGCCTCCATCTCCTCGCCCGACTCCTCGTCACGCACGCGTACTCCGGCGACGAAGCCCTGCGAGTTCTTGAGCAGCGCCGTGACCCGAGCGTAGTTGAGGAGCGTGGCCCCCTGCTCCGCCGCGGTCATGGCGAGGTGAACGAGCAGACGGGCGTCGTCGAACTGTCCGTCGTGGTAGACGACCCCGCCGATGAGCCCGTCGGTCTCGATGGTGGGCAGGCGCTCGATCGTCTCCTCCCGAGACAGATTCCGGGAGCGGCCGAAGCCGTACTTGCCGGCGAGGACGTCGTAGACGCGCATGCCGATTCCGTAGAACGGCGCCTCCCACCACTTGTAGTTGGGCACGACGAACGGCAGGTCGTGCACGAGGTGAGGCGCGTTCCGCCGCAGGATGCCCCGCTCCTTGAGCGCTTCCATGACCAGGGGGATGTTGCCCTGCTGGAGGTAACGGACCCCCCCGTGCACGAGCTTGGTCGAGCGGCTCGACGTGCCCTTGCCGAAGTCGCTCTGCTCGACGAGGAGCACGTCGTGCCCCCGGGAAGCCGCGTCGAGGGCGACCCCGACGCCGGTGGCTCCTCCTCCGATGACGATGAGGTCCCAGGCGTCAGGCGAGCTTTGGAGTCGATCGAGCGCGTCGTTGCGGTTCATGGGTCCGTCTCCTGGGAGGCGCCTCCGGCGGATCTCCGCGCGCGTCCTCGACGCTCTACCGGAGAATGATTCTCGTTCGTTGACGAGGGTCCCGCATTCGAGTACAGTCCGAGCCCGCTGTATGATAGCGGTACGATCTGCACGAGCGGCCTCGGCCGCAATCGAGAGGACACGATGGCGTACGGACCCCGCAATCAGGCGCACGGCTCCCGGATGGGCTGTTGTATCTGTCGCGCTCTCCCCAGGGGAGAGGCGAGAGGCGGCGTTCGTGCGCGCGGATCGTGTGGATGATCGAAGCCATCATCGCTCGACGCGACCGGCCCCTCCGCCTCCGGAGGGGCCGGTTTTTTTTGTTCCTGCCCAACGGAGAGAAGCATGAGCACCTACGCGAATCCCGACGCCCTCGTCGAGACCGACTGGCTCGCGGAGCACCTGGACGACTCGAAGGTCCGCATCGTCGAGGTCGACGAGGACCTGTCGGCCTACGACAAGGGACACATCCCCGGCGCAATCGCCTGGAACTGGTCCAAGGACCTGCACCATCCCGTCCGGCGTGACTACCTCGACCGGACGGAGCTCGAAGCGCTGCTGCGGCGCTCGGGGGTACCGGCCGACGGGAGGATCATCATCTACGGCGGCAACAACAACTGGTTCGCCGCCTACGCCTACTGGATCCTGAAGCTGCGGGGATTCGACGCGGTCGGCCTCCTCGACGGCGGACGCAAGAAGTGGGAGGTGGAAGAGCGCCCGCTCACGCGGGAGATCCCGGACGTCTCCTCCTCGAGCGTCTCCGTCACCGGGCCGGAGCGTCCCGCGCTGAGGGCGCTCCGCGACCACGTCATCGCGAGCGTCGGCTCGTCCACCACGTATGTCGACGTCCGCTCGCCGGAGGAGTTCAGCGGCGCCAAGCTCGCCCCGGACCACCTGCCGCAGGAGCAGCCGTACGTCGGCGGACACATCCCGGGCGCGAACAACATCCCGTGGTCCCGGGCCGCCAACGACGACGGCACGTTCCGCTCCGCCGACGAGCTCGCGTCCCTCTACCACGAAGTCGGCAAGAGCCCCGAGGTGATCGCGTACTGCCGCATCGGGGAACGCGCCGCGCACACGTGGTTCGTCCTGCACGAGCTCCTCGGGCACGACAACGCGAAGAACTACGACGGGTCGTGGACCGAGTACGGCTCGCTCGTGGGTGTGCCCGTCGAGCGCGGGTGAGGGGCGAGGGACCGGGCGCCGGCGCCGCCGGCTCGGTGCCCGGCATCCCCGCTGGCCGTGTCCCCCTTGGAGAGGCTCGCCGACCTCGGTAGCGTTCGGCCTTTCGAAATGCCCGGTGGGCCGGTCCCGCCGGGCGCTGCCCGAATCCGGAGGAACCTGTGGGACCTGGAGTGCTGAGCGACGGAGGTGACTCCGCCGCCGACCGGGAGCGGATCCTGAGGCACATCCTCACCAGCCGCGTCTACGATGTGGTCTCGGAGACCGCGCTCGATCCGGCGGTGAAGCTCTCCGAGCGGCTCGGCAACCGTGTCCTCCTGAAGCGGGAGGACCTCCAGCCGGTCTTCAGCTTCAAGCTCCGTGGCGCCTACAACCGCATGGCGGAGCTGAGCGAGGAGGAGCGCCTCAAGGGGGTCATCGCCGCGAGCGCCGGCAACCACGCGCAGGGCGTGGCGTACTCGGCCCGCCACCTCGGGATCCGCTCGCTCATCGTCATGCCGCGCACCACGCCCCAGATCAAGGTCGACGCGGTGCGCGCGTTGGGCTCCGAGGTGGTGCTGCACGGCGACAGCTACACGGACGCCAAGGCGCACTGCGACGATCTGCGCGAGGGGAGCGGCCTCACCTTCGTGGATCCCTTCGACGATCCCCTGGTGATCGCGGGCCAGGGTACGATCGGAGAGGAGGTCGTGCGTCAGAGCCGCGGTCGGCTGGACGCGGTGTTCGTCCCGGTCGGTGGAGGCGGGCTCATCGCGGGAATCGCCACGTACGTGAAGGCGCTCCTGCCTCACGTGCGCGTCGTGGGCGTGCAGCCCGAGGAGGCGAACGCGATGCAGGCGTCGCTCGCGGCCGGACGGCGGGTGAGCGTGCAGCGGCCGGGTCTCTTCGCCGATGGGGTGGCCGTGCGCGAGGTCGGCAAGCTCACCTTCCCGATCATCCGCGACACCGTCGACGAGATCCTGTGCGTCTCCAACGACGAGATCTGCGCGGCCATCAAGGAGGCCTTCGACGACACGCGCAGCATCCTCGAGCCCGCGGGCGCTCTCTCGGTGGCCGGACTCCGGCGCTGGGTGGAGCGCGAGGGCGCCACGGATCGGACGCTCGTGGCCGTCCTGAGCGGCGCCAACATGAACTTCGACCGCCTGCGCTTCGTGGCCGAGCGAGCCGAGCTGGGCGAAGCGCGCGAGACCGTCCTTGCCGTCACGATCCCGGAGCGACCGGGCTCGTTCCGGGCGTTCTGCTCGGCCATCGGTCCGCGCACGATCACGGAGTTCAACTACCGGCTGCGCGGCCGTGAGCAAGCGCGGATCTTCGTGGGCGTCGGCACCGAGTCGAAGGACGATGCGGTCCGCCTGGTGCGCCAGCTCGAGGAGGCGGGCTACACCACCGCCGACCTGTCCGGAAACGAGATGGCCAAGCTCCACGTGCGACACATGGTCGGGGGAAGCTCGAGCGACGCGGAGCACGAGGTGCCGTGCCACTTCGAGTTTCCCGAGCGGCCCGGCGCGCTCATGGAGTTCCTGGACAAGCTCGGCGGGCGGTGGAACATCAGCCTCTTCCACTACAGGAACCACGGCGCCGACTTCGGCCGGG
>CAZFIS010000183.1:0-6184 GCA_964519125.1 uncultured Gemmatimonadaceae bacterium | reverse complement strand
GCTCGGCGCGCAACCAGCACGAGCGCATCGCCAAGACGTTCGCGTGCAAGAGCGCGATCAAGGCCGGGCAGCGGCTTTCCGAGAGCGAGATGCAGGAGCTGTTCGACCGGTTGTTCGCCACCGAGCTGCCCCACCACGACGTCCACGGACGCCCCACGATCGTGCGTCTGTCGGCCGCCGAGTTGGAACGCAAGTTCGGCCGCTGAACGACGAGCGCGGCATGTCTCCCCGCTTCCTCGCCATCACCGGCCCGACGGCGACCGGGAAGACGGCACTGTCGCTGGCGCTGGCGCGGAGGCTTCCGGTCGAGGTCGTGTCGATGGACTCGCGCCAGGTCTACCGGGGCATGGACATCGGCACCGCGAAGCCGACGCCGGCGGAGCAGGCGGGAGTCCCGCACCACGGCCTCGACCTCATCGATCCGGACCAGCGATACTCCGCGGGGCGTTTCGCACGGGACGCGCGCGCTTGGATCCGGGAGATCCGGGCGCGCGGCCGGGTTCCGGTTCTCGTCGGAGGCACCGGCTTCTTTCTGCGTGCGCTCCTCTCGCCGATCTTCGCCGAGCCTCCGGTGGACGAGCGGCGGCGGACGGCGCTGCGGGCCTGGCTCCGGAAGCAGGATCCGGAGCGTCTGGCTCGCTGGGTGAGCCGGCTCGACCCGGTCCGGGCCGAGTTGGCGGTGGAGGGCGGAGCCCAGCGCATGAGCCGGACATTGGAGGTCGCGCTTCTCACCGGTCGTCCACTGTCGTGGTGGCACCGGGAGGCGCCGGCGGACGGGGAGGCGACGGAGGGCACGGTCGTGGTCCTCGATCTCCCGCGCCAGGAGCTGGACCGACGCATCGACGCGCGCGCGACGGCGATGGTGGCGGAGGGGTTCGTGGAAGAGGTCCGCGGGCTCCTCGGGCGAGGGTTCGGGCCCGATGCACCCGGAATGACCGGAACGGGGTATCGGGAGATCGCGCGCTTCCTGGGGGGCGCGTGCACGCTGGAGGAAGCGCTGGAGGACGTGCGCCGGAGCACGCGCCGGTACGCACGGCGGCAGGCGACATGGTTCCGGCACCAGCTCCCCGCGGGCGCGCGCCGGATCGACGCCACGCAACCCCTGGAGGCACAGGTGCGCCTGACATTGAGGGCATGGGAAGAGGCCGGCGGAGCTCATGCCGGCGAGACGACGACGCGCGAGGAGCCTTCGTGAAGATTGGAATCACCTGCTATCCGACCTACGGCGGCTCGGGCGCCGTCGCCAGCGAGTTGGGCCTTCAGCTCGCGGACCGGGGCCACGAGGTCCATTTCGTCTCCTACGCTCAGCCCTTCCGGCTCGGAGGATCGCATTTCCGGGAAGGCGTGTTCTTCCACGAGGTGGAGATGGAGGACTATCCCCTCTTCGAGCATCCTCCCTACACGCTTGCCCTCGCCGTCGCCATCCACGACACGGCGCGCCGGGAGGATCTCGACCTCGTCCACGTGCATTACGCCATCCCTCACGCCACCTCGGCGTGGATCGCGCGGGAGATGCTGGGCGATCAGCACGACCTGAAGGTCATCACGACGCTGCACGGCACGGACATCACGCTGGTCGGGCTCCACCCTTCGTTCAACTCGATCACCGCCTTCTCCGTGATGCACTCGCAGGGGATCACGGCGGTGTCGGAGTTCCTGCGCGACGAGACCGTGCGCGATTTCGGGGTGCCCGCCGAGCGCATCGAGGTCATTCCCAACTTCATCGACACCGAGGTGTGGCATCCCGGCAAGGAGCCGTGCCACCGCTCCAAGCTGGCACCGGAAGGGGAGAAGATCATCATGCACGTCTCCAACTTCCGGCCGCTCAAGCGCCTGGATCACGTCGTGGAGATCTTCCATCGCATCCAGAAGAGCGTCCCGTCCCGGCTCGTGCTCGTGGGCGACGGCCCCGAGCGACTGCACGCCGCCCAGTGCGCCGAGGAGCTCGGCGTGCGGGACCGGATCGTCTTCCTCGGCAAGCACACGTCGGTGGACGAGCTGGTCTCCTGTGCCGACCTCTTCCTCCTGCCCTCCGAAACCGAATCGTTCGGGCTTGCCGCGTTGGAGGCGATGGCGTGTGGGGCTCCGGTCGTGGCCTCGCGCGTGGGCGGGCTGCCGGCCGTGGTCGAGCATGGCGTCTCCGGCTACCTCTTTCCGCCGGGCGCCGTGGACGAGATGGCCCAGGCCGGGATACGCATCCTGAGCGACGACGCACACCACAAGGCCCTGTCCGAGGCGGGTCGGCGCATCGCGGTGGAGCGGTTCTCCGCAGCGGCGGTGGTGCCGATGTACGAGCGCTACTACGCCCGCGTCCTGAACGGCGAAGCCTGAACCCAGCGAGCAAGCCATGCATCCACTGACCTATGTGCAGGCCGTCGTGCTGGGCTTGGTCGAGGGCGTGACGGAATACCTGCCCGTCAGCTCGACGGGCCACCTCATCCTGGCCAACACCCTGCTCGGGCTCGACACGTCGCCGGCGCGCAAGGCGGCGGTCGACGCGTTCGACATCGTCATCCAGGGCGGGGCCATCCTGGCGGTGCTCGGGCTCTACTGGCCCCGGGTGCGCCGCATGATCGCCGGAGTGTTCGGGCGCGATCCGGACGGGCTGCGCCTTTTCGGGTTGATCGTGGTCGCGTTCCTGCCGGCGGCCGTCCTCGGGCCGTTCCTCGACGACCCGATCGACGCCCACCTGTTCAACCCGCCGGCGGTGGTCACGGCGCTCGCGCTGTGGGGTGTCGTGATGATCTTCATCGGGCGGTGGCAGAAGCGGCACTTCGGGGAGGCCGACGCTACCGGAGGCCGGGAGGGGCCGGAGCACGAGTACCTGGGGATTCACGATCTCACGTGGAGACTCGCGCTCTTCATCGGCGTGATGCAGTGCCTGGCCATGTGGCCCGGGACGAGCCGGTCGATGATCACCATCGTGGCGGGGATGATCGTGGGCATGCGACCCGCGGAGTCGGCCGAGTTCAGCTTCCTGCTGGCGCTGCCCACCCTGGGCGGTGCCTGTGTGTTCAAGATCGGCAAGGACGTGTTGGGGAGCGGGCCGTCGCACATGGCGCAGCTCGGTTGGGGCCAGATGGCGGTCGGGATCGCGGTCGCCACCGTCGCGGCCGCGCTGGCGGTGCGCTGGCTGGTGGGCTATCTCAACCGGCACGGGCTGGCGGTGTTTGGTTGGTATCGGCTGGCGCTCAGTGCGGTGTTCGTCACGCTGCTCGCCGGTGGCTGGGTGGCGATCGGCAGGTAGGGTGCGGAAGCGATGACCGAAGGACAAGACATGGAGCTCGCCCGCGCACGCCATGCGCTGGTGCGAGCTGCGCTGACAGAGGACGTGGGCCGGGGTGACTGGACCACGCAGTGGACCGTTCCGTGCGACAGCCGGAGCGTCGCCGTCATCGTTGCCAAGCAGCCGCTCGTGGTGGCGGGCATGGCGTGCGTCGAGGACGTCTTCACCGAGATCGACCCGGCCCTGGCCGTGGAGGTGCGGATGGCGGACGGCACGTCGGCCGGAAGGGGAGACGTGCTGGCTCGCGTGGAGGGAATCACGTGGTCGATCCTGGTCGGCGAGCGGACGGCGCTCAACTTCCTCGGCCACCTGTCCGGCATCGCCACCCATACGCGGCGCTTCGTGGAGGCGGTCGCGGGAACGGGCGCGCGCGTAGTGGATACGCGCAAGACGACGCCCGGATGGCGGCTCCTGGAGAAGGCGGCGGTGCGCGCGGGCGGTGGCACGAATCACCGGATCGGCCTCTACGACATGATCCTCATCAAGGACAACCACGCCGATGCCGCGGGGGGCGTGGACGCGGCGGTCCGGGAAGCAAGAGAGTGGAACGAGCTCGGACTTCCGGTGGAGGTCGAGGTTCGCAACCTGGAGGAGCTCGACGCGGTGCTGCCGCTCGGGGTGGACAGGGTCCTGCTCGACAACATGGACGCGGATACCATGCGAGAGGCCGTGGCGCGCACGCATGCGCTCGGTGATGGGTGTCCTCTCCTGGAAGCTTCGGGCAACGTGACGCTGGACAACGTGCGCGCGGTCGCCGAGACGGGGGTCGACCTCATCAGCGTCGGAGCGCTGACGCACTCGGCTCCGGCCGCCGACGTCTCGCTGCGGATCGGGGTGTGACGCTGCTCACGCACTGGGAGGGAGAGCCCATCGGCGTGCTTGCCGGGCTCTGGGGAGTCCCCCATGTGGAGGCCCACGACCGGATCGGCTCGACGAACGATCGGCTCAAGGTGCTCGCCGCCGGGGGTGCGCCGGCGTTCACGGTCGTCCTCGCCGACGCGCAGAGCGCGGGGCGGGGCAGGAGTGGTGCCCGATGGTACGACGCGCCGGGGCGGAGCCTCCTGGTCTCCGTGCTCCTGCCCAGCGACGGGGGCGTCCCGCTCCACCTGCCCCTGCTCGTCGGGCTGGCTGTGGCGCGGGCCGTGGAGCGGGCGGCGGCCGGACTCGAGGCCCGGGTCAAATGGCCGAACGACATCATGGTCGCGGGGCGCAAAGCGGGCGGTGTGCTGTGCGAGGCGACGCGGGCGGGGGTGGTGGCCGGTGTGGGGCTGAACGTGCGTCAACGTCCCGAGGAGTTCCCGGAGGAAGTGCGAGCACGCGCCGTATCGCTGGAGATGTCGGCAGAGGCGCGTGTGTCGCGGTCCAAGCTGGCGGGCGCGCTCGTCGGCGAGCTCCTCGCGCTCTTTCGCGAGCGCGGGCGCGCCGAGCTGCCCTCCCGGGTCCACGAGGAGCTCAACGCTCGCGACGCGCTCCTCGGCTGTGCGGTGGAGACGGTACAGGAAGGCCCCGGCACGGCGCGCGGCATCGCGCTGGACGGCGCGCTCCTGCTGGAGCGTCCGGACGGATCCCGGGTACGCGTGGTCGCGGGCAGCGTTCGGGTGGTGTAGACCGGTCGTCGCGCTCCCTCCCGCGCTGCGGGAAGGGGCTCGGGGGCCCCAGGAGGAGAGGAGTCCCATGCAGCTCGTCGTGGACGTCGGCAACACCGAGACCGTGGTTGGCATCGCCCCCGCGCCCGGCGAAGTGCGTGCCCACTGGCGGATCAGCTCCGTCCTTGGGCGCACGGTGGACGAGACGGTGGTCCTGCTGAAAGCGCTCCTCGCCGAAGCGCCGGGCGGGGCGGGGACGCTCGCCCAGGGCGTGCTGGGCTCGGTGGTGCCCTCCGCCACCGCGGTGTGGACCGACACGCTCGAGCGCCTGGTGGACGGGCCCGTCGTGATCGTGGGGCCCGACTCGCCGCTGCCGATCCGCCTGGACGTGGAGGAGCCGCGGACGGTCGGCGCCGACCGCATCGTGAACACCCTCGCCGCCCGCGAGCTCTACCAGCGGGACACCATCGCCGTCGATCTGGGCACCGCCACGACGTTCGACTGCATCTCGGCGGAGGGGGTGTTTCTCGGCGGTGTGATCTCGCCGGGGCTCTCGGCCGGCCTCGACTGGCTGGGCAAGAGGACGGCCAAGCTCCCACGGGTCGAGCTCCAGCCACCGGCCAGGGTGATCGGGCGCCGGACCGAGGAGTGCATCCAGAGCGGCGTCTTCTATTCCGCCATCGACGCGATCGACGGTGTCGTGCATCGGATCCGGGAGGAGTGGGAGCGCCCCGACGCTCTCGTCGTGGCCACCGGCGGGTATGCCGGCGTGCTCGGTCCGCACCTCTCCACGGTGGAGAAGATCGAGCCGCTCCTGACGCTGCACGGCCTGGCCTGGGCGGGGCGCTACATCGCCGCCGCCGGCTGAGTGGCGGGGGCAGGGCGCGAGTGCCTGTCGGCGAAGCCCCACCCGAGGCTACATTGGTGTCCCTTCCGAGGATCGAACACGGAGTTGCTCCCACGATGACCCTTTCACCGGTGTTCCGCTCCCAGGCCGCAGTGCGCCTCCTGGAGGAGCAGGGTGTATGGAAGCACCTCGCTCCCGACGTGGAGGCCCAGGCGCGTGCGGTGGGCACGCTGTACGCAGAGCTGAGGAGCGTGATCGGGCCCGAATTCCTCGCGCCGGAGGCGGAGCTCCCCGGGGCGGGGGGGGTGGGAGACGCCCAGGGCCTGCAGTTCCTCCAGGAGTATTTCTTCCTGATCCTGTTCCGCTCGATCTTCCGGTCGCTCGGAGTGGGGGACGCCCGGCTCGATCTCTACACCGAGCTGAACTTCTGCATCAAGGGCACGATCACCGCGGCGGACAACCTGT
>CAZFIS010000182.1:0-6256 GCA_964519125.1 uncultured Gemmatimonadaceae bacterium | reverse complement strand
GCGCCGCCCATCCAGACGAGCGTCTCGCGGCTGGTCTCCCCTCCCCAGGTGTCGTAGGCCTTCCGGAAGATCTGGGCGTCGTCCATGCCGGTGAACATGCCGCGGAGGTCGGCCAACTCCTTCAGACCGGCCTTCTCCACCATGGGGATCTGCTCCGCGCTCACCACCACGCCGCGCTTCAGCCCGGCAAGCGTGAAGGCCACGTCCAAGGAGCTCCGCACCGTCGTGTCCCAGACGATGTAGCCCTTTACCCACGGCTTGAGTGAATCGAGCGCTGCCTCCGGCGTCTTCAGTTCCGTGAACGTGTAGTCCAGGTCCTTCTGGTAGAACTGGTAGAGATCGGGCGTGAATCCGAACTCCCATCCCTCCGGGTAGATGAAGTAGAGGCGCGGCGCATCGGTGTTGGCCAGACCCTGGAGGCTGATGAGGAACGCGTTTTGGTCGAGGTCGTCCGCCACCGTCCAGTGGTCCCCGAGGTGCATCACGTACGCATCCTTGGTGCCCGCACGCTTGAAGGCGTAGTGCAGGGAAGCCCCGCCGTCCCGGGTGGAGCGCACGATGTCCAGGGTGAGCTGGTCGTCGCTCGCTCCGAGCGAGTAGGTCTCGGTGCTGCTCACCTCCCGCGGCCCCTGCGAGACGAGGACCGTGTAGCGCCGCTCGACCACGAGCGTCCGGCCGTCGTCGCTCCACTTCGCCGTCACGCGCTGATGCGAGCCCACCTTCATCGACACACCCATGAACGGCTGAGTCGGCCAGACCCGGTCCGTGACCGGGACCTCGTTCACGGTCCCGTCCGTCGTCAGCGTCATCGCGGTGTTGAAGGCGTACTGCCCCCTCCCCCACCTCTGCTGGATCGTGACCTTCGGTCCGTCACGCTCGATGTCCAGGGACAGGGTCTGGAAGAGGTCGACCTGGCTGCTCTTCAGGGGGAGGAACGCCCACCGACCCTCGAAGGCGGCCGCCCCGTGGGCGGCGTGGGAGGGAGACGGAGCCTCCCCCCTGGGGCCGGGGACCATGGCCAGCGCGAAGGTGGGCACGAACGTGAGCAGCGGAAGGAATGCACCATGTCTCATGACGGGATCCTCGGGGTCGCCGGGCGCCGGAGGGCGCGTCGAGGTCGGGGCAGGCTGCGTGTGGGCGGCCGATAGGCGAACGATCCGGTCGCCGATGGACGGGGGTCCAACCGCCCTGTCGCACTGCAATCCACGGTAGGGCGCGCGCGTCGGGTCAGCAAGCGAAGAAGAGACCTCGCCGACGTCTGTCCGGCGATTCTGGGGTATCGGGGCGAGGTCTTCCCTTGTCCGGCCCGGTGGGGATGGACAGACTTCTGGAGAGGGTCCTCCTCACCAGCAGATGGCTTACCCACCATGCGCAGCGCCTGTTCGTTGCCGGAGATGGGAACGGGGAAGCCGGCGCGAGACGGCGTCGACATCCGATCGCCGTGGCGGCGGTGCGCGGGCGTGGTCGTCCTGGGCATGGCGCTGTTCGCCGCCGATCTCGGTGCACAGTCCCGCTTTCCCGACCTCTCCGCGGAGTGGAGGTGGGTGGACTTCGGTCCCGCCTCCGGGCTGCCCGGCGGTGAGGTGGCCGAGCTGGTGGAGGTGGACACCACCGTTTGGGTGCGCACCGATCACGGTGTCGCGTTCTACGACGGCTTCGTGTGGACCGTGGTGGGGCCGGACCGGGGCCTGCCGGCGGCGGCGCCGACCTCCCTCGCCGCGTCCCCGTCCGGCGAGATCTTCGTGGTCGCCGGTGGCGGCATCTACCGTGGCGGACTCCAGGGCTTTCGCGCGGTCCGGCTTCCGCCTCCCTACGACACCGTTCACGTCGTGCGGGTGGTGCCCGATTCGGGGGATGCGTTCTACTTCACGGTGCCCGTCCCGGTGGGCCTGAGCGATTATCCGCAGAACGAGCTGTTGTACGCGTCCGGCACCGATGTGCGTCGTGTCGAGACGCCTGCTCCGGTGTCGCCTCCATGGAGCATCTGGCGGGCTCGGTCGGGTCGCCTGTGGATCGACACGTGGCAGGGGCCGGCCGTGCTCGACAGGGGTCGTTGGCGCCTCCGGGTCGAGTCACCCTGGCTGCCACGTCACCCCCGCGCCACACCACTCCTGGGGGAGGACTCCTCGGGCCTGGGAATCGCGTTCCGTCGCGACCCCCCCACCGAAATGGGGTTGCTGATGTGGCGCGGGAAAGAGCCCATCCGCCGGGAGATCGCCGAGGGGACGAACGCCGTGGCGTCGATGGACGTGCGCGACGGTGTGGCGATGGTGGCATACGAGACCGGCGACCTGCGTGTGTTCGACGCCGGAGCGTGGCGCTCGTTCTCCTTGCCGCCGTCCCGGAGGGAGGGTGTGACCTTCGTCCACTTCGGCGAGCACGGCCGTCTCTGGTTCGGCTCCTCGGGCGGGCTCCGTCTCTTCCGCTCCGCGGAGCGTCGTTGGCAGGGCGTGCACGCGCCCTTCCCCGATGGGCGCAACAGCGTCAACGCCATCCTTCATGACCGGGACGGCACCACGTGGCTGGGCACGAACGAAGGCGTGCTGAAGCTGAGAAACGGAGTCGAGGTCGGGCGCATCACCTCCATCCTGGGACAGCCTGTGCACGTGGTGACAGGCCTCGCGCAGGACAGCGACGGCAACGTCTGGCTCAGCGGCGGACGGGACATCGACGGTGCCTTCCGCTGGGACGGACGGGCCTGGCACCGATTCGGACAGAAGGAGGGTCTGGACGCGGGCCGCATCCATCGGGTCTTCGTGGACCGGGCGGGCGACGTGTGGTTCATGTCCCTGGGGCGGAATTCGCGCGCGGAAGCGGGCGCCTACCGGCTCAGGGGTGGCGTGGTGGAGAAGGTCACGCGTGACCTGCCGATGGCTGCGGCGTACGGTTTCGCGGAAAGCGCGGACGGGACCGTGTGGATGGCTCTGGAGGTCGGGCTCGCCCGCCTGCGCAGCGGCGCGCTCACCTTGTTCGGGGCGGAGCAGGGGCTCGGGCGGCCTGGAGGTGAGCCACCGGGCACGGCCGTGTTCGACGTGGCGGTGGACGGCCGGGGACGGGTCTGGTTCTGCCATCGCCCGGCCCGGGAGATGGGGTTGGGATACGTGGGTGCCGACGACACCATCCGGTATGTGGACCCGCCGGGTGGTGCTGCCGGAAGGCGCGTATGGAGCGTCACAGCCGACGTCGACGGCACGATCTGGGTCGGATCGGACGCCGGTGTGGCACACTATCGGGACGGCGTGTGGGCGCTCTTCGGCGCCGGCACCGGGCTCGGCGCCACCAGCGTGTGGCCCGTCGTGCCCCTCACGCGCTCCGTCCTCGTCGGATCTCACGGGGGCGGATTCTTCACGCTCGACCGCAGCGGAGCCCGATCTCCCCCCCCGCGCGTGGTCATCGGGCCCCCCCACGTCGACGGGCGTGTGGGTACCCTGAGGTGGCACGCGTTCACGTACTGGGGAGAGATCCCCGAGCGGAGCGTCGAGACGCGCCTGCGGTTGGACGGGGGCGACTGGTCGTCGTGGAGCACCGCCCGGTCGCAGGTCGAGCCAGGGCTCTCGCCGGGCCGGCATTCGGTGGAGATCCAGGCCAAGGGTCTGTTCGGAAGGACCACCGACCCCGCGGCGGCGGAGTTGGTCATCCTCCCGCCGCTCGCGCTTCGGCCCGTGTTCTTTCTGCCCGTCGGCTTCCTCCTGGCGGCGCTTCTGGTCCTCGGCACCACCACGACGATCCGGCGTCGGCGAGACCAGGTGCGGCACGCCGATCTGGAGGCGCAGCTCCACCGGGCGCAGCGGCTGGACGCCCTCGGCAAGCTGACCGGAGGCGTGGCTCATGACTTCAACAACCTGCTCGCCGTGGCGATCGGGAGTCTAGAGCTGCTGATGGAAGGTGGGGCTCTGAGCCCGGGGGATATCGAGCTGGCGGACGAGGCGCTGGCGGCGGCGAACCGGGGCGCTCAACTCACGCAGCGGCTTCTGGCATTTTCCAGGAAGCAGCCGCTGGCGCCGACCCTCATCGATGTCGAGACGCTCGTGAGCGGCCTCACACGCTTCCTCCACGGGGCGCTCGGCGAGACCATCTCCATCGACGTCCGGGTCGCCCCGGACACGTGGCCCGTCAGGGCCGACCAGGTGCAGCTCGAGCACGCCGTCATCAACCTGGGCGTCAACGCTCGCGACGCGATGCCGGAAGGAGGGCGCCTCGTCATCGATGCGGCCAACTTCCATGCCGTGGCCGAGCCCGATCCCAACCTCGAGGGTCTGGCTCCCGGCCAGTACGTTCGGCTCTCGGTGTCGGACACGGGCACCGGGATGCCCCCGACGGTCGAGGAGCGGGCGTTCGATCCGTTCTTCACGACCAAGCCCCCGGGGACGTCGAGCGGCCTCGGTCTGAGCATGGTGTACGGCTTCGCGTCGCAGTCCGGAGGCACGGCGACCATCGACTCGGTGGAAGGGGAAGGAACCGTCGTGAGCATCTTCCTTCCTCGCGCTACCGAGCCCACGCCTCGCGTTCGGTGAGTCAGGGCCGCGGGTGCCGGGAGGCGTGAGGTCGCGTCGGCGGCTTCGGGCCGGCGCCCCTCGCCCTCACCTCCCGTGGATCACCCGGTCGCTGTAGCGGCGGCTCAGGCGGAGCTCCTCACCGTTCTTCAGGACGATCAGGTAGTCTCCGTGGGTCCAGGGCTGGAGCTCCTTCACGTAGTCCAGGTTGACGATGTCGGAGCGGTGCACGCGCGCGAACCGGGCCGGGTCCAGGCGCGCCTCGAGCCGGCTGAGCGTATCCCGGATCAGGTAGCTGCCCGACGCGGTGAAGATCTCGACGTAGTTCTCGCGCGCCGAGATCCGCATGACCTCGTCGATCCCGATCAGAAGAAGTCGGTGGCGCTTGCGGACCACCAGACGCTGAAGGTTCCTCTCTCCCGGGCTCAGGGCCTCGAGCATGCGCTCCAACTTCTCGGGTGCGGGAGCCTCCCGCTCCAGGCGGCGCAGGGCCCGCTCCAGTGCCTGCTCGAAGCGCTCGGCGTCGTAGGGCTTGAGCAGGTAGTCGATCGCCTCCACCTCGAACGCCTTGATGGCGAACTCGTCGTAGGCCGTCACGAACACCACCGGGGGCATCGCTTCGGGTCCCACGGCATCGAGCACGTCGAAGCCCGTCATCCCCGGCATCTGGATGTCGAGGAACACCAGATCCGGCTCGAGCTCTCGGATCGCCTCCACCGCCTCCAGCCCGTCCGCGGCCTCGCCCACGATCTGCACGCCGTCGGCCTTCTCGAGGTGCAGGCGGAGCTTCCTGCGCGCGGGAGGCTCGTCGTCGACGATCAGGATCCGCACGCTCACGAGGCCGCGACCTCCCGCTCCGGACCACGCAGGGGAAGGTCGATGCTCACGCGCAGACCCCCCGCGGCCCCGTTGTCCAGCTTCAGACCGTGGTCGTCTCCGTACAGGGTCTTCAGGCGCCGGGCGGTGTTCGACAGACCGACGCCCGCCGAGAGGGCTTCCTCCGACGGCTCGCGAAGCCCGGGGCCGTTGTCCTGCACCTCCAACAGCAGCCGGTCGTTCCGTCCGGCGACAGTCACTTCGATGCGGCCCGGCCGGCCGGCCTGCGTCGTGCAGTGCTTCACCGCGTTCTCCACCAGGGGCTGGAGGATGAGGTGGGGGACGAGCGCGGACCCGACGTCCGGCGCCACCCGGAGGTCCACCACGAGCCCGTCTCCGAAGCGGGCGGCCATGATGGCGAGATAGGCGCCCAGGAAGCGCAGCTCCTTGTCCAGCGGTACCTCGTGCGCCTCACGGTCCCCGAGGCTGAGCCGAAGCAAGTCGCTGAGCTTGGTAAGCATGCTATCCGCGGTCTCAGGATCGTCGTGGATGAAGCTCGAGATCATGTTCAGGGTGTTGAAGAGAAAGTGGGGGTTGAGCTGCATCTCGAGCGCCGCCAGGCGCGCCTCCACGAGATCGCGCTCCAACTCCTCGGCCCGCATCTCCTGCTCCCGCGTGCGCTTCAACCAGGTGAAGCCCACAACGCATGCGTAGATGACGACGTACACCATCAACTGTTTGGGATACTCGACCGAGAGGCGGAGGGGCAGGTCTCCATACTCGTAGCTCCCCCACCCCAGGGCGTGCCAAAGCACGGTGCGGCTCCCCCACATGAGGAGTGTGCTGGCGGCGCCGAAGGCCAGGCTCGCGCACACGTGCAGAGGGACGCGCAGGGCCCACGTCCGGCGTCCGATCGGATAGTGGCCGACCAGCCACAGGACGAACGG
>CAZFIS010000181.1:0-6309 GCA_964519125.1 uncultured Gemmatimonadaceae bacterium | reverse complement strand
CATCCCGCAAGGATCTCGTGGCCCGTCAGAAGGTCGACAAGACGAAGACCGGCGTCTTCACGGGCGGCATGTGCCTCAATCCCGCCACGGGAGAGCCCATCCCGGTCTGGATCGCCGACTATGTGCTCATGGAATACGGCACCGGCGCGATCATGGCCGTACCGGGGCACGACGAGCGCGACTTCGAGTTCGCCACCGAGTTCGGCCTGCCCATCGTGCGGGTCGTCGCCGGCCTTGATCAGGACGCCGACACCCCGCTCGCCGAGGCCTACACCGGCGAGGGAACGCTGGTGAACTCGGGTGCTTTCGACGGGAAGGAGTGGCGCGTCGCCGTGCGCGAGATCACGGAGTGGCTCGGCGAGCACGGCCACGGGGAGGTGCGCGTCAACTACCGGCTGCACGACTGGTGCATCTCGCGCCAGCGTTACTGGGGTCCGCCCATCCCCGTCATCCACTGCCCGACGTGCGGTCCGGTCGGAGTGCCCGAGGAGGAGCTTCCGGTCGTGCTCCCTCGCGTGGAGGACTTCAAGCCGGACGACAGCGGGGTGAGCCCGCTCGCTCGCGTCGAGTCGTGGTACCGGACCCAGTGCCCGAAGTGCGGCGGTGCCGCGCGCCGCGAGACGGACGTCTCGGACACGTTCCTCGACAGTGGGTGGTACTTCCTGCGCTACCCGTCCACGGATTTCGCCGACCGCCCGTTCGACACCGACGTCACGCGCGCATGGCTTCCCGTGAACACGTACATCGGCGGCAACGAGCACGCCGTGCTGCACCTGATGTACTCGCGCTTCCTCACGATGGTGCTGCACGACCTCGGCCACGTCGGCTTCGACGAACCGTTCACGCGCTTCCGCGCCCACGGGCTGATCATCGCCGAGGGCGCCAAGATGTCCAAGAGCAAGGGTAACGTGGTCGTGCCGGACCCGATCATCGAGGAGTACGGCGCCGATACGTTCCGCACCTACCTCATGTTCCTGGGCCCGTTCGAGGACGGCGGCGACTACCGTCCCGAGGGCATCCAGGGACCCTTCGGCTTCCTGCACCGGCTTTGGGACACGGTGCTGTCCGCCGCAGACGGGGCTCCGGATGCGGAGGTGGAGCGTAAGCTGCACCAGACGATCCGGCGGGTGACGGACCAGATCCCGGATCTCCAATACAACACGGCCATCGCCGCGATGATGGAGTACCTGAACGCGGTGCGCGCCGGCGGACGGGACGCGGTGCGCGCCGAGGTCGAGCCCCTCATCGTGCTCGTTGCCCCGTTCGCGCCTCATCTGGCCGAGGAGCTCTGGGAGCGCCTGGGCCACGAGGGGAGCATCTTCGACGGCGCCCACTGGCCCGCCTACGACGAGGAGAAGGCCCGCGACACTGCCGTGAAGATCGCGGTCCAGGTCAACGGCAAGCTCCGCGGCACGGTCGAGGCCGAAGCCGAAGCCGAGGAGAAGGAAGTGATCGCCCTGGCCCGCGTGGAGGAGAACGTCGCCCGCTGGCTGGAAGGGACGACCGAGCGCAGGGTCGTCTTCGTGAAGAACCGACTCGTGAACTTCGTGGTGACATGAACGAGACCGAAAAGCTCTCCATCGACGCCGTGCGCGTTCTCTCCATGGACGCGGTACAGAAGGCGAACTCGGGCCATCCGGGCACGCCGATGGCGCTCGCGCCCGCCGGCTACGTCCTCTTCCACCGCCACCTCCGCCACCACCCCGCCAATCCGTCGTGGCCAGACCGGGACCGATTCGTTCTCTCGTGCGGACACGCGTCGATGCTTCTGTACTCGCTCCTGCACCTGAGCGGCTACGACCTCACCGAGGACGACATCCGCAATTTCCGGCAGTGGGGCTCGCGCACGCCGGGACATCCGGAGTACGGTCTGACCCCGGGGGTCGAGACGACGACCGGCCCGCTGGGCCAGGGGATCGCCAACTCCGTGGGCATGGCGCTCGCCGAGCGGTGGATGGCCGAGCACTTCAACCGGCCGGGCCACGAGATCGTCAACCACTACACCTACGCGTTCTGCTCCGACGGCGAACTCATGGAGGGCATCTCCCACGAGGCCGGGGCGTTCGCCGGACGTCAGAAGCTCGGCAAGCTGGTCTGGGTCTACGACGACAACCACATCACGATCGAGGGCTCGACGAGCCTCGCGATGTCGACCGACCATGGGAAGCGCTTCGAGGCGTACGGCTGGCACGTCGTCCACGTGCACGACGGCAATGATCTCGAGGCGATCGACCTCGCGCTCGCCGAAGCAAGGGCCGAGACCGAGCGCCCCACGCTCATCGTCATGCGCACGACGATCGCATGGGGCAGTCCCAACAAGGCGGGCACCGCGGGCGCCCACGGATCTCCGCTCGGGCAGGACGAGGTCGATGCGACCAAGGAGAACATCGGCTACCCGTCGAAGGAGCCGTTCTGGGTGGACGAGCAGGCCACCGCCAACTGGCAGGAGTGCATGCGCAAGGGAGAGCGCCTCGAGGAGGCGTGGCAAGCGCGCTTCTCCATCTACCGAACGGAGCACCCGGAGCTCGCCGAGCAGTTCCTGGCCACCACTCAGGGCGAGCTTCCCGCTGGATGGGACGCGCACGTCCCGGCACTGACGTCCGTGGAGAAGGCGGACGCCACGCGGAACTGGTCCGGCAAGGTCATCCAGGGACTGGCCCAGGGGATGCCCAACCTCGTGGGCGGCTCGGCCGACCTGTCCCCATCGAACAAGACCGACATATCCGGCGCGGACAGCCTGCTGCCCGCCACGCCCGGAGGCCGGGTCATGCACTTCGGGATTCGCGAGCATGCCATGGGCGCGATCCTGAACGGCATGGCGCTACACGGGGGCGTGCGGACGTTCGGCGGGACGTTTCTCATCTTCTCCGACTACATGCGCCCGTCCATCCGGCTGGCGTCGCTCATGGAGCTGCCGGTCACCTACGTCTTCACGCACGACTCGATCGGGCTCGGCGAGGACGGCCCCACGCATCAGCCCGTCGAACAACTGGCGGCGCTGCGCGCGATCCCCGGGCTTCAGGATCTGCGACCCGCGGACTCGGCCGAGACGGCCGTGGCGTGGCGCGTCGCGATGGAGCGCAAGGACGGTCCCTCGTTCCTCGCGCTCAGCCGTCAGAAGGTCGCCGTGCTCGACCGCACGAAGCTGGCCTCGGCCGACGGTCTCCGGCGCGGGGGATACGTGCTGGCGGACGCGAGCGGCGGGGCTCCGACCGTGATCCTCATCGCCAGCGGATCCGAGGTCGGGCTGGCGCTCGACGCTCGCGAGCGTCTCGAGAGCGAAGGCGTTCCCACGAGGGTAGTGAGCCTGCCGAGCTGGTTCCTGTTCGCGCGGCAGGACGCGCGCTATCGCGACGAGGTGCTGCCTCCCTCGGTGTCGGCGCGCGTGTCGGTCGAAGCCGCGGTGACGTTCGGGTGGGATCGCTGGGTGGGAAGCGTGGGCCGCGCGGTCGGGGTGGACCACTTCGGCGCGTCGGCGCCCCAGGAGATCCTCTACGAGAAGTTCGGCGTGACGACCGAGGCGGTGGTGGCGGCGGCACGGAGCCTGCTCGCCACGATCTAGCTCGAGCGTCGGCGACGCGGGCGGCGTCCGCTCGCCGGCGCCGACCGGGCGGACTCAGGCCGCGCGGTTGCGCAGCGCCGCAGGAAGCGGAGGCACGCGAGTCACCGACTGGCGCCGCCGCCGGCGCCGCACGACGGAGCGCTCGTAGCGCGTCTCGTCACGGCATCCCGCGCGCCGGGCCCACGACTTCCACGAGGCACCGTGCCCCCGGTTGCCCTCGAAGAGATAGTCGGCCACGTGCGCCATCTCGTGCAGCAGCGTGTCGATGCGCTCGGGGCCGTTGCCCTCCAGCATCAAGTCGATGTTGATGGCGATCTCGACGACGTAGCGCCCGCGCGTCCGGTCGTAGCCGGGAATCATGTGCCCGAGTGAGGAGGACATCCGGTTGCTCAACCGCACCGGGACTTCCTTGGGAAGGAGCCCCTCGAAGCGTGTCTCGTTGAAGTACGCATACAGCGCTGTCAGGTAGGCGCGCTGGCGAGGCGTCGAGCAGCAGTGCGTGATCTCGCCCGTGTCGTCGCACTGCGCCCTCGCGGCACGGCGGCGCTGGGCGTGCGCCTTGCGCACGGCCTCCATCACCGGGGCCAGACCCGGCCAGTCCCGCACCTGGCGGGACGCCTCCTTCACGGCCCCCGTCTGGCGGCCGCGTCCCCGGACGATGGCCGCGAATGCGTCGAGCAACGCCGACGGCACGCGCCGGTACGCCACATGCAAATTGAGCGCGGTCCCGTCCTGCGTCAGCGACCAGATGGTGCTGCGGTTCGGCCGGAACACGACCTTCTTCAAGCGCCGTGCACCGCGGGCGTGGAGCTCTCTCAGGAACTCCTCATTCGATCGAGCGCGCATCCCCTCCTCGGACATCCGTCGGTCCTCGCTACCGTCACGTCGCTCTATGATGGCAGGACCGAGCGCCCGGCGCATCCCCCCCTTTCTCGACCCCACCCGCAGGAAGCGCGTCCCCCGTTACAGCCCCACCGTATTCTGTGTCATCGCCGAATCCACCCACGACATACTGTGGACCCGTGCATCTACACTATTGCGCATCCGGCGACAATCACACTACATAGAAGTCGTTCGCGAACTGCTGTTTGTCGGTTGTACCCTGCTTCCGGAGGCGTCCCGTGGCGACCAAGAAGCCCACCACCAGGAAGGCCGCGAAGCCGGCGGCCAAGAAGCCTGCGGCGAAGAAGAAGCCCGCGGCTAAGAAGAAGGCCGTAGCGAAGAAGCCCGCAGCCAAGAAGCCTGCAGCCAAGAAGCCAGCCGCAAAGAAGAAGGCTCCGGCCAAAAAGGCTACGGCCAAGAAGCCGGCCGCAAAGAAGAAGGCCCCGGCCAAGAAGGCTACGGCCAGGAAGCCCACGACGAAGAAAGCCGCGGGTGCGAAGAAGCGTCCGGGCCGTAAGGCGCCGGCCAAGAAGGCGGCCGTGAAGAAGACGGCGAAGAAGCCCGCCGCGAAGAAGAAGACTGCGGCGAAGAAGCCCGCAGCGAAGAAGCCGGCTGCCAAGAAGGCGCCCGCCAAGAAGAAGGCTCCGGCCAAGAAGAAGGCCGTGAAGAAGACGGCGAAGAAGCCCGCGGCGAAGAAGAAGGTCGCCGCCAAGAAGGCGCCCGCCAAGAAGAAGGTCGCCGCGAAGAAGGCGCCTGCGAAGAAAGCGCCTGCGAAGAAGAAGGTCGCCGCGAAGAAGGCGCCCGCCAAGAAGAAGGCTCCGGCCAAGAAGAAGTAGTCACTCTTCGGTCTGGACTCGTCACGAGGAGGCGCTGGCACCCGCCCGGGTGCCGGCGCCTCGCTTCTTCTATGGGGTCGCGGTGATGCGCCATACGCCGAGCCCCATGTAACACAGGCACCCCCTCCGGTGTCTCACACCTGCGACCGACGCCTCATGCGTCCTGTTCAGAACTCTTGCTCGAGAGCGACACGATGCGTGCTTCCCTTTTCGCGGCCTCCGTGCTGGGCGCCGCCGTTCTCACCACCGGCTGCGGCGCCGCGCATCTCATGCCGGTGCCTCCCGCGTACCGCAAGGGCTTCACAGGCACCTGGATTCTCAATCGCGACGTCACCAACACCCTGCGCCGCAGACAAGGTGCGGAAGGCCGCGAGGGATTCCCGGGCGGCATGGGCCGCATGGGCGGCCGGGGCGGCATGGGCGGAATCGGCCGTGCAGGGTACCCGGGCCGAGGCGGCGAGGGTGGTGAAGGTGGCGAAGGCGGAGAGGGTGGCGAGTACGGTCGTGGCCGTGGACAGACGCAGCGTCGGGGCAACGGCGGAGAGAATGTCGATCGGATCGCCATGGAGGATCTGATGCACATGGCCGCGCCCGCGCCGCGCATGGACATCACCCTGAACGATTCCACGGTCGAGATCCAAACCGGTCGGCAGGCCGAGGAGCGCGTTTCGGCGCGTCTCGACAATCAGACCGTCGAGATCGAGCTGCCCGACGATTACAAGCTCAAGACCAAGGCACGGTTCGATCCGAAGAAGGACATGCTCGTGGTCGAGCGCTCCGTGTCGAAGGGAGGCTCGGTCGTGCAGGAGATCTCTCTCACACCTCAGGACGATCGCATCATCGTCGATGTCACCGTGAAGGGCGGACGCATGGACGGACGGACGATGCGCCTGGTGTACGACCGGCAGGGCACGAGCTGACTCGGAAGAGGGGCCGCGTTCGGGGCGGGGCGCGGCCCTTCGTGCCTCAGGTGCCGTAGCCGCGGGCGGCTCCGCCTCCCATCCACTCGCCGGCGCGAGAGGTTAGATT
>CAZFIS010000180.1:0-6312 GCA_964519125.1 uncultured Gemmatimonadaceae bacterium | reverse complement strand
GATCAGGTGCTTGCCGGGGCCAGTAGCGGACGCCATGCCCCTATGATGCCTATCCTTCGTCCGTGTTCCGCGAGCGCCGCACGCCGTCCCACACCACATAGACGAGGTACGCCCCGACGATGACCCAGTTGATCCAGTGCATGTCGGGTTGCTCAGACGTTGTAGTGGGCTTGCAGGGCCCACAGCAGCAGGAGCGAGATCACCTGGACGATCAGGACGTACAGGAGCGTACGTCCGAAGCTGCGGGGAGGACGCCCGGCGGATGGCTCGTCTGGAGTCATGGGCTTCGGCTCGGCGGAAGGGATCGAGACGAAGCGTAGCTTCGACGCTCAGGCGGCCCAGCGCAAGCGGGAGCGTATCCCTGCGCTCGCGGCACCTCCTCCGTGCCGCGCGCCGACTGGCACCGGAAGCTTGTTCCATAACGGGAACGAAGTTCCCTATCGGGAACGCAAAGCCGTTCCGTTTTGGGAACGATTGTCGTGGCACGTGTTGCCGTATGTTCTGTAACTCCTTCTAGTACAACGCCTTATGTGTATCGCCGAACCTGGCATGCCCCGTGCACCTGTAGGGCGCCGGACACGGAGCCTGCGACGCTCGGCGTCGGCGCTCCCCGGAACGACAGGAACCACACAGGAACACGAGGAGACCACCATGAAGAAGATCGTCTTCTGGGCCCTGACCGGCGCCCTCGCCTTCGCGCCGAGCATCGCCTCCGCGCAGAGCGCTTCCGGAACCGTGAACGCCTCCGCGACCATTCTCGCCTACCTCGACGTGCAGAACGTGTCCGATATGGACTTCGGCAACGTCGCGGCCGGCGCTTCGGCTGCGCTGACGCCCGGGACCACACCGGCGAGCGGGACGCTCGGCGTTCTCAAGATCGACCACAACTCCGACGTGAGCGTTTCGGCGTCGTTGCCGTCGGGCGGCCTCTCCCTGGTCGGGAACCCCACCGCGCCGAAGCTTCCGGTGACGTTCTCCTGCGGGTATTCCACAACGCAGTCCGGCGCCCTCAGCGGTTCGGCCACCGCCTGCACCTCGCTGCCGAACAATGCGGGCAGCGGTGACGGGACGACCAAGACGTCCTACGTGCAGGTCGGCGGCTCGATCAGCTCGACCAACACGACCGACCGGATCCCCGGGACATACACGGGGGCGCTGGTCTTCACCGTCACGGCGGTCTACTGATCGTCGCCGGCGGCACGACCTGTCATCTTCCGAGGAGCTGAAGCGATGAGCGCGCACCGAGTGGGCTGGATCGCCGCCTGGTGCGCGCTTCTCGTCGCACCGCTCGCTGCGAGCGCCCAGCTCTCGGTCGTCCCGGTCCAGGACCTGGCCTTCGGGCAGCTGCAGGCCGGGATCTCTTCCACGATCTCCGTGACCGACGCGGCTCGACGCGCCGAGTTCGACATCCGGGGCAACGGGACCTACACGCTCGACGTGATCCTACCCACCCGGATGGTCTCGGCCCAGGGCAAGGTCCTGCCGCTCTCGTTCAGCAACACCTCCGGGCGCTATCGGTGGTCCCGGCTCGGCTGGAACTTCGACTTCGATCCCACGACGCCGACGTCGATCTGGATCCCTTTCTGGGAGTCGGGCGTGACCGTCTATCTCGGCGGGACCGCCAGCCCGGGGCCGAATCAGCCCCCGGGCCTCTACACGGCCACGATCACGGTCCAGATCAGCAACGCCGGAACCTGAGCATGACTTCTTCACAGCGCACCTTTCCGACTCCTTCGTCCCTCGCCGCCTTTCTGCGGGCACACCCGGCGCGGGTCGCCGTGGCCGCGATCGCGATGCTCGCGCTGTCGGCCACCTCCCTGATGTGCGTGTCCGTCTCGCCGATGGCGGTCTACCTGAGCAATCGGCACCGGTCCGGGGAGATGACGCTCTTCAACCCCGGATCACGGCCCGAGGAGATCCGGATCGGATTCGCGTTCGGCTATCCACGCTCCGACGCCGCGGGCAACATCACCGTGCCCGTCACTCCGAAGGCCCCTCCGGGAGAGCCCTCGGCCGTTCCGTGGCTGAGCGTATTCCCGCGCCGCATCGTCCTGCAGCCGGGCCAGCGCCAGGTCGTTCGGGTGCTCGCCAGGCCGCCGGCGAACCTGCCGGACGGGGAATACTGGGCCCGGGCGCTCATCCATTCTCGGGGCGGCCAGCCGCCCATCCAGGACAGCGCCGGTGGCGTGGGCGTGAAGATCGATGTGGAGACGGTCGTGGTGGTGGCTGTGAACTACCGCAACGGCGACGTCACCACGGGCCTGACCGCCGACAGCGCGCACGCATCGATGGTCGGCGACAGCGCAGTGGCGTTCATCGACCTGCATCGCACGGGCAACGCCGCCTTCCTCGGCAGGATCCTGGTCGAGGCCCTGGACGCGGCCGGCCACACGCTGGGGAGCACCGAGCGGGTGCTGGCGGTCTATCACTCGATGAGACGCCGCATCTCCGTCGCCGTGCCGGCGGGCGACAGCGCGGCGAGCGTTCGCTACACGATGGATACGAACCGGAAGGACCTGCCTCCGGGTGGGCCTCTGCCCGCCAAGCCGGTCGTCGTCCAGGTACCGATCCGATGACCGCCGCGGCGGCGCGGCCCGACACGCCGGTCGCGTAGGGCTGCTCGGACCGCCGCTTTCATCATGCTCGCCCGCCGCTTCCGTTCCGTCTGCGCCGCCCTGGTCCTGGCGTCCCTGTCCGCGCTCGGATGTGCCGCCGCGCTCGCGGCACAGCAGACCTCGGCGATGGAGGAGGGGCTCTTCCAGCTTCACGTCCAGCGTATCCCCAGCCGGATCTCGCTGGTCACGTTGGTAGACAGCACGGGGCAGGTTCTCATTCCCTTGTGGCCGGTGCTCCAGCAGGTCGGCATCCCGACCGCTCGCAAGGGAAGCGAGGTCGTCCTGCAATGGCCGCCCGACGTCTGGCGCACGACGCTCGACATCGCACGCCGCAGGGTGGTCACCGGAACGGACAGCACGACGTACCCCCCGACGGCCTGGGTCCACCGCGGCGACCAGGATTACGTGTCGAAGGTGGTTCTGGCGCGGATTCTCGGAGCCCAGGTCGAGGTGGACTGGACCGATCTCGTCGTCGTGGTTGCCGAGAACCGGGACTTTCCGGCGACGAGGAGGCTGGAGCTCGCCGCCGAGCGGGAGCGGGAGCGGCTCCGCCAGAGGATGTTCTCTCCCAGCAGGTTCGCCCGCTTGCCATACGAGGCTCGCACGGGAGGGTGGGCGGCGGGGTGGGGCCTCTCGATGTCGGACGGCAGTGGCGTCCGGCGCGCGAGCTTCCAGGGTACGCTCGGGGCCAGCGTGCTCGGCGGTGGGCTGGAAGCCGGCACGACCGGGCTCCTCGCCGGCGGGACCGCTCCGAGCACATCGGACGGCTTCGCCCGTTACACCCGCGTGTTTCCGAGATCGCCCTGGGTTCGTCGCATCCAGGTGGGCAGCATCCTCGGAGAGGGCTCCCTGGCGCGCCGCCTCACGGGGTTCTCGATCACGAATCAGCCGTTCACGACGCCGCGCTACTTCGGACAGGCGGCGGTGACGCCCGCCGTTCCCGCCGGTTGGGAGTACGAGGTCTACCAGGGTGAGCAGCTCGTGGGGGTATCGAGCTCGGATTCGCCCACGCAGATCCGAACGCCGCTCAACTATGGCAACACGCCGGTTCGGATCCGACTTATCGGGCCCGCCGGCCAGGAGGTGGACCAGCGGCTCGTCTACGTCGTGCCGGCCGGGCGCGTCCCACCCCACCGATGGCGCTACACGCTGGGTGGAGGACGCTGCGACGACCCGGGATGCGATACGTACTACTTCGGTGAGCTCCTGCGTGGGGTGACGCCCTGGCTCACCGCGGGCGGTGGCGTCGACAGGGTGGCGGACAGCAGCGGGGTGAGCGTCGAGCCGCTGCTCGACCTCGGTCTCTCTCCGCTCCCCAACCTGAACGCCGATCTCCAGGCACGTCGCACCTCGTTCTTTCGGGCGAACCTGGCGTATGCGGCCGGGTCCCGGGGCTCGCTGACCGGTTCCTACACCTGGAGCTCCAGGAGCGCCGGCCAGGGCCTGGTGGGGTGGTCCGGACAGGCTTCGGCGTCCGGTCCGGTGTCCTTTCTGGGCGGACGATGGCTGTCGGCGCGCATCCTCATGCGAGGCATGGAACGGAATCGCGTCGATTGGTGGCAGGGCGCGCTCTCGACGACGGTCCGGCGAACCCATCTCGATCTCGGGTTCGAGTCCGGGCTGCAGGCGCACGACCTCGCCACGTTGCGCGTCTTCCACACGTTGAGCCGGAAGCTGCCGGGCGCGATCCAGGACGCGAGCTGGTCCGGCGCGGTGGGCGTGAGCACGGTCGGAGTGGAGCTCGCCGAGCTCGGAGCGTCGGTCCGGGCGACGAGCCGGGCAGTCGTCGACGCTCGTGTACGGCTGCGCCAGGGAGCGCCACCCACGTTCACGCTCGGATTCTCGATCCGGGCCAACTCCGGCTTCATGCAGGTCCGGGGATCGCGGGGCAGCGGGCCCGGCCTGTTCGTCAGCGCCGACGGGGGCGTTGCGTACGACGACGAGACCGGCCTCATGGCCCTGCCCAACCAGAGCGTGGGGCAGGGGGGCGTGTCCGGTCGGGTATTCTACGATCTCGATGGCGACGGGAAGCAGGAGCCGAACGAGCCGCCTGTCGGCGGAGCCACGGTCGTGGTCGATGGGCAGCGCCGCACGACCGACGCCCAGGGGCGGTTCCGGGCGTGGAATCTCACCCCGTACGAAGCGTCGACGGTCGCCCTCGACTCGCTCTCGATCGATCCCGAGTGGGCTCCGTCGCGACGGGACGTGCCGGTGAGACCGTCGCCGAACCTGTTCGCGCACATCACTCTGGCCGTGCACCGAACGCGGGAGCTGCTCGGATCCGTCGGGACCCGGGACAGCGTGCCGCGACCTCTGGCCGGCGTTGAGGTCGAGATCCTCAACGAATCGGGCGCCGTCGTAGCGACGACGCGGACCTACTCCGACGGAGTCTTCTACGTGGAGCGGCTCCGCCCGGGCCACTACACCGTAAGGGTGACCTCGTCCGGAGAGCCCGACTCGACCGCACCGATCGAACGGGCCTTCGACGTTCCGAACAAGGAGGGGCCGGCGGTCCACCTTCGACCCATCGCGCTGGGTTCGGGGAGCGACCGATGAGGGATCAAGCTGCTTGCGTTTTCCGCCGAAACTGGAATAAGGTGGAAGATCGACCAGACCTCATCATCGGTAGTGGGTGCGCGTGGCATTCGAAGCTGTCATTCGAGCTTTCCGTCCGACGGTCGGCCTCGTGCTGCTCTTTGGGCTCGGGGCCCCCGGCCTCGCCGCGCAGCAGCACGGACCGGCCCGCGGGGGTACGATGCAGGCGACGGTCACCATCCTTCCTTCGGTGTCCACCACGCTTCCCTCTTCGGCCACGCTACTGGCCGATGTAGCCATGCGAGGTAGCGCTCGCCGATCGGGATCATTCCGCCATGAGGCGGTCTCACTTCCGAGCGGGGGCGTGGGTCGACGGTCCGACGGGGAGACGAAGCGATCGTCCTGGTCGCTCGACGGAAGCCGAGGGCGGCCGGATGTCCCCGTCTCGCGCTCGCTCGAGCGCCGGGGGCACAGCCTGCGATACGTGGTGGCCGTGCTCTACTGACGGGCTAGTCCAGCCCGTGCTTCTTACGTCGCATCCACAGCACCTTGCGCGTCACCCCGAGTCGGTCCGCAGCCTCCTGGACGTGGCCGTCGACCTCGTCCAGCGTCGCCGCGATGTAGCGACGCTCGACCTCGTCGAGTGTGAGTCCGCGAGGCATCCTGATACCTCGCGGATCGTCTTCCGCGCCGGGGGGCGATACCGCGGGATCGTAGCCCAGGGGTCCCAGCTTCAAGGTTCGCCCACTCGAGAAGATGAGCGCTCGCTCGATCACGTTGCGCAGCTCGCGCACATTGCCCGGCCAGTCGTAGGAGCTCAGTCGTTCGACGCCTCCAGGCTCCAGCTCCGGGACCGGCTTACCGAAGTATTCGGCCGATTGGCGGACGAAATGCCGTGCGAGCGTCTCGATATCGCTGCGGATCTCGCGCAGCGGAGGCAGCGTGATCTGGGCGACGTTCAGGCGGTAGTAGAGGTCCTCGCGGAACGCACCCGACTCGACCTCCTCCGCGAGGTCGGCGTTCGTCGCGGTGATGATGCGTGCACCCACACGGATGTCCTCCGTGCCACCCACCCGTCGAAACGTCCGTGACTCCAGGAACGTCAGGAGCTTCGCCTGGAGCGAGAGCGGCATGAGGCCGATCTCGTCGAGGAACAGCGTGC
>CAZFIS010000179.1:0-6320 GCA_964519125.1 uncultured Gemmatimonadaceae bacterium | reverse complement strand
CGTTGGTGCGCTTGGCTGCGTTGAGCTACTCCTCTTTCTGCTCGGGGTCCTGCACATCGCGCTCCGGCCGGAGCAGGATGTGCTCGACAGGAGCGCCGGAGAACCGGTCCATGAACGCCTCGAACAGGTCTCCCGGTCCCGGCTTGCGCAGAAGGATGGCAACGAACGGGGCCCACTCGCTGCGCTCGATCCCCGGGAGTACCTCGACCGCCCCGATCCCGTGGTCCTGGAGCGAGCGGGCGAACGAGCCGAACGTCGCGAAGTTCGACAGGTCGAGGCGAAGCCGGGTCTCGTTGAGGAAGAAGAAATCGCCCACGACCCGGATCTCGGCCCCGCCCTCGATCGTGACGATGTTCGCGACCAGCCCGTGGAGCTCGTCGAGCGCCTGCTGGACCGTCTCGTTCTCGACCGGATAGAGCCGTAGCGCGTTCAGGGTGCTGTACAGCGCCGTCAGGATCCGGCGGCCCTCCTCCTGCAGGTTCAGGCTGGTTCCAGACGTCACCGGCTCACTCCTCCTTCCGCAGCGCGCGGCCGACGGCGCTGCGCACCACAGCGTCCTCGTCCTGGGAAGCCTTCTCCAGCGCAGCTCGGGCAGCTGCCCCTGGCACCTTGCCGAGCGCGAGCGCGGCCGCGGCGCGGACCTCTCCCGGCTCGCGCTTGCCCAGGAACTTCTTCCCGTTCAAGAGCTTGTCCATGAGACTGACGGCCTCCTCCTCCGCCACGAGCCCATAGGACTCGAAGAACGCCACCTTCTCGGAAATGTCCGCGCTCCGGATCTCCTTGCCGGAGAGGATCTCGCTGAGGCGACGGGCCGCGGGCCGGTACCGCAGTTCGCCGAGAGCACGCGCCGCCGCGATGCGCACCATGCGATCCGGATCGTCGAGGGTCTGCTGCAGGGCGCTGGCGGCCGTGGAGGCTTTCAGGCTCACTGCCGCTTCGATGGCCGCGAGGCGGACCGACGGATCGCGGTGGGCGAGCAGTCCGGCGAGAGCGGGTCCGGCCTCGGCGATCTGCATGTCTCCGCACAGGCGTGCCGCCGCGGACGCCAGAACCGGGTCGTCCTCGTCGAGCAGGCCGACGACGGCCGTACGGTTCCTCGACGCGATCCCCTGCACCGCCTTGCGCAGAACGGCCTGGAGCTCCTTGTGCTCGATGGTCTCCGACGCGCGCAGGAGGGGGGCCAGGGCCCCGGCCCGCAAGTACTGCAGGAAGGTCGCGAGCTGCGGCGGCGTCGCCCGGATCGTCCCGTCGTAGAGCGCCTGGATCAGCTCCCCGATCGTGTCCGGATGGCTCACCTCGTCGAGGATGGCCTGCGACTCCTCCAACCGCTTCTCGTCGAAGACGCCGTCGCTCTTCTCCAGGCGGCGGAGCTCGTCGAGCACGTTGGTGGCCGCCACCAGGGCGCCGCGGCTGAGGAAGTTCGGCAGCAACGTACCCAGGATGCCAAGGATCTCGGACTGTCGCTCGGGCCGGTCCGGCTCCTCGAGGCGATCGAAGAGGGCGGCCAGGACGTCGGAACGGAGATCCCTCTTGACCTCCCGGTCGATCTCCGCCCGGAGCGTCTGCATCTCGCGTGGATCGAGCGCGTAGAGCGTCGGGTTGAAGTCCTCCTTGCTGACCGTCTGCGGCGCCGGAGGGGCCGCGCGAGCGGCCTTCCCGACCTCCTCCCCTTCCTCCGCTTCCTCCTCGACGGCCTCCTCATGGAGGACCGTGCCGAGCTGGTCCGCGGAGTTTCCCTCTCCGGCGACGGGAAGCTCGACGCCCTCGGAGAGGAAGTCGACGTACTGGTACAGAAAGTACTGGAGCTCCTGTTCCCAAAGGACCGTCAGGAGGTCGTCGCCCTCGGGCCGCAGCTTGCGGGCGCGCTGGAGCACACCGAGGAAGGACTCGAGCTCCTGCTCCTCGAGGCCCGGGAGAAACGTGATCTCTCGGATGCCGTCCTTGAAGAAGAGGAAGGCGAGCGAGTCGGCGCGCGTCTCCGCCACATAGACGTCGCGGCCTCCCAACAGGATCCGGTCCTCCTCGACCGTCAGCGTGAGACGATCGAGGTCGGTCCAGAGCCCCTGGAACGCCTTGCGCAGGCTCTCCACGAAGCGCTGCCGGACAGGGTTGTTCTCGTCATAGAGCTGATAGGCACGGAAGGCCTTGCCCAAGGTCACGAAGAGATCGTGTACCGCCTGAACGGGCTGGGCGCCCGTCCACTCCTCGGCCGCCGCTCCTTGCTGGCCACCGTCGGTAGTGACTTCGGTCACGGCTCGTTCCTGGACGAGGTCACGAAGGTCTTCTCGTAGTCCACTATAGCAGCGCTCCGGCTCCCTCGATACGCGCAACGTGCGCGACGTCCTTGTCCCCGCGCCCCGAGAGGCACACGACGATCGGACCCCGCGCGTCGTAGGCTCTTCCCTCGCGCAGCACGTAGGCTATGGCGTGGGCCGACTCAAGAGCCGGGATGATTCCCTCCAATTTGGAGAGGCGGTGGAACGCCGCCAGTGCTTCCGCATCCGTCACCGAGGTGTACGTGGCCCGCCCTTCGTCCTTCAGATGAGCGTGCTCGGGCCCCACGCCCGGGTAGTCCAGACCCGCCGACACCGAGTGCGCCGGCGCGACCTGGCCGTGCGCATCCTGGAGAAGATAGCTCAGGGATCCGTGAAGGACACCAGGGACGCCTTGGCCGAGGGAAGCGGCGTGCCGCCCCGTTTCCAGGCCCTCGCCCGCCGCCTCGACGCCGACGAGCGCGACGTCGGCGTCCGGGACGAAGGCGTGGAAGATACCCATGGCGTTGGACCCACCTCCAACGCACGCCACTACGAGGCCGGGCAGGCGACCCTCGATCTCGAGAATCTGGGCCCTGGCCTCTCTACCGATGACGGCCTGGAAGTCTCGCACGATCCGCGGAAAGGGGTCGGGGCCCACCACCGAGCCGATGATGTAGTGCGTCGTCTCGACGTTCGTGACCCAGTCACGGATCGCCTCGTTCGTCGCGTCCTTCAACGTACGCGTGCCCGAGCCCACCGGTCGGACCTCGGCGCCGAGGAGCTTCATCCGGTAGACGTTGAGCGCCTGGCGCTCGACATCCTCCTCGCCCATGTAGACGACACACTCCATCCCGAACAAAGCGCATACGGTCGCGGTGGCGACGCCGTGCTGGCCCGCGCCGGTCTCCGCGATGATGCGCCGCTTGCCCATCCGACGCGCCAGGAGCGCTTGCCCGAGGGTGTTGTTGATCTTGTGAGCGCCCGTGTGGTTCAGATCCTCGCGCTTCAGGTAGATGGCCGGATGGCCCGCCGCTTCCTCGAGCCTGCGCGCCCGGTACAGCGGCGTCGGGCGCCCCACGAACTCGCTGAGCAGCCCGTCGAGCTCCGCTCCGAAGGGGGGGTCCTGCAGCGCCTCTCGGTAGGCAGCCTCGAGCTCGTCCAGAGCGCCGATCAGCGTCTCGGGGACGTAGCGTCCACCGTAGGGCCCGAACCGGCCATGGGCCGCGGTGCTCTCCTTCACGCGTTCACTTGCCATGTCTGTGAGGATCTCATCGGATGGGGGGGGTGCGCCTGGCCGCCTCCACGAAGCGGCGCACGAGATCGGGGTCCTTTCTGCCCGGCTCGCGCTCCACGCCTGAGCTCACATCTACCACGGCCGGACGAAAGCGTGCCACCGCGCCCTCCACGTTCTCCGGCCGCAGCCCCCCGGCGAGGACGACCTCGAGGCCGGATGGAATTTCGGCGCGGACCGTCATGAGAGCGTCAAGATCGAGACGGACCCCCCCACCCCCGACCACCCCTTCCCGGAATCCCTCGAGCAGAAGACCGTCGACCAGCGCACCGTAGCGCTCCACCGCACGCGGAACATCGTCGGGACGCCACACGCGGATGGACTTCCAGAGCCGCCAGTCTCCGCGGGTCGCGACCTCCCTCACCGTGTCCGGCGATTCCTCGCCGTGGAGCTGGAGCACCTTCGCACCGAGCGCGGTGGCCCGCACCTCCGCCCCGTCGGGGCTCTCGTCCACGAGCACCGCGACGGGCGTCGCGGAGACGCCTCGCACGAGATCGCCCGCCAGCGAGGGCTCCACACTCCGGGTGAAGCCAGCCGACAGGATCACGCCCACGTAGTCGGCGCCGGCGCGGTCGACGGCCTCTACGTCCTGCCGGCGCATGAGGCCACAGATCTTTATGCGCACCCTATCAGCCATGCGTATCCTGCCCCGGCCCCAGCGGCCGTGCGCCGCGACCCGCGTCGACCAGCTCGGACGCTCGGAGCCCCGGATCCGGGCTCCCGAGCAGCGCCTCTCCCACGAGCACGGCGTGCACGCCCGCCGCCCCGAGGCGCGCGATATCCTCGGGCTCGCGGATTCCGCTCTCCGAGACCACCGTCACGTCGTCGGGAAGGTCCCCCAGCACGCGAAGCGTCGTCTCCAGATTCGTCGTGAACGTGGCGAGGTCCCGGTTGTTGACGCCCAGGATCCGCGCTCCTGCGTCCAGGGCCCGGTGCACCTCACTCAGATCGTGGGCCTCGACCAGGGCCGCCATCCCCGCACTCCGCGCCTCGGCCAGAAGCCGACGGAGCACCTCGTCCGTCAAGATCCGCACGATCAGCAGGACAGCGTCGGCCCCCACCGCCCGCGCCTCCAGGATGTGGAGAGGGTCGAGCGTGAAGTCCTTGCGCAGGGCCGGAAGAGACGTCGCCGAGCGCGCGGCCCCGAGGTCGGCGTTGGAGCCGCCGAAGTAGCGCGCGTCGGTCAGCACGCTCAATGCCGCCGCTCCGGCGCTCTCGTAGACGCCAGCGAGCGCGGCCGGGTCGAGGTCCGGCCGGATGTCACCCGCGCCCGGGGAGCGGCGCTTGCACTCGGCGATGAGTGCCACGTCACCACGTCGGTCGAGCGCGCGAGCGAAGTCACGCGCGGGGTGCGCCTCGGAGGCCTTGCGCTCGAGTGCACGAGTCCGGGTGCGCAACTCCGCGAGCTCCTCGCGCTTGGTGCGCACGATCGTGGCCAGAATCCCCGGCAGGGACCCGGATCCTTGCGTTTCGGGCAACGTTCGGGTATCCTTTTTTCGGTTCCTGTTCGGGTCCCACAGGATGGAGGGCGGGCGGATGCCCCTGACAAAGCGCCAGAAGGAGATCCTGGACTTCATCGACGGGTTCATCGAGGACCGGGGCTACGCGCCGAGCTTCGAAGAGATCGCGCAGTCCTTCGGGTACGCGTCCCTCGCGACCGTGCACGAGCACCTGAGCAATCTGGAGCGCAAAGGCTATATAAGAAAGTCCTACAACGAGAGCCGCTCCATCGAGCTCGTGCGCCGCGACCACGGAGCCCCCACGGTGGAGCTTCCGCTCATGGGAGCGGTGGCCGCGGGCCTCCCCATCGAGGCCATCCCCGACACCGAGAGCATCGCCGTCCCGCCGGACATGGTCCGGCGCCAGCGCGACAACTACGTGCTGCGTGTCGAGGGGAACTCGATGATCGAGGAGCAGATCCGCGACGGCGACTACATCGTCGTTCAGGCGCAGCCGACGGCCGAGGACGGCGAGATGGTGGTCGCGCTCGTCGGTGGCGATTCGGCGACTGTGAAGAAGCTGTACCGCGAGGGGGGCAACCGGGTTCGGCTCCAGCCGGCCAACCCGACCATGGAGCCCATCATCGTGGACGCCGACGACGTTCGCATCCAGGGCATCGTGGTCGGCGTCATCCGGAAGTACTGAGGTCCCCGGAGGGCGTTACCGGCGCGTCGCGTCCTTCAACCGCCCGAGCGCGTCCAGCGCCGCCCCCGAATCGATGGAGGACCCTGCGGCGGCCACGGCCTCCGGGAGCGATCCGGCGCGGTCCGCGACGTAGATCGCGGCGGCCGCGTTGAGCACGCTCGCGGTGCGGCACACGCCGCGCTCCTCTCCTCGAAGAACCCGCAGGATGATGGCCGCATTCTCGTCGGGCTCGCCCCCCACCAGGCCTTCCAGGCGGCCGGCCTCCACACCCAGGTCCTCGGGCGTGACGTCGCGCACATCGACCCGTCCGTCGGCGAGCTCGGCCACCCGCGTCGCCCCACCCGGACTGATCTCGTCCATGCCGGGCTCCCCGTGCACGACCAGCGCGCGCACGTGACCGAGCTCGGCCAGCGCGGCCGCGACCAGCTCGAGCAACGCCGGATCCGCCACGCCCATCACCTGCCGGCGGGCGCCCGCCGGGTTCGTGAGGGGCCCCAGCAGGTTCATGATCGTCGTGATGCCGAGGCCCCGCCGCACCGGTCCCACGTGGCGCATCGCCGGATGCAGGAGCGGCGCGAACATGAAGACGATCCCTTCCCCGTCCAGGATCTCGCCCATGCGCTCCGGTG
>CAZFIS010000178.1:0-6339 GCA_964519125.1 uncultured Gemmatimonadaceae bacterium | reverse complement strand
CCGCGATCGAGACGGGGCACTTCGACGTCGTCCTGATGGACATCCACATGCCCGAGATGGACGGGCTGGAAGCCACGGCGAAGATCCGCACGCTGCCCGGAGGGGCCGATCTTCCCATCATCGCCCTGACGGCCGACGCGCTGGCCGGTGAGCGGGAGCACTGTCTCGCGGCCGGCATGAGCGAGTATCTGGCCAAGCCGTTCAAGTCGCACGACCTGTTCGCCGTCGTCGAGCAATGGGGCCCGCCGCCGGACTCGCCGGCGGCGCCCGCCGACCCTGCGGGTGGAAATGCGACGGAGCCGGCGGAGTCCGTCGTCCTTGCACATGCCGGGCCACTGCCCATCGACGTCGCTGCGTTCACGGAGTCGATGCGGGAAGCGGGCGCCGAGTCGGCGGTGGAGGAGATTCTCGGCACCTTCGTGGCCCACATTCCGAAGCGCGGGGCGGCGCTCACCTCCGCGCTCGCGTCGGGTCGTGCCGCGGACATCCGATCCGCGGCGCACGCGTTCAAGGCCGCGTCCGGCGCGGTCTGCGCCCATCCTTTGGCCGAGCAGCTGCTCCAGGTCGAGTCCGCCGCCAGGGAGGGGCGCGTCGGTGATGCGGTTCGTCTCGCGGAGGGCGTGCCGGCCATGAGCGACGCCGTCCTGACGTATCTGCGCGAGCGCAGCGCGGCGGCAGGTCGCTGAAAGGGGGAGCGCCTACTCCTCGCGGCCGGCGACGAGCTTGTAGACCACCCACGCCACCGCCCCCACGACCAGGACAATCGGGATCCACCCGAGGAACTTCATGGCCAGGCCGGCGACCAGCGCGGTGCCGAGGCCCTGGGCGAACCCGATCACCTGACCCTTGGTCCTGGCGTTCTCGAGCTCCTGCTTCGTGGCGGGAGCGAGGGAGTGTCGGTCGGACATGGCATGACTCCGGAGGGGACGGTCGGCGCGTCGATTCGGCGCACCGGGCGCGCACCGACGTTGCCCCGAATATGAACCCACCTGTTGACAGGGCCAAGAAACGAAAAGCCTTGCCCACCGGCTCGTGTGTGGTGCATACATGCTGCGCTCCGCGGGTACGGAGCGCGGTCTCTCCTGCCTGGCGCTCCTCCGCGCACGACCGTCGACAGTTCCCATGTCTGAGGGGGGGAAGTCCCATGTTGACGAGAAAGCACTTCGTCGCGGTCGTCCTGGCCGCGGCGGCATTTGGATGCTCCGACACGGCCCTGGTAGGGCCCGTGCCGTCGGGGAACGCGCCGACGCTCGCGCAGGCCGCACCGCAAGTCTTCGCCCAGACCCCGGCCCGATACCTGGTCGTGTTCCGCTCCTCCGCGCCCGCCGACTTCGAGAGTGCGGTGGCGGATCTCGGCGGCACGGTGCTCGTGAACCACCCCATCGGCGTGGCGGTGGTGGAAGGCCTCGACGCCGCTTCCGCGACCGAGCTCCAGGACCGGGTGGGCGCCCAGTACGTGGTGGAGGACGCGGAGTTCCGGCTCCTCGAGCCGGCGGCCGTCACCAGCCCCCAGGCCCTCGACGCCCTCGGGCCCGCGCCGCTCAGCTCGGACGACCCGACCACGGCGATCCTCTATTCACTCCAGTGGAACATGCGCCAGATCCACGCGGACGCCGCGTGGGCGGTCGGCCGTCTCGGCTCCTCGGCCGTGAGTGTGGCCATCCTCGACACGGGCATCGACTACCTGCTGCCAGACCTGGTCGGCCGCGTGGACCTGTCGCGCTCGGCGTCGTTCGAGCCCGTCGACGACGCGTACGCGGCGTACTACTTCCCCGACCGCAACCCGACGACGGACCTGCACTTCCACGGCACGAACGTGGCCACCCAGGTGGCGAGCAATGCATGGGCGTTCGCGGGCGTCACGTCCCGGACGACGCTTATGTCGGTGAAGGTGTGCAGCTTCCTCGATGGCTGCCACGGCGTCTACCAGGGAGTCCTGTTCGCCATCGACCACGGCGCGGACGTGATCAACCTGAGCCTCGGCGGATGGTTCCGGAAGTCGGCGTACCCGGGTGAGGTGGCAGCGTACAACCGCCTCATGAACTACGCGAAGCAGAAGGGCGTAACCATCGTCGTGGCCGCCGGCAACGACGGCAACGACCTCGACCGGCAGCAGAACATCTTCGTGGGCTACGATGCGGACGGGAACGAGATCCGCACGCACGTACCCTCGTTCTTCTCGACCTACTGCGACGCGACGCACGTGATCTGCGTGGCGGCCACCCGCATGAACGATGTGCCGGCCAGCTACACGAACTACGGCCGGTCCGCCATCGACGTGGCCGCTCCCGGAGGAGACCTCGGCGAGTGGGTGTACGCGCTCTGTCCGCAGACGAGTCTGCTCTACAACTGCGCGGGTGGCTACTACGTGTTGGGCGTGGCCGGAACCAGCCAGGCCACCCCGCACGTCTCGGGCCTCGCCGCGCTCGCGGTGGAGGACGTGGGCCGCTCACCGGCGCAGGTGCGGGCGTACATCCGCAACTCGGCCGATCCGATCGGGGGCGGCAACACGCCCTACTACGGAAAGGGCCGGATCAACGTGGCCCGGGCGGTCGGCGCGATGTAGGCGCCCCACCACCCACCGCAGCACGAAGAAGCCCCCGGCCAACCGGGGGCTTCTTTCGTTCAGCGGGCTTCGCCAGGCGCGCCCACGGGAACGATCCGCCGCTCCGCGCGTAGATTGGCGCTGAGCTCCACCGTTCTTCCAGCCCTCAACCAGGCGATCCGCGTGCGGTCCAAGCTGAGCATCTTCGGGATCACGTTCTCCCTCGTGATGGTTCTGGATTTCATCACGAAGCGGTGGGCCATGAGCGCGCTGGGCAGCGGTCAGAGCGAGCGCCTCCTGGGCGGTCTGGTGCCCGTGACGCTCGCGTTCAACAAGGGCGCCGCGTTCGGGCTCCACATGGGGCAGGACTCACGCTGGTTCTTCGTGCCCGTGACGATCCTGGCGCTCGTGCTGCTCACCATGCTGCTCAAGCAATCGTCCGCCCGCGACTACCTGCGCATCCTCGCCATCTCGCTGGTGGTCTCGGGGGCGGTCGGCAACCTGTACGACCGGCTGCGGTGGAGCCACGGCGTCGTGGACTTCATCGGCCCGATCAACCTGGGATTCTGGGATTTCCCGATCTTCAACATGGCCGATGCGGCGATCACGTGCGGAGCGATCTTCCTGGCACTCTCCTTCTGGCTCGAGGAGCAGCGCTCGGAGAGCTCCGTGCACGACGCGTCAGCCGCGTCCGCCGTCGACCGGGGGTGAGAAGACCAGGTACTCGATGCGCCGGCCGCGCATCCGCGTGACCCTGAGCGTACCGCTGTCCACGTCGATCTCGTCGCCGAGGACCGGGATGCGGTTGAGCCGTCCGAACACGAAGCCGCCCAGGCTGTCGTAACCCTCCTCCTCCTCTTCGGTCGGCGTCATGCCGAGGCGCCCGGCCGCGACACGGAGGGAGACGCCGCCCCAGATCCTCAGACGTCCGGCGGAAAGCTCCTGGAAGCCCTGGGGCTCGTCCGCCTCGTGCTCGTCCTGGATCTCGCCGATGATCTCCTCGATGAGGTCCTCCAGCGTGACGAGCCCCGCCGTGCCGCCGAACTCGTCCACCACGATGGCCATCTTCGTGCGCTGTTGTCTCATCTCCGGGATCAGGTCCTCCACAGGCTTCGAGGCCGGCGCGAACGGGACGGGGCGAACGACGTCGCGAACCTGGGAGATCCCGTCACGGTCGGCACGCCACAGGTCGCGGGCGAGCACCACTCCCACGATGTGATCGAGCGTCTCCTCGTAGACGGGGAGACGGAGATGGCCCTCGTCGATCATGAGCTCCTGGGCCGCCTGGAGCGTGGCGTCCACGCTGACGGCCACGATGTCGGTTCGGGGCGTCATGACCTCACCGACCGACACCTCGTCCAGGCGGATCACGTTCGTCACGACCTGCCATTCGTCCTCGTCGAGCGTTCCTTCCCGGCGGCCGATCTCCGCCAGCACGGCCAGCTCGGCCCGGCTCACCGTCGGGTCCTTCGATTGCGGCGTGATCAGGCGTGCCAGAACGCCGAGCGGAATCAGCACCGGCTTCATCACCATCACCATCGCGCGCAGCGTGTAGGCGGTCGGCTTGGCGAGCGAGCGCCAGTACGTCGCCCCGAGCGTCTTGGGCACGATCTCCGAAACGGTCAGAACGGCGAAGCTCAGTCCGGCCGAGAAGATTGCCATCCACGTCGATCCGAAGAGCCGCCCGGCCACGGCGCCGCCCAGGGCGGCTCCCATCGTGTTGGCGATGGTGTTGAGCGTGAGGATCGCCGCGATGGGCTCGTCGATCTTCTTCTGCGCCGCAGCCAGCCATTCCCCGGCCCAATCGCCCCTTTCGCGCAACAGCGCGATGTAGGAGTGGCGGACCGAGAGGAACACGGCCTCGAGGATCGAGCAGAGGAAGGACGTCAGGAGTGTGACGGCCAGGATCCAGAGCAGCGTGGTCATGATGGCGTGGAGTATCGGCCTCGTCGCAGCGGGCGTGGCGGCCTACCTGCAACTCGTGTGCACACACCCCCGGAACCGCCAGGAGCGGATGCGGGCGGGCCGGGTTGGAGGAGCCCCTCAGCTCCCCAGCTTCGCGTCCAGCGTGATCGGCGTGGCGGACAGCGCCTTGGAGACCGGGCAGCCGACCTTGGCCTCGTTCGCGTGCTCGAGGAACGTCGCCTGATCGAGGCCCGGCACGTCGGCACGGCAGACGAGCTCGATCTTCGTGATGGCCGCGCCACCCTCCAGCACTCCGAGGTGCACTTTGGCCGTCGTCTGAACGCTCGTCGGGGTGTGGCCGGCCTTGGCCAGGATGTTCGAGAGCGCCATCGAGTAGCACCCGGCGTGGGCCGCCGCGATCAGCTCCTCGGGGTTCGTACCGGTTCCTTCCTCGAAGCGGGACGCGAACGAGTACTGGCCGTCCACCGTTCCCGTTTCGCTCTTCATGGTGCCCTTCCCGGAGGGGAGGTCACCTCTCCACTCTGCTTGTGCGCTGCGGACCGGCATCTCGGTCGCTCCTCGGTGATCGGTGATCGTACGACGGCGCCACTGAGCGCCGGCCGAGCCCCCTCGGACCCGGAGGAAAAAGATAGCCACAGCCCCCGGAGGGACGAAGGCGGACGCCGGCTCCGGGCCGTTGGTTGACGCCGACCCCGGCGGCCCAGAGTATGAGCGCTGCCGCCTCGCGATGGCCCACTCATTACAGGAAGCCCGTCCCATGCGCAAGCGCCTGGCACATCCACTTTTCGTGGCCGTGCTGGTCCTCGGCTGGACCGCGCCCGCCCGCGGCCAACACCGGGTCACGACGCCCCAGGAAGCGTTCGGCCACGAGATCGGGGCCGACTACGTGCTGATCGACTACACGCAGCTCCACGACTACTGGATCCGACTCGCGCACGAGTCGGACCGCATGCTGCTCGACACCATCGGGACCACTTCGGAGGGACGGCCCCAGATCATGGCCGTCATCTCCGCGCCGGACAACCTCGCCCATCTCGGTCGCTATCGGGACATCGCGCGCCGACTGGCGCGGGCCGAGGGCGTGGACGAGGCGGAGGCGCACAGGCTCTCCCACGAAGGGAAGGCGGTGGTATGGATCGACGGTGGCCTGCACGCCACGGAGGTGCTGGGCGCGCAGCAGCTCGCCGAGCTCGTCTACGAGATGAACGACCGCACGGACCCCGAAACCCTGCGCTTCCTCGACGACGTCGTCCTGCTGGTGGTCCCTGCCAACCCGGATGGCATGCAGCTCGTCTCCGACTGGTACATGCGCGAGGACGATCCGCACGCGCGCACGACGGCGGGCGTCCCGGTCCTCTACAGCAAGTACGCCGGTCACGACGACAACCGGGATTTCTACATGTCGGCGTTGGCCGAGACTACGAACATGAATCGGGTGATGTACCGGGAGTGGTATCCGCAGATCGTGTACGACCACCACCAGACGGGACCCGCGGGCACGGTGATGTTCGCGCCGCCGTTTCGCGATCCCCCGAACCAATTCCTGGACCCGCTCATCCTCACCGGTCTCGACCAGGTCGGCTCCGCCATGCATCAGCGCTTCATTGCGGAGGGGAAGGGCGGAACCACGATGCGCTCGGGCGCGAGCTACTCCACCTGGTGGAACGGGGGCCTGCGGACCTCTCCGTACTTCCACAACATGATCGGCCTGCTGACCGAGGCGATCGGCAACCCCACGCCCCAGGAGATCCCGTTCGTCCCCGCGCAGCAGCTTCCCCGCGGGGACATCCCGCTCCCGGTCGAGCCCGGACCGTGGCACTTCCGGCAGTCCATCGCCTACGAGATGACCGCCGACCGAGCGGTCCTGG
>CAZFIS010000177.1:0-6428 GCA_964519125.1 uncultured Gemmatimonadaceae bacterium | reverse complement strand
AAACTCGCGCTCCGACTCGCTCCGCACGAGCTCTCGGTAGTCCTCGACGAGACCCTGGAGGTCGGTCACGTCGAGCTGCGTGTCGAGTCGGGCTCCGCGACGCTGCTTCCTCCGCTCCAGGAGCTCCTCGAAACGGTCGTGGCCGATGCCCAGCACCACGTTGCCGAACATCTGGATGAACCGCCGATAGGTGTCGTACGCGAAACGGGGATCGCCGGTGGTGGCGGCGAGGCCGCGCACCGAGGCGTCGTGAAGGCCGAGGTTCAGGACCGTGTCCATCATGCCCGGCATCGAAACGGCAGCCCCCGAGCGCACGGAGACCAGCACGGGGTCGTCCTCGTTGCCGAGCTTCTTCCCCACGCTTCGTTCCAGCCGGCCGACCGCCTCCCGAATGGGGCCGACGAGAGCATCGAGGAAGGACGAGCCGGAGCGTGCGTACTCGACGCATGCCTGCGCGGTGATCGTGAACCCGGGCGGAACCGGCAGACCGATCGAGGTCATCTCCGCCAGCGCCGATCCCTTCCCGCCCAGGATGTCCCGCATGTCGGCGCGGCCTTCGTCGAACCCGTAGATCCACTTCGAGTGCTGCGTCACGAGCTTCGCTCCCCCAGGACCTCGATGACTTCCCGTGCCGTCTCCTCCACCGCCCTGTGCGTGACATCGATGACCGCGCATCCGAGCCGGCCGAACACACGGTTCGCGAACCGGATCTCCTCCGCGATCCGCGACGGATCGGCGTAGCCTGCACCGAGCTCGATGTCCAGAGTGCGCACCCTCTCCTCGCGAATTTGCCGCAGCTTGTCCGCCCGCACGGTCAAGCCGATCACACGACCGCGTGCGATCCCGTGGAGCTCCGGTGGGAGATCCAACTCCGGCACGAGCGGGACGTTCGCGACCTTGTATCCCTTGCGCGCGAGGTACATCGACACGGGCGTCTTGGAACTGCGCGAAACACCCACCAGCACGACGTCCGCATCTCCGAGACCGGAAGCATTCTTGCCGTCGTCGTACTTCACGGCGAACTCGATCGCGTCGACCCGGCGGAAGTACTCCGCATCCAGCCGGTGCGAGAGCCCGGCCTTGAGGCGCGGCGGCGTCGGCGCCACGCGACTGAAGGCGTCGAGGACGGGGCCGAGCACGTCCACCGTCGCCAGGTCGAGGCGTTCAGCTTCGGCCCGCACGAACGAGCGCATCTCCGGGTCGACGAGCGTAAAGACCAGGACCCCGTTGCGCCGCTTCGCGTCGTTCAGCGCATCCAGGACCGCCGCACGGTCGTTGGCGTACGCAACCCGGAAGAACTCGACGTCCCCGTCGTCGAACTGGCTCGCCCCGGCACGGGCCACCGCCTCCGCCGTCTCGCCCAGGGCGTCGGACAACACATAGACCACCAAGGTCCACCTCGGTCGGTTGGGTCCGCGAGGTCGTCAGGGCAGGGCGACAGTGATTGGCGAGTACGCCACCACTCACCATAGTGGCAAACGGGCGTCGATGCCGCTAGGAATCGGCGTACGGGAAGTAGAGGAGGAAGGAGGTCCCCTCCCCCAGCACGCTCCTCACCTGTACGAAGCCCCCACTCTGGTGCACCGCCCCGTACACCGTCGCCAACCCCAGGCCGGTCCCCCGCCCCGTCTCCTTCGTCGTGAAGAACGGCTCGAAGGCTCGCTCCAGGACCCCCTCCTCCATCCCCATCCCCACATCCCGCACCTCGAGCGTCACGTACGACCCCGCCTCCACGTCGTCCGGTCCCAAATCGCCTGAGCTCTCCGCCAACTCTTCACGCCCCACCTCGAACGTCAGCCGCCCCCCCGCGGGCATCGCGTCCTTCGCGTTCACCGCCAGGTTCAACAGCAGCTGGTCGAGTTGTGTACGGTCGAACCGCACCGGCGCCGGCTCCTCCGAGCGCTTCACCTCCAGCACGACGTCATCGCCGATCACACGCTGTAGCAGCCGAGCCGACGCCTCCACCGTCTCGTTCAGGTCCACCAGGTCGTGCCGGATGATCTGCTGGCGGCTGTACGCCAGCAGCTGCGAGACCAGCGACGCCCCCCGCTGCGCCGCGCCTTCGATCTCCTGCACGGCCGAACGGCCCGGGTGCTCCTCGCCCAGGTCCTGCTCGAGGAGCTGGGCATGTCCGATCACCGCGGTGAGCAGGTTGTTGAAGTCGTGCGCGATCCCACCAGCCAGACGCCCGATCGCCTCCATCTTCTGCGCCTGATGGAGCTGCTCCTCCAGGCGCAGACGCCCCGCTTCCGCCGCCTCGCGCCCCGCGATCTCCCGCTCGAGGCCCGCGGTCTTCTCCGCGAGGTCCCGCGTGCGCTCGGCCACCAACTGGTTCAGAGCCTCGTGCTCGCTCCGTAGCCTGCGTGCCCGCATCCAGGACACCGACCCGATCGCGATCGCGACCAGCAACAGCATCAAGCCGCGGAACCACCACGTCTCCCAGAACTCCGGACGCACCGAGAACGTCAGGGACGCGGGTGGATGACTGCGCTGGCCCGCCGCGTCCTCCGCCATGACCTGGAACGTGTACTTGCCGGGTCCCAGGCCAGCGAGGCTCACCCGCGGCTCCTTCTGCGGCGGCGACCACGCCGCCTCCGACCCGAGTCGATACCGGAACCGGATCGCCGAGCGATCCCGGTACGTCGGCGAGGAGAACGTCACTTCCAGGCCCGGGTGTTGCGGCGCCAGAACGGCACCCGAGAGCGGAAAGGTCCGGTCACCGGCGCGCAGGTCGTCGAGATAGACCGGAGGCGACGCACGCACGACGGCATCCTCGGACGGATCGTAGCGGTACACGCCCGAGCCGGTCCCGAACCAGAGGTCGCCCTGGGCGTCCTCGAGCGAGGCGCTCACGGAGCCCTCCTGGTTGACCAGCCCGTCACCCACCCCGTAGTGCCGGATGCGCCCGTCGCGCAGACGATCGAGACCGTCGCTCGTGAAGAACCACGTGAATCCGCGCGTGTCCGTCAGCACTTCCCACACGAAGTCGTTGGCAAGGCCCGACGTGGCAGTCAGGCGCGTGATGCTGTCGCCCTGCACCCGGAACGCACCTTCCCCGTTCGTCCCCACCCACATGGCGCCGTCCGGGGCGAGCGTGAGCGCCCAGACCGCCTGGTCGGTGAGCCCCCGCTCCTTGCCCAGGTGGATCGTGGTCGTGCCGTCCCAGACGAGGACGCCACCCGTGATGAGGCCGAGCCAGAGCCGCCCGCTGCGGTCCTCGGCCATGCTGACGATGAACGCGTGCGCCAACGTCGAATCGGCGGGTCGCGAGATCCGTCCCCTCGACCAGCGGGCGAGTCCGGATTGCGTCCCGATCCATACACCGCCCGAATCGGCGACCAGGCTGTGCACGCGCATGTCCGGAAGGCCGTCCCTCGTGCCGAACACGCGCACGCCCGAGCTCCGCACCCATGCGAGTCCGCCCCCGCGGGTCGCGACCAGCACACCGCCGCCCGGCGCGTTCGCGAACGCATCGACCCCGATACCGCGTGCCGGAAGCGGCAAGGCGACGGGACGGAATCGTCTCCCGTCCCAGAGCGCGGGGCCGGAGCGCGTGCCCACCCACAGGCGTCCCCGGCGGTCCTGGAGGAGCGCACGCACGAAGGGATTGGGGAGGCCGGACTCGGCGCCGAAAAACTCGAACGGGCCCGGCTCGAGCTCACTCAGGCCGTACTCGGTCCCGAACCAGACGTCGCCCTCCGTGTCCACGATCACGCGGTTGACGTTGTCGCTGAGGAGGCCGCTCTCGTGCGTGAGCCACGTCCTGGTGCCGCCCGCGTAGTGGAGCACCCCCGCTCGGGTCGAGATCCAGAGGGTGCCGTCCCTACCCTCGGTGGCGTCCGTTGGCGGCTCCGAGGACGCCAGACTGTCGGCCGCCAGACGCGTCACGTGGCCGTCGTTGGAGAGGAACACTCCGTCGCCCACGGCGAGGACAATCCCCCTGCTCGTCGCGCCGAGAAGGCTCGCGGTCCCGTGCGCCTGCACGCCGGCCCGGTCGGGCGCAAAGCGATCGCCGTCCAGGTGGGCCGGGCCGCCCGCCGTGCCCACCCAGACGCTGGAGTCCCGCTCGAGCACGACCCGGCTGACTTCGGCGGACGGGAGCCCGTCGGCCGTACCGTACGTGCGCACCACGTGCTCGTCACGCAGGAGGGAGAGCCCGCCGTCGGTGGCGGCCCACACCGTACCGTCCGGCGCCACCGCGACCGAGCTCACATTGTTGGAGGCCAGGCCGTCCTTCACCTCGATGCAGTGCGTGCGGGAGGGCCTCACGAAGCACACGCCGCCCCCCACCGTAGCCGCGACCAACGCGTGGGTGGAGTCCAGAGCCAGGTCCGAGACGGCGTTCGACGTGAGGCCGTCTTGGGTCGTGAGGTTGACGAAGCTCGTTCCGTCGAAGCGCGCCAGACCCCCGAAGGTCCCGATCCAGATGTATCCGCGCTCATCCTGGATGAGCGCCCGGACCTGATTCTGCGGCAGACCCGCCCGGTGGCTGTAGCTCTCGAAGTTCAGGAGCTGGCCGTGGACGCGGACCGGCGACGCGACGGAGACGCAAAGCGCCAGCAGCGACACGACGAACCGAAGGTGGTGAATCCCCCGCTCGTCGGTCGTTCGCCGAAACGGTGAACGAATCCCCCGGATCATCGTGAGCGGAACCACCATGCGGTCATGAGACGTTGGCCCTAAGGATGAGACCTCGGCCCAAGATCGGCCTCCGGAGGGAACCCAGCAAGTTGGCGATTTCCAGGGCCCGTTGCGGATGGCAGACCCTCGTGGCGCGCGCCCTGGTTCCGATCGCGATCCCCGAGCTCAACACGGGGCTCCGGGTGCTCCGCACGAGCCTGGGGCATCGCGGGGATCGTTCGGCGTAACTGAGGAAGGCCGAGGAGATCAACCGGGACGCCGCAGACCGTACGCGCGAATCTTGCGGTGCAGCGTCCGCGGCGAGAGCCCGAGCAGATCGGCCGCCTGGCCCTGGTGCCAGGCGGTGCGCTCCAAGGCCTCCTCCACGGCGAGGCGCTCGAGGCGCTCGAGGTTGAGCGAAGGAAGCTCCGCCTCGCTCTCGGACGCAGGCTCGGGAGACGAAGCGCCGTCCGCGATGGACGCCCCCAGGTCTGCGGCATGGAGCTGCCGATCCTGCGACAGCAGCGCCGCCCGCTCGATCACGTTGCGGAGTTCGCGCACGTTGCCCGGCCAGGCGTAGCGCTCGAGCGCGTCCACGGCGTCCGGAGCCACGGTGTGGTCGCCGGCGTCACCCGGCCGGAACTGGTCGAGGAAATGCCGGGCCAGCACGAGGATGTCGCCGCGGCGCTCCCGGAGCGGGGGTAGCTCGAGCACGACGGCGTTGATCCGGTAGTAGAGATCCCGGCGGAACGTGCCTGCGTCCACCAGCGCCTGGAGCGGTCGGTTGGTCGCGGACACCAGGCGGAAGTCCACCGGAAGCTCCTTCACGCCTCCGACGCGGCGGAACCGCTTGGTCTCGAGCGCACGCAGGAGCTTGGCCTGGAGCGCCGGATCGAGGTCGCCGATCTCGTCCAGGAAGAGCGTGCCCCCCTCCGCGAGCTCCACAAGGCCGATCTTGCGGGTGGCCGCCCCTGTGAACGAGCCCTTCTCATGGCCGAAGAGCTCGGACTCGGCCAACGCCTCCGAGACCGCCGCGCAGTTGAGAGCCACCAGGGGCTCCTGGTGGCGCCCGGACAGGCGGTGGAGATCCCGGGCGATCAGCTCCTTGCCGGTGCCCGACTCGCCGACGACGAGGACCGAAACGTCTGATGGGGCGACGCGCGCCAGGAGTTCGAGCACCTCCCGCATGCGGGCGTCCTGCGTGACGATGCGCACCTCGTCCGAGCTCCGGTTCACCATCGCCTCGAGGCGCTCGCTCCTCGCCTGGACCCGCCGGGCGCGGGCCGCCTTCCAGACGAGGGTGGTGAGGCGCTCCGCATCCACCGGCTTCTCGACGAAGTCGTACGCTCCGAGCTTCATCGCCTTCGTGGCCGTGGCGACGGTGCCGTGGCCGGATACGAAGATCACCTGGGGTCGGGAAGGATCTCCCGCGATCCCTTCGAGCACGGCCAGCCCGTCCAGACCGGGCATGCTGAGGTCCAGGAGCGCCACGTCGAAGACCTGCTCGCGCAGCGCCTTCAACGCGGAGTCACCGTCGGGCACGAGCGTGATGTGGTGGCGGGCGCCTTCGGCTCGCCGCAGGATGCTCTCGACGAGAACACGCTGGCCCTCGTCGTCGTCGGCGACGAGCACGGAGATGACGGCTTCGGGACGGTTCGCCATGGCCCCAACACTCTCGGTGCGCGAGCGGAGCCGCAAGCCGCACGAAGACCGACCCGAAGACGAGTTGGCCCTGCGGGCAAAGCCCGCAGGGCCGGGGAGGGGGCCACCCGGTGTTGGGGGGGCGTGGCCTACCCTCGTGAAGTTGG